>CAYJRY010000038.1:0-12591 GCA_964372855.1 uncultured Gammaproteobacteria bacterium | reverse complement strand
AGAAAGGTCAAATTAACTTTAGAACAGAAGCAAAAACTCCTATTATTCACTTAACAGTTGGCAAAATTTCATTTGGAACAAAAAAGTTATCCGAAAATATACAAACAGCTCTTGATGCTATAAAAAAAGAAAAAATAATAAATATAACATTGAAGTCAACAATGAGTCCTGGAATAAAGCTAGAGGTTTAATTTTCGGTCTAGTTTGCAATAAGCATCATTCCAACCGTTTTATATAAATGTTACAGAGAATTTTTCAAAGACAACTCTAAACGTATGTTGTTAATCCAATTTTTCTTCCGTAGGTACCTCAATCCCTAATGAAACTCGTCTTCTCCCCCTTCTACCTCTTAATTTATCCAACCTAGATCTTACTGAGTGATTATCCTTTGCCCCATACAATAAGCTATCTATAGCTCCTTCTCTTTGATTAATAAGATCTGCTTCTTTTCCCGAAGAGACAAAGCGCCCTGTAGTTTCAAACAACTCATCCCTTTGCTTGGCAAGGGTTGAAGAGTTATAAATCAAAGGAAAAATATCTCTGAATGTATCCAAAAATAGAAAGCCTTTTGAATGTTCGAATTGATTGATTTCTCTAATTTCATTAGGCGTTAAATACGTTAAATATCCAACTATGCCTATTAATTTATTGGCCAATTCATGCACCGTTTCTCTTCTTGTGTTGCTATCTTCTATTTTCACTATCTCTTCTAATTCTTTTGCTAAGGAAGCTATTATTGGTCTTTGAATGTTTTTATATCTCTCAACTAATTCTTTTATGTTCCGCACTTGACGTGAAGGCAAAGAACTAATTAGATCGGCCAACAAATCCATTCTATCTACATTCCATGATTCTAGTAAAAAACGCTCCTTAGATTCTTGGTTCTCTTTGATTTTTTCTTTGTCCGTTTCAATCTGTTTATCTGCCCACTCTCGTGCAGAGGGAAGAATTTCTTCCTTCAAACCCTTCAGCTCCTCCGTATTTAATCCCCATACATTATAACCACTAGTTATAAGTTCTGATGAGGTGACCAAAGCATTTTGATCTCCAATTAGACCTGCTAAAACCAATGCTTTAATTTCTAAATCCAGAGGTAAAGGTTGACTTAGTTTACGATTAGGAGGCAACAACTCCTTAGGAAGATACATCTCTGGAACAGTCCTTATAAACCCTACATATCTAATAAGTGCCTCATCTGGACTTTTATAACCAAGATCTCTCCAACTAAAAGAGTCTCCTTGAACAATACTTTCAATTTTTCCAATTAAAGAAGGGTCTTTATCAGATTTTTCTTCAACCATAAAATAAGTATAGCACAAATGTAAATTAGCCACCTTAAATTAGCCACCTTCGAGGTGGATTAGCTTGGCACATGTCCTTTTTTTAATTATCTATATCTATCGCAGATTTTCGCTGCCACTTATTTTTGCGATAACCCAAATCAGTATATCTTCTCGAGTTCTTCGCTAGATACTCCTGCCTGATTGAGAATCTTTTTAAGAGTTCCTTGAGGAATTGGTTTTGGGTGAACTGGTATTTGCGTCCAGCGACCATCTGGGTGACGTAGTCTTCGATGACTTCCCTTTCCTTTATAATCCTCGAATCCAATTTTCAAAAGAGCCTTAATGAGACGCTTTGGCTTCACATTCCTAGAAAGTTTGCTCATATCGCAGGAGAAAATTTGCTTGAAGTAATTCGTACTGTAGCGATGAGCTGTTCGTCAACATTATCCTTTGGTACTTCTTTTTTTTCCTCCAATAAAGACTCTATTGCTAGCTCTATACCGTCTTTGATACTTGAAAGAACTTCCTCAATAGTATCTCCATAGTCTGCAACGCCAAGGGTAGGGCAAAACGCATTGTATACAATTTTTTTGCCCGTCTTTTCTGGCTCAATTATCACCCTATAATTAAGAACATTCTTCTCCATAATATTAATTGTATTGTATCAATTTTAAAAGAGAAAGCAATGGCGCAAAAGCATGTATCATGTATTGAGACGGCCGTCACAGAAAAAGATACGCTTATTTACTCAGCTCCTGCTTGACTCTCTCGCTCAAAAAAATCTTCATCACAAACTATTCCCCAATATTCAGGCTGGTTGTTTCAAGTTGCCTCTACTACCAAACCTATTTAAAAGCACTCAGGGAGCGTGCTTCACCTGTAATGTAATTATCTCCTTAACTTTTCATCCAAAAATAACTACTAAAAGTTTTATTACTCATTATTACTTTACATTGGCATTGATTTCTATAACCATTCTATTTTCTTGCGGAAATATACAATTGTCAAGAGGTGTATGTGCCCCACGAGTTGCCAGTCATACATTCTTTATATTCTCCCATCAATGAGCTAAAATACAAATGCAGATAGGGGCAACATATTTTGTCTCTAATGAACTGTAATTAGATAGTATAGACTTAGAATCAAATATGGAAGGTAATTTAGAAGGTACTAATCCAATATCTAACGAGCATGCAGAGCTTCGGCAAGACAAAGGAGCAAAATCTCAACACGATAAGTTAGTTGATAGGATTATTGCTACCCACCCTAGACTATCTACGCATGATGCACGAACAAAGCTTTCAGAACTTGAGAAAAAACATGGATATTATTTTTCCGGAAGAAGATATCCCGATGCTCCAAATAGGCGTCTGGTTTATGAAAGAAAAAGACTATCGGTCTTAGAAGAACTAAATTTCCTAACTGAAGAGGAAAAATCCACTCTTGAGAGATTAAGAGAAAATTTCAGACAAACTGCCCAAGACATTGCAAAAACTACTAGAGAAGATTTAGCAGAGATACAAAATGGTCTCGATACTGCGCTTATCTCTGATGCCGCAAATAACCTTTCTGAGGCAAAACAGATATTGATTGAAGGACCAATAATTGAAGGCTTTGAAGATACAAAAGATCCGTCTATTTCCAATCAAAAAGTTCTCCAGTTCTTGAAAGATACTTTTACTTTAGAAGCATTAAGGAAAGCAAAAGTGGGTAGAATTATTAAGAATGATGATTATTTAATTTTCACTAACGAAAGTCAACATCTTGAGAAAAGAAATCAGTTATTTCGAAAAGGCATTATCCAACCTGAAGATAATAGAATAATAGCAAAAGGCAAAGAAAGTTATTTGCAGGCTGAAATGCTTTTGGAAGGAATCGATGATCCAACAAAATTGAAACATACTTATAAAGTTCGAGCTGATTCTGGATTAAATCCTCGCCTTCGTATAATTCGCTTAGGAAGTTTTGGGGTTGAGAGTCCAGATGATTTTGACTACTTGGCTGATATTGAACTTAGTTCATCTGAAGATAAAATGAGAGCTTTTATTTTAGGTACTATTGTACATGAGGTCTCTCATTGTTACGAGGCCGCCCAACTTGATAAAAGTACATCTGATCAATATAAGAGAATTATTGAGGAAGAATCTTCACCACAAAGACCCAAGTATGTCAGTGATTATGTAGTTAAACACAAAGAAATGTATGGCAGTAATGAGCACAAAATTTTTAGAGAAGATTTGGCAGAGAGTATTCGGATTTTTACAACCAACCCAGAATATCTGGCAAGAAATTATCCTAAAAGGTTGGATTTTATTAGAGCAAATTTTCCTTTCATCAAGGAAGGTAGCGTTATTTCAACATTAAAAGCTAATAGCTGAGGCTAATTAGATTCTCATAGCCCCCTCAATTACCCTATAGTTTGACTATTTTAGTATCGCAATGTATAATTATCTCCATTATGAACAAGGAAAGAGATCCCAAAAGTGTGCCAATTCACATTGCATTTGGAGCCCATGATAAGAAGTATTCTTCAAGTATAAATACGCTTATTGGTATTGGCAAATCGCACCTAAAGTCATCTAAATCTGGAGAGGTCGTCTTCTTTTCGGAAAATGCGGATAACGATACTTTAGGAGAAGAATTATCTGTTAAGAGTCGAAGTATAAAAACTTCCCTTGGGGTATCGCAATTAGAAGCTTACATAAACTTAACTTTCCGTAATATACACCATCGTGAGCCTTCAAGAAATGAAATAAAAAAAATGAAAAAGGAAATTCCTCATGTTCTAGGTTTTCCTGGCTATGAGCTTAAAAAAATCGATTCACTAGATAGAAAAAATCCAGGTAGAGTAGCATTTGTTTTTGAAAAAGGATTACCAGAAGATGAGCTAATTGAAAATAAAAAACGAACAGAGAAAGCTATTGAAGCAGGTGAAAAAACTATAGAATGGGTTTATGAAGGTGAATTCTTAAAAGCTTTACCATTTTTTCAAGAACGAATAATTCTTATGGCAGAAGAATTTAAAAGAGATGCAGCTTTTGCAGAAACTTTCTTAGAAGAGGTCAATAAACCTAACGTAATTGCAACCGTTGGACATATAGGTGCAATACACACAGAAACCTACCATAAGTTAAAACGTGAAGGATATAATGTAATTCCTATTTTTCCACAAAAACAGGGCAAAACATATCTTTACCATCCGTTTGCTGCAGCAGCCAGGTCAAGGTAATTTTTCCAAGAGAAAATATACTCGCAAGAACAATGTCTAAAAAGACTAGTTCAGAGGGAGATATATAATCTATTGGAATTTAGAAGGTCATTAAAATTTACAAAGATAATTGGAGAAAGATCACCAATTATAAGGAAATGGCTACTTTTTCTTAGGTTTGATGCAATGCCATATATTCCCAAAACTGAACAAGAAGTCTTAAGACTTGTGTACAAAGCAACAAATGATTTTGATATTGAGAAAATTAATGGTTTTGAAGATTTGGTAAGAGAAAAAGGCTTTGTCATGGCCACTGCAAATTTGATGCGGCCTTATTTAAATCCTAAAAGAAGATAATTTGGCCTTGACCACCTTTGCCTTGACCACCTTCGAGGTGGATTAGCTTGGCACATCTACTTTTTACACTTGACAATTTTTACGTCCAGCCAAAAATTAGCTGTATATATCCCATAATTATCTTTACCCACAAGTTATCCACATTTTATGTATCTTTAAAATGGTTGATATAGTAATTTTGCTTCACATATCTACTATTTGTGCCTACTTGACTTAGTTAACCGCAATTATTGTATAATTTAAGCTATTCATGTCGGCTATTTTTAAAAAAATTTTGTTCTTTTCAACTGCTCTAATTGTCTTTCTAATCTTTTCTCACTCTTTCAACCAACAACAATCACTAGCCTTCCACTACAGCTATATATGTACCACCTATGTCTATACACAACTTGGGTGTTCTGGAAGTGCAACTACTAGTTCTTTCTGCTCAAGTACCAATGATACTAAATCATGTACTGATACAGGAGACGCTAATACTTCATATAAAGTAATATGTACATCAGATGTATTCTGTGGAGATGCACCAACGCCAACACCAACTCCCACTAAAACTCCAACACCCACTCCAACCAAAACACCAACTCCAACAACTGAGCCACCTGTCTATGAAACTCCATACTCTACTCCCTACTCAACTCCACCCACCTCAACTCCTGTCCCATCACAGTTTTGCTACGGAGGAAATAGCATTAATCTATCAGTAGGTATAAACAATCTAGCATGTACCAACCAATATGGAATAGGACTTTCTCTTTGTAACTCCTCATCAACTTTTAAAACTGGAACACAGTGTCAATTATCAGGAACATATACCTGTCCTATTGGCTACCTTCCAAGACTACGTATTAAATACACAACCAATCTAAATAAGGAGTTTGTCTATGTATATGATGGGAATAATCAGGGAACAACAATAGATAGTATTTCAGGAAATCTAGACTATGTATGGCTTCCATCAACTACAACTACATACAGAACTAATAAACTTCTTTTTGGATTTGACGCATCAACTAATCAGACTCCTCCTAATCCAGGAGGATTTAATATTGATACAATAGAATGTGTTCTTCCGCCAACACCAACTCCCACTCCAACCTCTACACCCATAAATTCACCAACTCCAACACCCACATCTACTCCTACACCAACTAATACTCCCACTCCCACTCCTGATACAACTCCACCTGTTGGATCAATAACAATTGTTGGTAATAACAACAATCAAGAGTTTAGTAACACAAGAGGAGTAACTCTCAAGCTCACTTGTACTGATAGTAGCGGTTGTTCCTCAATGAAAATATCAACTTCCTTTGTAGCAATAGATAATCAAGAAGAAATACCTTTCTCCAAAACAAAATCATTCACTCTATCTGATAGAGATGGAACTCATGCTGTATTTGTAAAGTTTAAAGACAGCTTTGGCAACTGGAGTAATACCTCTGGAGATTCAATAATTCTTGACAGACCGCCACTTGGAACAACTGGCGGATCATATGTAAAGATCAATAATGATCAGCAAGCAACAATCTCAAATACAGTAAATCTATCCCTCAACTGTGTTGACACCCTTACTTCATGTACGCAGATGAAAATATCAAATACCCTGTCAGGACTATCCAGTGCCACACCCATCCCTTACTCTCAAACCTATACAAACTGGTCTCTTGATAATAATCAAGTTGGCAACAAAGCTATCTATGTAATCTTCTCAGACACACGAGGAAGCTTTATGCGTGGTAATGACGCAATTGCTGATAGTATAGTTCTTGATAGGACTGGTGCATTATCTGGTGCTGCAACTGTAAGCTTTATTGATTACATACAAGGCGCATTTTACAAGGATCTCCCTCGTGTTCCTTTCACGTCAAATACCAGAGGATGGGGTGCTCCATTTGTTCAGACCTTAGAGTTTCTTGAGGATGTATCCATAATATATACAGTTGAAAGACTAAATAATCTAAATGATATATGGGCTAAAATTCCAACCTATGATGTATTGCGGGAAGAAGTAAAACAAGGAAGAACAATTCAGGATATTCTAAATACCTACAAAGGATTTGTCAGTGTAACTTTTGATTCGAATGGAAATCGGATCGTGTCATTAAATGCAACAGGTAAAAACTTTTTGGATTTCAAGTACAATTCGATTGTTAAATTTTATGATGAGAAATGCGCAGTTGTAAATGCAGACCTAATCTCCGCAACAACCCAAGATAAAGATTTTTGTAACTATTTCTCAGGAAAAAGAAGCTACATATTAGGGAAGGTAAAAATGAATGAAGAAAGAATTATCAAAGAACTAGGAGCTAATACCGATCCAATTATATCTCAATTAGCATTGTATGATACTTCTGTAAGACAAGGAAGAGACGGACAATTTGAATCTGCTGGAGCTTTAAATGAGCTTGCTAAATGGTTTGACAGTCAAAAAACATATGGGAGCGCGGCTGAAGTATATGGCGAGGTCTACAGACAAACCTTTAGTCCAGAGTTTGTTCCTATCATCTATGCCTACAAAGAACTAGTTGATGGTAACTCCTTGTCACCAAGAGGATGGATGTATATAGGAGTAAAGTATGATCCTTCAATTGAAGAAGGAGTGAAACTTTGTCAAACCTACGATGAAAGATTAAGTCCCTATTGTGCTTCAAATCCTATTGAGATATTAAAACAAAGAGAAATAGATTTAATTCTTTACATGGCAAATTATGATGATTACAATAAAAGACAGGCTTGGAGGGCAAGTTTTGAGGAGTTTGCGCTTCTTGCTGATAAAATAGCTGCTGTTAATCCCAATCTCTCACACCTTAAAAGTGTATATGACTTTAGACAATTCATATCAAGAGAACTTCCTCCAAAAACTATTAACTATGACTTACTTATATCAGAAATCAATAAAGACAGAAATTTTGACACTCTTCATGCGCTCTCAGAAGATAGACTCGCATCTCTTCACAGCGCAGGGCACAAATCAAAAAGGATTCTTTACCATCTTGTTGCCTCAACTATTGATCCAATTAACCTAGCAACTGGTTTTGTTCCATTCAATGCATGCGGCAATGTCACCAGAAAACTATGCACCTTCTTGTCCAAACTAACCACAAGACCAAAAAGCATCATAGATAGCACTAACCAAATTGGCAAAGAAGCGACAATTAAAGTCATTGAGGATACTTATGGATTAACCAGAGAACAAGCAGAAACAGCAATTGACGCGGCACCAAAATTAAATAAAGGCAATGGCGAAGAAATTGATTTTGTTCTGATAGTTGGCCAGGATGTGGTAGATAAGATAAAACTTGATTATCTAAAACATTTTACCCCGGATGAGCGTATTCAAGTTGCAATTCAAACATATCTAGCTAAAAAATCAGGAAAGGTTTGGCTATCAAGTTTTGAATTTAGAATTGGGCAGATTTTAGAAAGAAGCCCACTCATAAGAAATTCTGAAAGTTTACGATCATACGCGTTCCAACTTGCCGGAATAGATCCAGTCTCTTATAAATTGTATGTACCAGAAATTGATGACATTCTGGATTTACTAGAATTTGGTCCGCATGCTCCAAAAGAAGCTCTTGATATATATTTCAATAATTGGGTTAAATCATATACAGTTTATTTCGCTAACGCAGATGGAAATTACGCTGAAGGAGTTGAAAAGTCAATTTTCTCAGTTGTAACAAGACTAAGAAAAGTAGGAGCTTCAAACACTGAAATAGAAGATGTCATTAAATCGAGCAACAGTTTTAATGATTTCATAAGTTGGGGTGCTAAAACCGATGAGGAACTAGACTCAATTTTCACGATTTCTTTCGCGAATTTCTTAAAAGACGCAGGAATTAGCGAAGAATCTTTAGGAGTAATAAAATCACATAAAGTGTTGACTCCAATTGCGATTTTAAATAATACTCACGCTAGAGTATCTTATGAGCTTTATGAAAAATATTTCAAGCCAATTTTCGGACTACATTATCAAAGTTATACAACAAGCATATACAACATTGCCATAAGCTCTTTGGATGAGGTAGGTGATCTAAATACCGCAATTGAAAAAGCAGTTTCCGTAGCTGAAGAGCTTGCGCAAATTGGAATAGATAGGGATATAATTATTAACTTATCTTATGAAAATACAGTACTCTCTAAACCAAAAACTCTGACTGAATTTACCAAGCTACTTTCAAATAAAGATGAGTTAATTAGCCAATATGTAGCTGCCCCTGTACCTGAACTTCAGAACTATTTTGCTGGATATGGCTTGAGAATTATTGGCAACTCAGTTAATCTTCCAAAAGAATTTTGGAATTACTCAAAGGCACAGATTATTGCATCTGTACCAAATTTTATAGACAAAGGACGCTTATTTGAAGTTAGCCATATTCCATCTCGAGCTCATGAATTAACTTTTGAATTGACTAATAAAATAAGCGATAATTATCTATTTAGAGCTGAAGGCTCACAAGTAACTACAGTTCTTAATTTGGAACAGTCCAGTATAAATATAGACAAGAAGCTTCAAAGCTTTTTTGAACAAGGGGGGGTTGGATTTAATGCAACAACAGAACCAAATAGCGGAACATTTGTATCAGATAATTTAGATAAGGTTATTGGATACACAATTAATGAAATTCCCGAGCTTAGAAGCGGCGTATGGATAATTCAAAGAAATATATTATCTGAAACTCCTCTAAAAATCGAGGCTAACAAGCATATGCCTTTTGAAATTCAGCTTACAAATAGAGTAAAATTATCTAATGTAAAACTTATGATAGTTACTCCAAAAGCAAGAGATGCTATTTTTGCAAGATTTGGCCGTGAGAATACAGAAGTTTTTGGCGGCAGGACTATAGAAAGTATCGTGAAGTCATGCGACAGTACGGAAATAAATTATTATAAATTTGATTCTGTTTATTTCAGAAGGTGCGCGCACTTCTGGTTGACTAGAGTTAATTAATCAATATAGTGGTTGACATTTGAATAGACTATTTGATATCATAAGGTTATCCTAAGACAGCAAGCAGAAAAATAAGTCTTGCCGAGGAACGGAAGCTGAAAGCCGAGTTCGCCTGCAAGCGAAGCCGCGTTTGACGCGGTGAAGCGAAGACAGGCGTGGACGGATTTTAGATAACGTAAAACTCTCTTAGGAGAGTTTTTTTATGAATAAGAAAATAAGCCCAAATCGTGCTAAAAAAGAAAAAATAGTTGCAAGTCTTGCTGAGAAACTAGCCAAAAGTAAAGGTTTGGTTTTCACCAATTACCAGGGGCTTACTCACAAGCAACTAGAAAGCCTTAAAACGGCTATTAAAAAACTTAATGCTGATCTTGTTATAACTAAAAATACTCTGCTTAAATTCTCGTTATTAAATTCAAAATCCGAAGCACTAAATTCGAAACAAATTCAAAATTCGGATGACAAAAATACAAATTTAAATAATGTTTCGGATTTCGAATTTAGGATTTCGAATAATCAGAACACTACAGCTACTCTTTTCTTATATGGTGATCCTGTTTTGCCTCTTAAAGAAATCGCCAAAGCAATAAAAGAATTCAATCTTCCGCAAATCAAATTTGGCATTCTAGATGGCAAAGCGCTAACGAGTGATGAACTGATAAAAATTTCTACTCTCCCCTCTCGCGAAGTGCTTCTTGCTCAGTTGGTCGGCGGTCTAAAATCACCCATCTTTGGATTACATAAAGCGTTGAATTGGAATATACAAAAATTAGCATTGACACTTTCTGCTATCCAGCAGAAAAAATCCTAAATCCGAATATCGAAACTCGAAACAAATTCAAACGACCAAAATACAAAATTCAAAATTTTTAGAACATTTGAATTTAGAATTTTGAAAATTGTTTCGGATTTCGAATTTTGAATTTCGAATTTCACCGACTGAAAGGAGGTGTATTATGGCAAAACTTACAAAAGATGAATTAATAAAAGCAGTTGAGGAAATGTCAGTTCTTGAGCTTTCGGATTTGGTAAAGGTACTCGAGGAAAAATTTGGAGTTTCGGCACAAGCAATGGCAGCGGCACCAGCAGCACAAACTGCCTCCGCACAAGGCGGTGGTGAGCCGAAGGAAGAACAAACTGTATTTAATGTTGTAATTGCAAATTCAGGAGCAAATAAAATTGCAGTTATAAAAGCTCTTAGAGAATTGGTTCCAACTTTGGGACTCAAAGAAGCTAAAGACTTGGTTGATGCTGCGCCAAAAGAAGTAATGACACAAGTCAACAAAAAGGTGGCTGAGGAAGCCAAGACAAAGCTTGCTGCAACTGGAGCAACGGTAGAGCTGAAGTAAGAGTATCACGGGTAGCACGAGTACCGCAAGTATGGATAA
Source organism: uncultured Gammaproteobacteria bacterium (assembly GCA_964372855.1). Taxonomy (GTDB): domain Bacteria; phylum Patescibacteriota; class Microgenomatia; order Levybacterales; family UBA12049; genus JACOXT01. The sequence goes on along the minus strand of CAYJRY010000038.1, from coordinate 1,407 downwards.
GTCAAACAAAAGTTATCATAAATTGATAGTTTGGCAAAAACTGAAACACTTACTAGTTTTGACTTATAAGTTAACCGAAAAGATGCCTAGATCCGAAGAGTTTGGATTAAAATCTCAAATTAGAAGAGCGGTTGTTTCTGCATTGTCAAACTTTGTCGAAGGCTATCTAAAGAAAAGTACAAGAGAAAAGTTGCATTTCATGGAAACTGCCGAAACTTCGCTTCTCGAACTAGAAGCCCAAAGTGAAATTTGCCTGATCCTCAATTATAGGACAGACTATGAATATCAGGAATTCTATAAAAAGAGGTCGGAAGCTTCTTATTTCCTTTTTAGATATAGGTCTAAAATATCCCCATAAACTCCCCGTGATACTCGTGGTACTTTTGATACTCGTGATACTTTATCATAAAATTTGCGTAATATTCTGCGTAGTTCAGCGATTTAATATTTTGCTATCTTGACATTAGTGTACCACTTTGTTATTTTATAGTTGCATAACGATTATAATGATTATAAAAGTTATAGTCGCGAGGCTATGGTTAATCAAAATGTATCAATAACCAACCTACCCGATCTTCTGACAGTAAGAGAAGTCGCGCAAATTCTTCGAGTCTCCCCTCTCACAATAAAGCGTTGGGGCAAAAGAGGAAAACTTCCGGCAATTCGCATTAATTCCCGAGGTGACAGACGCTACAAAAAAGAAGCTGTATTGTGGTTGTTAGGCATACAGTCTAAGAGTGAATAACCCTTCTTAAATCAAGTACTTCATTCAGGTCTGCAAGTCTCGCCCCGCGAAAATCGAAGCATGAGCCGCGCTATGAATAATAGGTAAGGCGAATGCTGAGATTAGTGGGGTGGTTGTTAGGCATACAGTCTAAAAGCGAGTAAATCCTTTGGAATTCTTGAAGTTGGAAGTTGGATATTTTTGACATTGAATCCTCGATGACTTGATTCCTTAGTCAACTTATTCAGGATTTCAAATATTCAAGACAATCAAAATCTTGATCGTCAAGAATATCTAACTTCAATAATTCTACTTACCTCAGCTTAAGGAATTGATTTATCTCCTTAATAAGTGTTATTTTATTAGTTAGAGTCGTGAAGAATTATATAGAAAATAATTTTTTTGATAGCATTCTTAACAGTATTCCAAAAACTATCCTTGTATTTTCACTAATTGGATTTGCAGTATATTTTAATTCGTTGTTTGGCGAATTTGTCTGGGATGATTTGGTAATTAAAGCTCACACTAGCGAATTAAATTCATTTACAAATACTTTAAAATTATTCACAATCGGAAAAGGAGGTTTATTCTACAGACCTTTCAGCTATGGTTACCTATCTATAGCCTATTCAACCTTTGGTGAAAATGTATTCTTCTATCATTTTACCCAATTATCTCTACAT
>CAYJRY010000037.1:7891-12598 GCA_964372855.1 uncultured Gammaproteobacteria bacterium | reverse complement strand
TGCAAATTCAGCAAAAAAAGACATTGATTATTTAAAATCATATTGTGATAAAATACAAAAAGCTGGACTTTTCCATATTCAAAAAATTGGACTTGTTCGTTTTAATCCTTTTAAAGATACTGGAGGAGACCAAAGTTTTATTTTATCGCTAACTGATGGACATAATACTGGTGTAATAATTTCTGCTCTTTACGCGCGTTCTGGCACAAGATGGTACGCCAAAAAAATTATAAAAGGGAAATCACAAGATTATGAATTGACTGATGAGGAGAAAATGGCATTATCTATGGGAAAATCAGCATAATTATGAGTAAAAATACGATTTTATCAATTGCATTGGTTGTCATAGTATATATTGTTTCAGCTGAAATATCTTACGCAGTTTTTTCTCAAAAATCTGAGAATCCCAAACAGTTAGCGTCTACTGAAACATCAAATGAGTTGTCGTTTGATGGTCTTCCAAAAACTGAACCTTGTCCTTTAAATGGTGAAAAATATTCAAAAAAACAAAGAGAATGGTGGGAAAAACACAGACCCTTGGGGGTCATGATTGAAAACCATGAAGAAGCAAGACCACAGTCTGGATTGTCTACAGCAGATGTTGTATATGAAGCAGTAGCAGAAGGAGGAATAACAAGATTTTTAGCAATCTATTATTGCAATCCAGCTGAGAGTCTAGGTCCAGTTCGAAGCGCCAGAACATATTTTTTGGATTGGATTTCTGAATATGGCGATTTCCCTTTGTATGCCCATGTTGGGGGAGCAAATACACCAGGTCCAGCAAATGCTTTAGGACAAATAGCTGATTATGGATGGAATGAATATAATGATCTTTCTCAATTTTCTTTAAGTTATCCAACTTTCAAAAGAGTTGAGAGACCAAACGGTAGGGATGTTGCAACAGAGCACACTGTTTTTTCCTCAACTGAGGAGTTGTGGAAGGTTGCTGACAAGAGAAAATTAACCAACGTGAATGAAGATGGAGAATCTTGGGATCAAGATTTTGTTGAGTACAAATTCAAAGATGACGCAAAAACAAATGATCGTCCAAAAAGCCAAAAAATTCATTTGGAGATGTGGGAGGGTTATGATGAGTACGCAATTGATTGGAGCTATGATGTAAACACCAATACCTACAAGAGAAGCCATTCTGGCAAGCCGCATATAGACAAAAATAATGATAAACAAATTTCAGCCAAAAATATTGTAGTTCTGAAAATGATAGAGTCTCGTGCAAATGATGGATATGAAAATAATTTACATTTATTGTACAAAAATAAAGGCACTGGGAAAGCTCACATTTTCATGGATGGAAAAGAAATAGAGGGTTCTTGGGAAAAGAAAACTAGAGACTCAAGAACACTTATTTTTGATGAAAATGGTGAAGAAATCAAATTCAACAGAAGCCAAATATGGTTTGAAATTCTGCCTACAACTGGAGTTTTGAATGCTAGCTGATTTAATTACATCAAAATCTCGTGTAAAATTATTAGGCGTATATTTAAGTGAGCCAAAGGGGCTTTATCATGTCAGAGAGTTGGTGAGGCGAACTGGTGATGAGATAAACGCAGTACGCAGAGAGCTTTTGTATTTGGAAAAGAAAGGTATCTTGACTAAAGAGCCGCGCGCAAATAGAGTTTATTACTCATTATCAAAAGCTTATCCATATTACTTTGACCTATTAAGAATGTCTGCCAAAACTACAGGACTTGGAGCAGCAATTTTAGAAAACAAAGCCAAAATAGGTAAAATAAAATACGCGATGTTTTCTGGGAGATTTACAAGACGGCTTGAAAAAAAACCAACTGACGTTGATTTGCTGATGGTTGGAACAATAGTATTGCCGGAGCTTGCTGTACTTATTAGGGCGGAGGAGAAAAGATTGGGTGTAGAGATTAATTATACAGTAATGACAGAGGAAGAGTTTAATTTCCGGAAGAAAAAAAGAGATCCATTTATACTTTCTGTTTTGTCAGGCTCAAGAGTAATGCTTAGCGGTGATGAGGAAAGTATGCTTGCATGAGAAGACATCCGCGACTACTTCTAGGATTTATTGTATTTCTAATTCTTTTGTCACTTTTTATAAATATTCCTATAGGAGAATTTTTACCGTTTACAAAAAATTTTACTTTTAAAAAAGGATTAGATCTTGCCGGAGGAACAAGCCTTACTTATAAGGCCGAGATGAAAGATATTTCATCTGATCAAAGGAATGAAGCAATTGAAAGTGCAAGAGAAATAATTGAGAGAAGAGTAAATCTATTTGGAGTATCAGAACCAATAGTGCATACAAGTGTTGCTGGGGAAGACTTCAGGATTATAGTTGAGTTACCAGGAATCGATATCGATCAAGCAAAAAAAATAATAGGTACTACAGCTCAATTATCTTTTTGGGAACAAGGAGCAAGTATAAGCGGAAATATCGCCACTCCATCAGTTTATCCTATTGGAACTGCAGAAATTTTAGGAAATAATCCTAAAAAAACAAATCTTACTGGAAAAGACTTGAAGAGAACAAGTGTGTCATTTGATCCCAATGATGGCAAACCTCAAGTTCAATTGCAGTTTACAAGTGAAGGATCCAAAAAGTTCGCTGAAATTACTAAAAGAAACGTCAATAAAATTGTTGCAATAGTTTTGGACGATGTTGTAATTGAGGCACCGCGTGTAAATCAACCGATATTGACAGGGGATGCGGTAATAACAGGAGGCTTTGATCAGGAATCCGCAAAAGCCTTATCAACAGCTCTTAATGCAGGTGCTTTACCTGTACCTCTAGTAATATTAGCACAGCACCATGTTGATGCGACTTTAGGAGCGTCGCACTTAATTAAGAGTTTGTATGCTGGTATTTTGGGGTTAGTTATTATTATTATTTTCATGGTTTTTATATATGGCCTATTGGGGGTAACAGCAAGCGTTGCTTTAATAATTTATGCTTTAATAATGATGTCAATATTCAAACTATCTAGTATAACTCCTTATGGAATCACTCTTACACTTTCTGGAATTGCGGGGTTTATTTTGTCAATAGGAATGGCAGTTGATGCAAATATATTGATTTTTGAAAGAATGAAAGAGGAAATTCGCCTTGGTAAAAGCAAAGAAAACTCGCTTAAAATTGGCTTTTTGCGTGCATGGACATCCATAAGGGATTCAAATATTGCAACACTTATTACATGTTTTGTTTTGTATAGTTTCGGAGATGGGATGGTTAAAGGATTTGCGCTAGTTTTGGCAATTGGGGTTTTGGTTTCTATGTTTTCAGCAATAATAGTTACTAGAACTTTGTTGAGGATTATTTATCATTAGGAACAATGGATATTATTGGTAAAAAACTTTATTATTTTATTTTTTCGTTAATCATCCTTATTCCAGGAGTTATTGCTCTTTTTTTATGGGGGCTTAATTTGTCTATTGATTTTACAGGCGGATCAAGACTAACTCTTTCGTTTAAGAATGAAGTTAAAGACTCTACATTACAAAATATTCGCAGAAATTTGGAGGATCAAAAGATTGATGTTGGAAGCATTGAAAAATCTAAAAATTTAGTTTTTGTTCGCACAAGACCGATGACTGAAATTGAAAATAACAAGTTTTTATCAATATTATCGGAAGACTTTAAAGATATAGAACAGAAGGAGTTTGAAACAATAGGCCCGACAATTGGAAAAGAAACTACGTTAAATGCCTTTAAGGCAATAATAATAGCATCAATTCTAATAGTTGTCTATATAAGTTGGTCATTTAGGAGTGTACCAAAACCAGCAAGTAGCCTAAGATTTGGGATATGCGCTATCGTTGCATTAATACATGATGTATTGATAGTCCTTGGCATTTTTGCTATTTTAGGTCATTTTTTAGGTGTTGAAATCGATTCGCTTTTTGTTACAGCATTATTGACAATTATTGGATTTTCAGTGCATGATACTATAGTTGTTTTTGATCGAATAAGAGAGAATCTTTTAAGGGTAAAAAATGTTGCTTTCTCGCAAGTAGTTAATCAGTCAATTATTGAGACTTTGTCTCGATCTTTAAATACTTCTTTAACGGTAATTTTTGTTCTTGTTGCACTACTTCTATTTGGAGGAGAAACTATTCGCTGGTTTGTAGTCGCGCTATTAATTGGAATTATTAGCGGTACATACTCATCTATCTTTAACGCCGCTCCACTTTTGGTTTTATGGCAGGAAATGAGTGATAAGAGGAAACCTATAAGAGATAAGAAATGAAAATTATGATATCTCTTCTTTAACAATCTTACTTACAGTTGTGCCGTCGGCTTTTCCTTTAAGTTGTGGCATTAGGACTCCCATTACTCTTCCCATATCTTTGGCACTGATTGCATTGAGCTTGCTAATTGTATCTTTTACCAATTTTCTTATTTCGTCTTCATTCATTTGTTGAGGTAGATAGCCTTGAAGAATCTCAAGTTCTTTTGTTTCTTTATCAACCAGCTCAGCCCTATTTGCATTTTTAAATTGTTCGATAGAATCTCTTCTTTGTTTTACTTCTTTTTGAATAACTGTTAATACATCCTCATCTGTTGCCTCGTATCCTGCTCCGCCAGTTTTGATTTCATAATAACCAATTGCAGAAATAACCATACGAAGTACTGAGGTTTTTAATTCGTCTTTCGCTAACATTGATTGTCTGAGATCATTTTGTAATTTCTGCTTTAACATAAGATAATTATAGGCATATTTT
>CAYJRY010000037.1:0-7881 GCA_964372855.1 uncultured Gammaproteobacteria bacterium | reverse complement strand
TTTAGTTTTATAGAAATATATAATCGTGCCAGAATCACAGTCAATTTAAAATATTCTCGTCTTCTAGTTGACGAGAATAAATACTAGTTATCTTTCTACATCTATTCTTCTGAATCCAGTATATTCTTTCTTTTTAAATACAAGCTTTGAACCGCCTAGCAATTTATATTTTCTTTTTTGATATTCTTTTTCGACCTTGACTTTCCGTTTATCAATAAGATCGAGGAAATTAGAATTTTGATCTAGGCTTTTTGCAACTGAAATGATTGTATTTCTTCCAACTTTCAAAATTTTTGCAATCTGCTCTATTGTTACCCCATCTTTTAGGTATTCTGCAATAAGTATTCTTCTTCCTATCTTTAGCTTCTCATCGTGAGTTAATAATCCATTTATTATCTCTTCAACTTCATTGCCATCTCTTGCCGCAAGAAAAGCGTTTCTAACACTATCGAGAGCTCGATAAATATCATCCTTTTGCAAAAATTTATATCTTCTCATTCCTGTAGTCTAGTAGTCTAGTTGACGAGACTAATGATCTAAAAATATTGTATCAAAAAAAATCAATATTGAATAAATATAGTAAATATTTAATACTGATAGTTACGTTTGATAAAATGGGTTAATTTAAATGCTTGAAGATTCGCATATTTTCTATAGGGATTTTGTGCTTTTTCGCAGTTAATTGATCTAATTCTTCCCATGAAAATTCTTTAAGCGGCAGAAAGTGTTTTAAAACTATTTTTAAAGCAGCTTGATAACAATTATTTTCATCTGGATTTTTATAATATGGAATATTAAGAAGTTTCATATAGTTGTTTTATTCTTTTTAGAAGATATTCTCTTTTGTTTTTGGATAGATCTTCATCCGCTTCTTCAAATATTTTTTTCAATATTTCACCGACTTTTGGGCCGGGTTTTAAATTTAGTTCCCTCATAACGTCTATACCATCAATTGCCAAATCATTCATTGAGAAAGGTGATGGTTTTAATTGATCCTCGACTCTTTTCTTAAAAAGCTTCAGCCTCCAACTTTCTGCGGTTTGTGTCCCTCCACCCAATCGATCACCAATCCGAAGATCCATCATATCTTTTACATTTTCAACTCCTATTCGTCGGATGAATCTTCTAACCGCGGCATCGGTTATTTTTTCATCAACTGTAAACATGTGCCAGCGGATAAGTTTGACAATTTTATCACTGTCACGTCTTGAGAATTTTAGTCTATTGCAAATATTTTTTGCAATTTGAGCTCCAACAATTTCGTGATTATGAAATGTAACCAATCCTTTTTCGTCAAGAGATTGAACTTTTGGTTTTCCTACATCGTGAAGAAGTGTAGCAAATCTGACAATCGGATCTTGGGATGGACAGTGTTTAAGTGAAAGCATGTTATGAGTAAATACGTCTGAAGTATGGTGCCTTCCTGGGCGCGCCTGGGAAATACCAACTCCTTCAAGTAATTCTGGCAATAAATAACTAAGTAGTGTTGAATTCTTCAAAAGTATTATTCCCTCATATGGATAATTACTTGAAAGAATTCGAAGAAGTTCTCGCTGAATTCTTTCTCCTGAAATTTCAGTTATTAATTTTGCATCTTTGGTAATTTCGTTCCATGTATTCTCCTCAATTGTAAAAAAATTTTCTGTTGCTATTCTAATAGCGCGTATAAGGCGAAGCGCATCTTCTTTAAAGCGAAGTTTTGGGTCACCAACTGTTCGGACAAGTTTATTCTGTAGGTCTTTTTGCCCACCAAAAGGATCTATGAGATTTCTTTCCCCTTTTTCCTTTCCTCCTAAGTCTAATGCAATAGCATTTACTGTAAAATCACGACGAGCAAGATCTTCCTCAAGTGACTTACCCCATTTTACTATATCAGGACGGCGTTTATCAGTATATCCGTGTTCAGTTCTAAAAGTAGTAACTTCAACAATAATTTTGTTTTTTTCAAACTTAATTGGTATCCCGACAGTACCAAATTTATTATCATAGAAACCATTTGGGAATAATTTTAAGATTTGTTGAGGAGTAGCATTTGTTGTGAGATCCCAATCTTTAATTTTTTTATTAAGAAGCAAATTTCTTACACAACCTCCGACCAAATATACTTCAAATTTTGTATTTTGAAATTTATTATAAATCTCTAAAATTTCCTGTGGAATATACTCTCTCATCATGTTATAGTATAGCAGAAGTTATATAGCATGAAAAAATGGATAATCCTCAATAAATTAAAATTTAAAAGTGAAAAGTTAAAAGTTAGCGAAGTGATAAAAATTCTTCTTGGAAATCGAGGAATAAAAAATAAGAAAGCAATAGAAGAATTTCTCAATCCAAAACTTGAAAATGTAACAGTTGATAGAGTTGGAATTGATAAAAAACAGTTAAAAAAAGCAATTCTTAGGATTAAAGATGCAATCAAAAAAAAAGAACAAATAGTTGTTTATGGTGATTATGATGTAGATGGAATTTGCGGCACAGCTATTCTTTGGGAAACTCTAAATAACTTAGGCGCGTATGTTGTTCCCTATATTCCTCATAGGATTGATGAAGGATATGGGCTTTCCGTTAAGGGGATATCAAATATTAAAAATAAAATATTAAATATTAAGTTGATTATAACTGTTGATAATGGGATTGTTGCAAACAAAGCAGTTGAGTTTGCAAATAAAAATGGAATAGATGTAATCATTACCGATCACCATACTCTCTCGAAAACAAAACCCTCTGCTCATGCTATTGTCCATACAACAGAACTTTGCGGAGCAGGAGTTGCATATTTGCTTTCGCAAAATATCAAAAATCAAATATCAAAAATCAAAAATAATAGGGAGGATAGTCATTTGGAATTGGTGGCGTTGGCAACGGTTGCGGATTTGGTACTGCTTAAAGGTGTGAATAGAACTCTTCTTAAATTTGGGTTGGAAAAATTAAGAGAAACAAAAAGAGTTGGACTTTTGGCTCTTTTTAGAGAAGCAGGAATAAATAATAAAGATTTAGGAGTTTATGAGATTGGGCATATTATCGCTCCTAGACTGAATGCTATGGGTAGACTTGAGTACGCAATGGATAGCTTAAGACTGCTTTGTACAAATAATATAAAAAGAGCACATGATTTGGCAAAACTTCTAGGTGAAACTAATAGGCAAAGACAAGATCTAACTCTTCAAACAGTTTTGCATGCTAAAAATGGACTTAAGTTAAATGGTGTAACAAGTAAAAAACTATTATTTTTAGCACATGAAACTTACGAGCAAGGAGTTATAGGACTTGTAGCGGGAAAGATGGTAGATGAATATTATCGTCCATCTATAGTTGTGTCAATAGGAGAAAAATTAAGCAAAGCTTCTGCAAGATCAATTAGTGGATTTAATATAATTGAATTTATTAGACAATCTTCCTCATATCTTGTCGATGCCGGAGGACATCCGATGGCTGCTGGTTTTACTGTTGAAACAGAAAAGTTAATTAAGCTTCAAGAAGATTTGGAAAGAAAAGCTGAATTATTACTTAATGAAGAAATGTTAACTAGAACATTGAAGATTGATTGTGAGTTACCTTTGTCATTTATAAATGAATCTTTATATTCTGAAATACAGAAAATGTCTCCGTTTGGAATGGAAAACCCAGAACCTGTCTTTGTTAGTAGAGAAGTTATGATTGAGAGTATAAGATTGGTTGGTAGAGACGGTAGACACCTTAAATTAAATATTAAATATCAAAAATCAAAAATAAAAAATGATGAATTTAAATTTGACGCTATAGCATTTGGTATGGGAGAAAGATTTTCCGAATTTCAAATAGGAGATAAAGTAGATATTGTTTATACGATAGATGAAGATACGTGGAATGGAAATAAAAAATTGCAGCTAAAAGTAAATGATATTAGATTATGATTACGCTTTTTGGTTAGGAAAATTTTTTCTATCTAAGATTGTTCCTGAGGAAGGTAGTTTTATAGGGTGTTCTTTATTTGCAATACTGCGAGTAAGGCCAGCTACAAAATTTATAAACGAATTACCATCTCTCCTAGTCCTATTAACTTCCAAAATTCCTCCGATGACTCTTTCAACCTCCTGAGGGGGGAGATTGGCTTTAATAAGTATCCCTGCATAATCAGTGACAGCTGCATGAAAATCAGACATCTGTTGTACTGGAATACTTCCGTTTCCTTCTGATAAATACCTTCTTTCTATCATTTAAAAAATAAAATCGCAGATTATTTTCCTGCGATGTATTTTATATTAGAATTAATTTAATTAAACTAGCTTGACTTTTGCCTGACAAAAAAATGACATTCTGTAATTTATAAATCTTATACCATGGTCTTGCTATGTTTGGTTTAAAAGATTAAAATAAAAGCTGTGGAAAGAACATTGATTAAAGATGCGATAAATAAAGTGGGACAGGAAATTAGACTTTTGGGTTGGATCAAGATTCGACGTGACCATGGGAAACTTATATTTTTAGATCTATACGATAGATCAGGATTAATACAAATGGTTGTTAATCCAAAAGTTTCAAATGATGCATATAATATAGCGCGAGAGATTAGAACAGAATTCGTAATTGATGTTGAAGGAAAAGTTAATAAAAGGCCAACAAATGCAATAAATAAAGAAATATTAACAGGAGAAGTTGAAATCGAAGTCTCAAATATTAACATTTTATCTCGTTCAGAGACGCTTCCTTTTGACATGGGAGGAGAAGATTTAAAACTAGAACTTCCAACACTTTTAGATCATAGGCCGCTAACACTTCGTTATCCAAAAATTAATGCTATTTTTAAAGTGCAAGAATCAATTGCAAATGCTTTTAGAGAAAAAGCAAAAAAATTAAATTGTACTGAAATTTTTGTTCCAACTATATCTTCCTCCGCAACAGAAGGAGGAGCGGATGTATTTAGTATAGATTACTATGATCACAAAGCTTATCTTACTCAAAGCCCTCAGCTTTATAAACAAATGATGGTTCCAGTTTTTGAAAGAGTATTTACGATTACCAAAGCATACAGAGCTGAACCGTCTGTTACTACAAGACATTTGTCTGAAGTTACTCAAATGGATTGCGAGTTTGGTTTTTGTAATTTTGAGATGCTTTTGGATTTGCTGGAAGAAGTTGGGAGGGAGACCTTAAAGGGTACAATTGAAAAGTCTAAGGATATTCTTAGATTGCTGAATATTGATTTGCCAAAAATAGATACAAAAATTCCAAGACTGACTTTGAAAGAGGCACAAGAAATTATCTACAAAGAAAAAGGGAGAGATAGCAGGAATGAATTGGATCTTACACCTGAGGATGAAGTAGATTTAGGCAATTGGGCAAAAAAAGAGTATGGAAGTGATTTGTTAACCATCACACATTTTCCAACAAAAAAACGCGCTTTTTATACAATGCCAGATCCAAAAAACGAAAAAGTTAGCTTAAGTTATGACCTTTTGTTTAAAGGTTTAGAAATTGCAAGTGGAAGTCAAAGAATAAATAATTATGAGATGCTTAAAGTAGTAATGAACAAAAGAGGACTAATACCTAAAAATTTTGGGATGTATTTGATGGCGTTTAAATATGGAATGCCTCAAGAGGGTGGATTTTCTTTTGGACTAGAAAGACTAACCATGAAGTTACTGAATCTCTCAAATATTAGAGAGGGAAGTCTATTTCCAAGAGACATGGAGCGAGTGGATGAAAGATTTTCAAAAATTTCTTAATTTATATTCATTTCTAACAATCTCAATTCTTTTCTTAATCATAGCATCATTGGTTGATATTAGCTTAAGACAACAGAATTATGATAGAAAAATCAAAGATCCTCCTTTTAAATTTGAGGTAGAATTCTACCCCATACTAAAAACAAATTTCCCTGTTGACATAACTGCAAAGTCTGCAATTGTGATAGATAAAGAATCAAGTGTTGTTTTGTTTTCAAAAAATCCAGATCTTTTATTTTCAATGGCATCAACTACTAAAATCATGACAGCTCTTGTGGGATTGGATTTTTACAAAATGGGAGACATTTTGAAAATAAAGTCAGACACAGTTGATGGTGTAAATGTAGGTTTTAAAAACGGACAAAAATTTAAATTTATAGATCTTCTATACGCCATGCTTCTTCCATCTGGTAATGACGCGGCATTAGCAATTGCCCAAAACTTTCCCCAAGGAGAAGTTGCATTTATTGAAAAAATGAATGAATACGCGAAAAAACTTGATCTTTCAAATACAAACTTTGCAGATCCATCTGGATTAGCTGATAAGCAGGGCTATACAACAGCATCAGATTTAGCTAAATTAGCCAGTTTTGCAATTGGCAATAACGCCTTTGCCAGAGTTGTAGCAACAGAAGAATACACTTTTTCAGATATTGGCGGCAAAAATACTTATAAAGTTTTTAATTTAAATAAACTGCTTGGAATAAATGGGGTTAATGGGATAAAAACAGGGTATACCGATGAGGCAGGACAGGTCTTAGTTACATCAAAGCTAGAAGGAAACCGGTTATTTATAATAGTTGTTTTGGGAAGTGAGGATAGGTTTTCGGATACTGAGAAATTATTAAGCTTAGTTTCAAACAATATTAGTTACTTACCCATTCATCCTTAACTCCCGATACGAAAGATAAGAAATCTTCTGCCTGGAAAACTATTATAGGCATAAGAAAGTTACTTTTTTTATCAACATAATATCCCAGATTAACATTTTTTATAGAAATTTCATTTTTGTTTGGAGGTATTTTAGCTATATATGCATTGCCCTGCTTAAGATCTATAAAAGCATCATGGGCAGATTTTATGCTATATGTTGAATAATTTGGCGAGATAACTCTATGTGAATAATTTGCCTCAAGCACTCTAAGACGATTTTGCTCTTTTCCAACAAGTATATTTATCGAAGTCTGGGAGCCGTTTTCGTAATAGATTGGTAAATTATCAATATTTTTTTGGTAAAAATCAACTTTTACTATATTGGTACTCGAAATACTATTTGAAGTAGTAAGAGAATTATTTACAATTGAGAACATTGAGATTTTTGAATATTGCTCATCTATGTCGTTTGGAAATAATGACATATTTGAGAGAAATGATCTTGCTGTCTCAACTGTATCTTGAATCTCTTGTGAATTATTAAAATACTGTAGTTTTTGTGAAGAAATATAAGGAGTTGAAAATGTAAAATCCGAATTATATATATTTATAATTATTGATTGAGCGGGTTGATCCTGGGTCCACTGATAATATCCATTGGAAACCGCAGTTCCATTTCTAGTAAAGCCAAGCTTCGCAACTTTCTCCTGAGTTCTCTGAAGAGACAGCAGATTCGGTTCAAAAGAAGTAACTTTATATACTTTCGCTAGGCTTTGTAAATTTGGCAGAAGTCCTGTGAGGGTATCAATATTATATGTAAAATTAGTCTCCTTTGCGTTTAAAGGAAAAGAAATTGCAGGTAATTTGCCATATGATGCTTGGGGACGGGTGGATGGGTCAGGAAAAAAAATGTTTCTAACAGGTGCTGACACTTTTAATAATATATATAAAAAAATAAGTATAATGGTTAGAAGAGTTGCTTTCCTTAAAAGTTCTATTACTTTTGTTTTTATGTCGCTTAAGTTGGGCATTGTATTGAGTCCTGCTATCTTGTCATACTGAGGCTGAAAGCCGAAGGATCTCAGACGAGAAGAGATTCTTCTCCGCCAACTGGCGGATCAGAATGACAAAAAGTACTTGTATTGAGTATAAAAGAATTTTAAGATACAATGCAAGAGACGCACCATTCGGTGCATCTCGCAGGGATGTGCCGTATGGCACATCCCAAAAATATGGTAAGAGTACGAATAGCACCAAGCCCAACAGGAATTCCTCATATTGGAAATACCCGTACAGCACTTTT
>CAYJRY010000036.1:0-12785 GCA_964372855.1 uncultured Gammaproteobacteria bacterium | reverse complement strand
AAAAGTAATATTTTATTTTGTAGATAAGAAATACAGACAATTAAACCCAAACACGATTAAAAACATGGATAAGGCTGATTTAGATTATGTTTTAGAAATTGCAGAACATAACAATGTCCATTTCGAGTTTTGCGGCAATTTAGTTTCCGAATATTCTCTTTTTTCTCAGTTTAAAATCGTTAAAGATATAATAAAGGAAGGAAAAGGTTGCATCGAAAAAGTTAGAAAATCCTTAATTTTGATCAATAAAATTTTGCCTGAATCAAATATAAATTTTTTAGCAATAAAGACCCTGAAAATATTTCCAAACATAACCAGAGATGTAGACATATTGGTTGACAAAAAAGATTACAAAAAAACTGTATTTGTGTTTAATCAGAATAGGATTGATGAAATTCACGTACGTTTTATTGAGATAATAAAAAAACTTGAATTGGGCTCCCCTGACTTCGGTCGAAATGACATAATAAAGATAGACCTTTATACGGATGTTCCATGGAGCAATCTATCCTCGATCAATAGAAATTACATATGGAAAAACACTAGATTTGTTGACATTTATGGAATCAGAACACCAGTACCATCTAAAGAGGTGGAAATATTGATCTTTATTTCAAGCTCGATGTTTACTGATGGAAAAATAACCCTTTTGGATTTTCTTCTTTTGTGTTCATTGTTAGAGAATGTTAGCCTAAGGTATTTGGTGGGATTAACCAAAGAATTTGGTTGGCATTCTCAATTGATAGAAACTATTTTGTCAATAAAGAAAATAAGAAGAAATATATACGAAAAGAACGATTTTTCAAAAATAAGGTTTCCATATAAAATAGATTTTTTCACAGCAACCAAAGCTTTTATAGGAAATTTAAAATCTAAAACTAACAAAAATTTTTCATCTATTTTATTGTTGTTTCTTGGTTTTTTATTCAGAGTGTATTTCGGTAGATTTTATAGATTTCTATCGAATAATTAGTTTGGATGGTGTTCCGATGAGAGACAGTGATTTATCAGTATTAAGTGTAATTTCTAATCCCAGTAATTGGAGGAGAAGAGGTACTTTAGGTGGTGGCGAAGTTACTGTTTTGTGGATATTAAAGAGAATAACCAAATTTGGAGCTAATGTTTATACAATTGAATCTGATCCAGATGTTTATACAATAGAATCCCACCCGGAAACTTTGGCAGGTTATGATCCGGCGTTTAATGTTAATAGAATCAGTCTACCTTTCAAATCAACGAATCATCTTTTTCTATTAATAGATATGATAATTTTTTTAATAAGATCAGTATTTCTAGGAATAAAATTAAGGGAAAAAATAGATGTGGTTTTTGCGTCTAATGGTAATTTTACTGATGTATTGCCTTCTTGGATTATTAGCAAAATCACGGGAAAACACTTGGTTGTTAAGCTCCAGGTGGACATGTACCCATTAAATTATTCAACGTACAAAAAACTAAGGTTAGATAGAAGTATCTTGGACGCTCTAATTCTAATGTTTTTCGCTAAAATAAGTTTATATTTATCTAAAAGTGCCAAAAAGATTTTTTGTTTATCTGAGCAAATTAAAAAAACCCTGTCCAGAAATTTCAAGGAACACAAATTTTTTGTCACTAGTGGTTTTGTTGACTTAGACTATATAGATTCAATAAAAGTCTCTAAAAAAATATATGACGGAATATATTTTGGAAGAGTAGAATTTAGTAAAGGCATTATAGATGTTTTGAAATCTTGGGGAAATGTTGTTAAAGTCAAACCCAAAGCTAAATTAATGGTTGTGGGAACTGGATCTCTGCTGGAAGAAAGCAAAAAATTTGTAAATAATAGGAATATGCAGGAAAACGTTATTTTTTATGGATTTGCTTCAAGCGAAATCAAGTTTAAGTTACTGAAAGAATCCAGAATTTTTTTATCTCCAGCTTATTTTGAAGGCTGGGGCTTATCCGTAGTAGAGGCTTTAGCTTGCGGGTTGCCAGCAATAGTATCTAATATACCGACTTTTGTTGATTTGTATAATGATTTAAGGCCAGTAAAAATAGTGCCTTTGAATAATCCACATGAATTAGCACTTGCTATTTTATATATATTAGATAGAAAGGAGAGTATGAATAAATACAAACGTCTATCAAAAAAATTTGTATCTAAATTTATTCTAAATGAAGTCGCCAAGAAAGAATTTGCAGAACTTTTAAGAGTGAAAAATGATGTATAGAAAATATCAAATAAAAAACGATTCACATTACCTTAGAAACACATTTGTTATTTTATTGTATTTTTTAGTCTCATTAATTTCTTTGAGAGAAATAATTTTTTCTCAAGGTATAATAACACTTCAGTCTGAATGGTCAATCCCTCTTTTCCCAGGGCAGTTGAAGCAATTATTTCTAGATGATCTATTTTCATGGAAAACCTATATTGATTTTGGATTCTATAGCGACTTCCCAACAGGTATGTACTATAAATTTATTTTATATTTGTTTGGTTTTTTTGGCTTGAATGGTGAAATAGCAACAAAAATTCTAGTATTGTTTGTTATGACTTCTGCAGGTTTTTTTACTTATTTTTTTTGTAGAAAATTAAAATTATCACATCTATCATCTGTTATTTCCGGTTTATTTTACATGCTTACTCCATATGTTTTTGATAGGCTATCTATAGGACACGTCTATTTGCTTTTGGATTATTCTTTGATACCTTTGATTTTAGCATTTTTTTTAGAATACATGAAAAGGGGGAAAATAGTAAGTTTGATTATAATCATTACGTTGTTTTTGTTTTCAAGCTACATAGAGTCGCAAATTCTCATTTTTATTTCCATGTTTTTTATGACAATTTTCTATAGCCGATCTTTAAATAATTTTTTTAAAATTTTTAGGGGAATCGTCATTGTTTTTTTTGTTTTTATTTTTTTAAAAGGTCATTGGGTAGCAATTTTAAATGAAATACAATTCAATTCAATAAATTTGAGATTTGGAGACGTGCCAATTACTTTAATTTCTAATCTGGGATTTCCCCTAAAGGATACTATAAGATTGTTAGGATTTGGGTTAAATTATTTTAATGAAACGGCAACTTCATGGAAAATTTGGATCATTTTGAGTTTTTTATTACCACTTATTGTATTTTCAACATTGATTTTTGCCCCATACGACAAACGTACTATAATATTTATAATTCTTTCATTAATTGGTATAACTTTGGCATCAGGTATTTATAGCATATTGGGTGACACATGGCCTTTTTTGCTCGAGGTTGTTCCTTACCTAAGAATATTCAGAGATATAAACAAGCCTATTCCATTAGTTTGCTTATCATATGCAGTTCTCTTGGGTTTATTTCATCATAAAATGAAAAAAATAATTTATTTAAAATTCTTTGGTGAAAACAATTTCTGCAGGAAAGTATTGATTAACATTTCACTCTGGTTAGTATTGATTTTAGTAATCTTCTTTTTCTGATGTCCTTTTTTAACTGGAAATTTGGGTCACAAAATTCAGACATATAAATTTGGCAACCAATATGAAGATCTATGGTCTTGGCTGTCATCGCAACAAGAAGATTTTCGAGTAATCACATTACCCGCTCCATATCCAACGAAATATGTCGATCAAAAACAACCGGCATTTTCCTATGATATAATGTCACTTTATCCCGGAAAACCCAATTTGTATATTGGCCATATATATTCACCCAAGATAATAAGATTTACTTTCAAAAATTTTTATACACTCCAAACATCAAACTTAGGAAGTTTTTTGGGTCCGGAAAACATAAAATACATAATTTTTGATAAAAACAAAGTATCTCTTTCCACGGATGTTAATTGGATAAATTTGTTTCCGGATGAATACTATTCAAATGATAAAATTTCCGAGACTTTGTCAAAACAAAAAGATTTCCAATTAATTAAGACTATAGATAACATTGATATTTACAACAACACAGATTTTATTCCCCACCTTTATCCTGCTAATGAGATGTTTCTAGTCGTGGGTAATCTAGATGCTATTATGTCAATGATTAACATGGAAAATATTAACATGAAAAGTATATCGGTAGTATTTATTGATCAGTTATCCCCGCAAGAACTTATTCTTCTTGATGGTTTGCCTAATCAAAGAGTGCTTGTTTCAGAAGATAATTACATAGGGGTGCCATTGTCATTGATTGATCCAAAATACAATATAAAATACATAGAATATATAAAAGAGAAAGATCCGACTAAGGGCTGGATTCTTTTTGATTGGCCTTGGCATGATTGGTATTTGCAGACATCAATAAATAACATGATTTTTACTATGTCGAAATCTAATATTGAAATTCCATTTAATGTTGAAAATAAGCAAGATTACGATATTTACGTTAAAACTTTAAAAAGTGATAGATCTTCTTCATTGACTTTTTATGTGGATGATGCAGAGATTGGAGATATAGTAACTTACAAAACAGGGCAGGAGAAGATAGAATGGGTAAGTTTAAAAATTAAAGATATAATCGGAGGTCAGCATAATCTAAAAATAAAATCTGGTGGCGGAGAGGAATATATAGCAGGTTTGTTTATTTCGCCTTCGGAGGAAATATTAAAAGCTCAAAAAAGAGCCCTGGAGATGTTAGATAAAAAGAAAGTTATTCTTGTTAGTGAACTTGAAAATTGGAATTGTCAATATTCACATTCTAAATATTATCTATTTGATAAAACAGAGGCTAGTTTGGGTAAATCTTGTTGGCTGACAGAGCAAAAAAATAAGACATTAACTCATGAGGTATACATACCAAAAGATGGCTTGTATAACATAACTCTCAGAATGTGGACGAATCAGTCTTCTTTTATTGGTTTAAAGATAGAAAATTTTAATTTAGAGACATATGTAAATGAAACTAATAAATTTTATAATTACAAAGTAGGTAATCTCTCTCTTAATGAGGGACCTCATTTTGTTTCTGTTTATACTAAAGATAACAAGGATTTCTTTGTCGATCAAATTGTATTCGAAGAACAAATTAAAGAAACCCAAAACGAAATTAATTTTTCCTTCAAAAAAATAAATCCAACTAAATACGAGATAGAGTTTGATTCAAAGGAACCGTTTTATCTTGTATTTTCTGAAAGAAATCATCAAAACTGGAAAATTATAACACAAGATAATAAAGAAATATCAAATTTACCTTCTTTTTCATTCGGCAATGCTTACTTTTTGAATTATACAGGTCATAATAAAATGGAATTGGCTTTCCTACAGCAAAAGAAATTAGATTTTATCTTAATCACAAATTTACTGTATTTTATTTTACTATTTATTTTTATTCTTACTCGTATTCAATTAACTAGGTCATTTTTTATCAGGCATTAGGTGTTTGAAATCAAAATACTGGTTTTTGAGCCAAACTATTTAATACCGAAACCAAATGCATATTCTGGTCTTGTTTTATTGCAGAATCAAGTAAAAGAAATTTCAAAAACATCAGAAGTCTCTGTTATTACAGGTTTTTCCAATTCCAGTCTTTCTGAAAATGTGAATTATGATATATATGCAGTTCATGGAAAATTAAGTTTAATAAACTCCAGATTATCTCCAACTAAAACCGTAATTCCACATTTCACCGATTTCTTTTCTCCAGATATTATAATAAAATCATGTGGTATTATTAAAGACCAAATAAAACCTGATGTTATATACACATGTGGCACTTCATTCTCCTCTGTTTTGTCATATTATATACAGAAAAAAACACAGATACCAGTTGTTCATAATATTTATCATCATGTTGGAAATTGGAATTGGTGGGAAGAACCCCAAAATTCTATGGGTGAATACAAAATCCCGTTGAAGGACGTCATGATCGAGTTGATTAAAAATTTCATAAGGGAGATCCCAAGAAGAGGGCATTTTATTAAAAACTCATTAAATAAATTAGATAAATTGGTTTTTTCATCACATTTTGTCAAAAATAAAATGTTTAATGACGGGTTGTTGACAAATAAGTCTAGATTTAGCGAAATAATATATCCATCGATTTATATACCAAGACACCTCAAAAAAAGAAAAAATGATAAAAAAATAATTACGTATTTTGGTCATTTATGGCAGGGTAGGGGGGTATTGGATCTGATTAAGGCGTTTAATTTAGTTAGAGAACACCACTCCGAAGCTAAGTTGCAAATAGCATATAATAATATCCATAAAGTCACATACTATCATTTTAAAAAACTAATAAATGATTATGACATGCATGAGAATTTGATTCTAACAGGTGTAGTAAAGGATATCTACAAAGATGTGGTTTCACCCTCTAGTATAATAGCATTGCCTTATAGAGATTCACCATCCATTAAGTTGATAGAGTCTATGGGATATGGAAAAACAGTAATAACGACCAATCTTGACTGGGCTAATGAAATTATTAAAAACAATTTCAATGGTTTCATTGTCAAACCGAATGATGTAAATGAACTTGCTGATAAGATAACTTCTATTTTGGATAATATTTCAGTTACTAATAAGATTGGAAAAAATGCTAGAAAGACGGTTATTGAAAAATGCGATATAAAAAAGAACACAAGAAAATTGTTCCATTTACTAGAGGAGGCATCTAATGGTAGGATGGTATACTGATCAAAGAATTTATGAAAAACAAGTAGAAAGAATGCGTAGTAACGAATATTTTGAAAAACTGGTTAACCATTATAAGGATAAGAGAGTGGTTCAATATTTTGAGGATTTCATTAGATTTTCTAATAAGAAAAAATCTACTATTTTGGATTGCGGATGCGGTATTGGGTTTCTTTCTAAATCACTTGAAAATAAAGGTAATGTTGTAATTGGTATGGATATCAATAAACATTCGTTGAAATTTTCAAAGAAAGAAAATAAATTAAAAAATGTTGTAATAGGTAGTGTATACAACCTTCCATTTAAAAAAGATGTTTTTGATTCAGTATATTTTATAGACGTATTGGAGCATCTTAAAAACCCAGAATTACCTATTAAAGAAATTTGGTCTGTTTTGAAAATTAACAGAGATTTGATAATAATAACACCTAATGGCATTTACAGAAAATTCGGTATGATAATTGGAGTTGAACCGGATCCAACACATGTACATGAATTTGATTGGAAAGAATTATGTTCTTTTTTAAATACTTTTAATTTCAGAATTTCTGACTATCATGTTGCCGGTTTACCACTTTTAAATAAAATAAATTTCAGGTTTACTAGAAGACTTGGTAATATTTTTAATGATCTATTAATAAATTTTTCTAGCCCTTCTTTTTGGGTTATATGTAGAAAAACAGTTGATTCAAATGAATAGAGATTTGTACGTAACCTTTATCGGCATAGACGGGAGCGGTAAAACATCTTCTTGTAAAAAATTATTAAATGAATTAAGAAGTAGAAGAATCAAATGCGTGCATGTTCATCACAAATATTCTTTCCTAGTTTCATTGATCAAGAATACAAAAAACATGTTCCATAAAAAAATTTATAAAGAAAATCATGTAGAAACCCGAAAAGCGGACAATATTCTTGATTTGTTTTCTAAAACATTCCTTTTTCTTGTAATCTTAGTTGATGCCGTTTTGGCACATTGGAATTTCAAAGTTAAGGATTGTTTTTCAAGAAACAACATAATTTTGTTTGATAGATATTATTGCGACTTGATGATGCAATATAGCAATATTTATTCACCACTGGCCATGAAACTTTTTTATTTTATAATGCCTAAGGCAGATATAACCTTTTATTTTGACGTTTCTCCACGATTGGCTTTCAAGAGAAAGAAAGAGGCAGAGGTCAATGTCTACGACAATCTTAGGAAAAACCAATTGTTGTTTCTGAAAAAGGTTAATTACAAAAATTTAGTAATGATAAATGCTAACAAACCCCAAATCCAGGTAGATAAAATTGTTTTGAATCAAGTCTTAAAGTTTATAAATAAAAATTCTAGTAAAATAAGAACTTTTACTTCGTTATAAATTTATGAACGTATTCGACAGACAGAAAGACATATTATATTACTTTCTGTATTTTTTATTAACTATCCTGATACTTTGGAATTTGCTTCTTCAAAAATACGTTTTGACATTGGATATGGTCTTTGGGGAGCATGAGAAATTCTCAAGAAAGTTTTTTGGAATAGATTTTTCTCCCATACCTAGCTTAAGTTTGGGTCTTATAATAGAACTGTTAAATTTAATTTTGCCAGTTTGGGTCATTGAGAAAATATTGCTTTTCGGCGTACTTTTTTTAAGTGGGGTTTCTGCATATAATTTATGCCCGAGTAAAAGCAGGATAGGGAAGTTTTTTGCAGGGCTGGTTTATATGATCAATCCGTTTGTTTTCCTTCGATTTCTTGCAGGACATTTGCTTTTGTTATTGAGTTATTCCGTATTTCCCCTCTTCTTGAAATACCTTATGGAATATTTAGAAAAAAACAAAACCAAAGATTTGTTGAAGACAGTGATTTTTCTTTCAATTACAGGTCTGACATCTCAGTTTTTGCTTATCGCATTTTCTATTTTATCGTTGTTTGTACTTGGTAAAATCATTAAAGAGAAAGATATTTTGTATGTGAAATCTTTCATAAAAATTCTTATCCCATTTATTCTTGTTAATAGCTATTGGATACTACCTCTGTTGCTTTATTCCGATACGTTACTTAAAGTTTTTACTCATTTGATAGGACCAGAGGATTTGTCTCTGTTTACAAGCAAACAGGCAATAAATTTCAACGTAGTATTTAACGTGGCTTCGATGCACGGGTTCTGGAGAGAGGGATATGATTATGCGAAATTCCATTTGCCTTTTTGGTATTTGATTTTTTTCGGAATTTTGTACCTGACAATTCATGGTTTTATTATCCTGAATAGGAACAAGAAATTTAGTTTATATACCAAATTACTTGTCTTGGTAGCTCTTGCTTCCTTGATATTGGCCACAGGTATATCACATCCAATATTTTCCAAGATCTTTGACTTTTTGTTCGATAAATTTGTAATATTCAGGGGATTCAGAGAGCCCCACAAATTTGTGGTTGTGCTAGCATTGGCTTATTCGTTTTTCGGTGGAGTAGGGATCAGCGATTTTGTTAATTCATTAGATAAACAGAAGCATAAAAAAATTCTGACTATTTTCATTGTCATTGTGTTGTTTTTACCGATAATATATTCATATACGATGTTTTTTGGATTTAACAAACAAATCGATGCAGTGGATTATCCAAAAGAGTGGTATGAAGCAAACAATTATCTCAATGAGGATAAACAAGATTTCAATGTATTATTTTTGCCGTGGCATCTTTACATGGATTTTGGTTTCACTCCGAAACAGAGAATCAGCAATCCAGCTAACGTGTTTTTCTCAAAGGGCGTAATTCATGGAGACAACATAGAAGCAGGTAATATATATTCCCAGTCTACAAACCCCGTATCTAAATATATAGAATCCCTTTTGTTTAACAATTATCGAATAGACAATTTTGGAGAGTTGGTTGCACCGTTAAATGTTAAATACATAATATTGGCTAAGGAAGTTGATTGGGGGTTTTATCAGTTTTTATTCAATCAAACGGATTTGGAAATGGTGATGAATAACACTAAATTGGTAGTTTTTAAAAACAAGGTAAATGCGGGAAAAGTTTATTCAGTTGATGATGCATTCGTAATAAACAGGGATGATATAATTAAGTTAAGCAAGAAACAAGACATAACAAAAGCCGTTTATTTCTTGCAAGATAATAATACGGTTTACCCAAAGGATGCCAAAATTGCAACACCAAAAACAAAAGTTTTTTCCTCTAACAGAAGTCAAATAATTGATTATGAATCTACTTATACTATGAAATTCGAATTGAAAGAAAAGCCAAAATACAAGTATCTAGTGTTCTCAGAAAGATATTCAGAAATTTGGAATTATGGCAACAAAAAACCCGCATCCAATTTAGGCATAACCAACGTTTTTGTAGTTGACAATGATACGAGTGGTACAACAATAATATTTTCCAGATCAGTTCTTTATATTGCAGGATACTTGGTTTCTTTCATATCTGTGATATTCATCGCTTTTTTGCTGAAAAAATCTTGATTATCTAGCGAATCTTCTTCTTAGTAAAATAGTTAAGAATTGTCAGAAGCAGGCTAACTATTAGCGAATAATAAAGTAAATTTGTAAAGACCTGAGTGAATTTTTCATATCTTTGAAATACGCTTAATTGGGTTAATATCAAGAAGAATATGCTTAATCCAACAAAAATTCTTGGATCTGCTTTTAAGAAGTATAAAAATGCCGATACCACAAGTATACCAGTTAAAATTATGAAATTGCTGGGTATTTTATTAAACGACGCAATGAAGAAAACTAAACCCACGACTATCAAAACCATTGCCAAACCAAAGATCAATTTTTTGGTATTAAGATATTCAGATATCAATTTTATTGTTCTGCCAAGCAGGCTGTTCCTATAAATAAACCCACCAGTTTGATAGTGCAATCTTATTTTTGGCATTCCAATTGAAACTTTTGGTTTACCAAATCTCCATTTGAAATAGAATTCAATTTCTTCACGATATAAATACGCGCTCAAAACCCCGGATATAACAGTGAAAATGACCAATCTTTCTTCAATTCCTGGCAGATCGAATTTATTTATAATTCTGTAGATGAAAAAGAAGGTGGACGCTATTAAAAAAAATATGAAGACATCTAGGACAATCTCTCTTATATATTCTTCCGCAGTCATGGACTCACTATTTAATGATTGATATTGAAAAATAAATTTTAGTGATAGGTGCTATCAAAGCATCTTAAGTAGTAGTAAATAGCTTATTGAAAAAAGAAGCAAGTTTTGTATTAATGTTAAAATAGCAGTTTCTTTTATTTTTCCTTTGGCACTGAAATAAACGGTGTATATAGTTATATAACCGAAAACCAGACCCATGGCCAATATGGATTTGAATAGCAACAAACCTGGAAGATATTCTGGTGCAATTATAGAAATGAAGGTTCTTGAAAACAACACAATACCGATTATTCCCAAAGCAGCTAATATGGTATATATATACAGGACTCTTTTCAGACTTTGATCTGCCTCTTTGGATTTGTTATTCCCAGATAAGCGGGAAACTTTTGGAAACAAGACACTACCTAGGCTGTATGGGATTGAAGAGGTTGCAAAATAGAACATAAAGGCAAAGGAATAGTACCCTATTATTTCCGGCGGGAAAAACAAACTTAATATTGGTACTGTGCTTATCCCCAATAAATTTGGGATTGCCAATAAATGCATTGGTATAGAATATCCCCAGAATATTTTTTTCATATCTGATTTTATTTTATATTTTCTGAAGGCTCCTTGCTTTATTAAAAATTTCAAGCAAACCATGTTGCCAATTAAAGTAGATGTGGCATAAGCTATGATAGAGTATACAGCTCCAAAATAGTATCCAGTAGCAATTCCCGTAGCACCATACAGTATAGTTGATGTTATTATGGACAGCGAATATAATTTGAAATTTTCATATCCCATCGTCATTGTTTTCAAAAACAGAAAGAAATACGCTATCATTATTGTCACTCCAGCTACTGAATGCATTCCCAACGTTTTGTCATGCAAAAAAAGTTCTGTCACATAATTTCTAAAGACTAAAGCGCCAACAATGAATACGAGAAAAGTAGCAATTCTTAATTTGAGAAACCAATTAGTCATATATCCTATTTTTTTTGACTCTTTGCCTCTAAACTGAGCTATATATTTCGGCAATGCTATTGTAACCCCTAAATCTAAAAGTCCTGAAAAAAGGCTGAACAAGTATAGAGTCGTCTTAAAACTCCCGAACGCTGCCGGCCCAAACATTTTTGATAGAACGATATTGATCAGAAAAGATAACCCGTTGGATAAAGTACTAGCAAAAAAAACCAGTGAACTGTTTCTTATGACATCTCTTTCTTTAAACAAATCCCTGAAATATTTTAGCATTATTTTATTATGTTTTATGCCGATTAAATAAAATCTGTGACATGCATTTTGTGAAAATACTTTTTATATACTATAGGAAATAAATTTATACATATATTTTTATACTACGAATGCCATTTTTTATTAGCAATGGTTGTAGCAATTGATTATTTACACGTGGATGCAATGAGATACACTTATAACAGAAAAAAAAATCAAATAGGCCAGAAAATTACTTCAGCGGCTATCACTCTAGTCATTATTTCTATTTTAGTCTTGATGGGTCCAACCATTGCCGTAATAGTTGATGTAGCCACGGATTCCACTTATTATAAAAATGGTATACAAAACGTTACGTTTACTACCGACATAGATATAGAATCAGATGAAAAAGTTCCCATCCAAAACATTAGTTTAATAATAACAGGTCCAACGAATAAGACGTGTGTATTCTATCCTACAGGACAAGCTATTTCGGGTTGCGGCAACATTTCGATAACATCATTAAATTTGCAAGGTTTTGGTTATGGGTATTCTAACTTCGGTTATGGCTATGGTTATACTGGATCGGGGTATGGCAGAGCCAACCAAACATTTGGATATGATTATGGATATGGACATACTGCAGGCTATGATTCATCTGGATATGGCGGGGAATTAAGATATAATGTAACATGGAATATTACAGGGGAAAGTGCAGCAGAAGGTAATTATACAGTAGATTTGCAGGCATTTGCTCAAACAGGCTCCAACTTTAGAGTCTATCAAGACGATTCGTTGGCATCATTTGTTGTAGATCAAACCGCTCCTTCAATAACAAGCTTCAGTGTCAGTC
>CAYJRY010000035.1:5224-12853 GCA_964372855.1 uncultured Gammaproteobacteria bacterium | reverse complement strand
TTTCTTTACCGTTAAGCCATAGAGTTATGTATCTATATTTAATATTTATAAAATTCGGATGGAGAGGGTACATAAGGTTTGAATTCTGGCTTTTTTTTATTTTAGTTACAGCTCCCTTAATTCTTTGGCGTATTTGGATGGAGAATTTCCCCGAAGGGATTCCAAGAAATGATTGGCTATTTAATGGGAATGGCATACGTTTCAGACCAGCGTTTTATTGGTGGCTGTTTGCGGAAAGAATATCAAAAATAATATTAGGTTATTGGGGCTTACCTTTTGTTATTCTTGGAATACTTCTGAAACCAGGAAATCGTGAAAAATTTTTATTTTTTACTTTTATTATATCTTCAATAATATATTTGCATGTGTTTGCGACAGGAAATGTACAGCATGATTATTACCAAATACTTATTATCCCTACCCTTGCAATTTTTTTCGCTAAAGGAGTTGACGGAGTATTAAATTTAACAAAATACGTATTAAATAGATGGATTTCCTACTTAGTTTTAGTAGTATGTTTATCATTTATGTTTTTGTTTGGCTGGTATGTAATACGAGATTATTATTCAATTCAGCATCCCGACATCATCGCGGCTGGAAAGGCAATTGATGAGTTGACTCCTAAAAATTCCAAAATAATTGCAGCATATAATGGCGATACGACATTTTTGTATCACACCAATAGACAGGGATGGCCAGTTGTAGAAAGATCGTTTAGGGATTTTGTAAAAGCTGGTGCAACTCATATTGCATTTGCTAATCCAACAAAAGAAGAATTAAACTTAGAAACACTTTTTGAACCGCTGAGAATTACTGAAAATTTCGCAATTTTTGATATAAGAAAACCTACTCCTTTAGGGCTTAAAGAATTAAATAAAAAAGAAAAATGAATATACTTCTTATTTCTTCATATCTGCCATATCCCCTTTTTTCTGGAGGACATATTCGATTATATAATCTAATAAAAAGACTATCTGGTAGGCACAATATTACTTTAATTTGTGAAAAGAGAGACTATCAGAAAACCTCAGATATAGAGGAAGTTGAGAAATATTGCAAAAAGGTAATAACTGTTCCAAGAATGAAACAATGGTCTATGAAAAATATTTTAAAAACTGGTTTTTCTTTTTCGCCTTTTTTAGTAACAGGACACACACAAAGTCTTATGAAAGAAAAGATAAAAGACAATATTAGAAGATCGCAATTTGATCTAATTCATGTAGAGACATCTTATGTAATGCAAAATCTTCCATTCGAAGATCTAAGAATACCCGTAGTATTAGTTGAACATAACATAGAATATTTAGTTTATAAATTCTTTGCTAACAATACTCCATTATTCTTCCGCCCTTTTTTTTATTTGGATGTGGCAAAACTTAAGTTTTGGGAAGAGGGTATGTGGAAGAAAGCAACAAAATTAGTCGCTGTTTCTGAAAGAGATAAAAAAGTTATGAATAAAAAAAGAAAAGACGTTGATATTGTAGCAAATGGCGTAGACACTAAATAGTTCGAAGTTCGTAGTTCGAAGTTCGAAGTTAATGGGGAGCAGAGGATACTTTTTATCGGTGATTTTAAGTGGATTCAGAATAGAGATTCTCTCAGAGAGATTATTTTGGAAATTTGGCCGAAACTCAAAGCGGAAATTATCCCGTCTTTAAAAGGTTTAAAGCTTTGGGTGGTAGGAAGGTGGATTCCTGATTCCCTGAAAAGATTGACTAGTGATAAAAGTATTTTTTTTGATGATAATGCTCCAGTTGATACATCGCTTATTTATCAAAAATCACATATTCTACTTGCCCCAATTAGGGTCGGAGGAGGAACAAGCTACAAAATTTTAGAGGCTATGGCAAGTGGAATTCCTGTGGTTACTACTCCTTTTGGAAACGCAATTGACGCGATGAAGAACTCAGAAGCTATTATTTGTGAAAGTTCAAAAGATTTTGTCCAAGGAATCACAAGTCTTCTTGAAGACAAAGATTTATATATGAAAATAGCAATAAATGCTAGAAAATTAGTGGAGGAAAAATTTAGTTGGGAGAAAATAACGAATGATTTAGAATCAGTTTATGAGAATGCGGTTTTTGGTAAAAATCAATATGCTTGATCTTTCTATTATAATTGTTAATTACAACACAAAAGTCTTTCTTAGGAATTGCTTAAAATCAATAATTGAAAATATTAGTAATAAGATTAGTTATGAGGTTGTTATTGTAGATAATGCATCAACTGATGGTTCGCAATCAGAGATATTAAATATTAAAAACCTGCCTGCCGGTAGGCAAGGTCAAATTTTAAATTTAAAGACGATTTTAAATAACAAAAACTTAGGGTTTTCTAAAGCCAACAATCAAGGGATTAAAAATTCTTCAAATAGTCGATATGTATTATTTTTGAATCCCGATACTATTTTGCAAAAAGGTGTTGCAGAAGAAATGATTGCTTTTATGGATATACACAAAAATGCAGGAGCATCAACCTGCAAAGTTATTTTGCCAAGTGGCGAGCTTGATGATGCCTCCCACAGGGGATTTCCAACTCCTTGGAATGCTTTTTGTTATTTTTCCAAATTACAGAATATATTTCCTAAAAGTAAATTTTTTGCTGGATATACGCTAGGGTGGAAAAATCTCACAAAAACACATGAAATTGATGTTTTAGCTGGAGCATGTATGTTGGTTAGAAGAGAAGCAGGTGAAGGTATAGGATGGTGGGATGAGGATTATTTTTTTTATGGAGAAGATATAGAGTTTTGCTATCAACTAAAACAACGTGATTGGAAAATTTATTATTTTCCGAAAGTGTCAGTAATGCACTACAAAGGTGTATCAGGTGGAATCAAAAGACAATCAAAAGATATAACAACTGCCACCGTTGAAACAAAGAGGATAGCTTCCCGTTGGCGGTTCAATGCTATGAGAATATTTTATAATAAGCACTATAAGAAAAAATATCCTCGCTTAGTTAGTTTTCTTGTTAATGCAGGAATAAATTTTGTAGAACGTTTTGCAAAAGTATGAAAATTGGAATTGATGCAAGACTGTGGAATGAGGGTGGAGTTGGAAGGTACATTAGAAATCTGATTGAAAACCTCTTTATTTTTGACAAAGACAATGAGTATGTTTTATTTGCTTTTTCTAAAGATCATGAAAATATCAAAAATAAAATATCAAATATCAAAAATAAATGGAAAATGGAAAATGTAAAATCGAAAATTATTAAGATGGATATTATGTGGCATACAATTGAAGAACAAATTAAATTTCCTCAAATATTAAATAAAGAAAATTTAGACTTAGTTCATTTTCCATATATATCTGTTCCAATTTTTTACAACAGACCATTTATTGTAACAATACATGACTTAATTCCATACAGATTTCCAACTGGTTATGCCACGACTTTGCCTAGGCCTATATATTATTTAAAACGTTTGGGTTATAAACTTGTTGTTTCTCAAGCAGCAAGAAAAGCATTAAAAATCATAGTGGTTTCTAATGCTACTAAAAATGAGATGATTAAGTATCTAAAAGTTGATCCAAATAAAATTGTGGTAACTTATGAAGGAGTGGGTATCGAAATTCGAAATTCGAAATTCGAAATTCGAAACAATGTTCAAAATACAAAATACAAAATACTTAATACAAAATACTTTCTATACGTTGGAAATGCGTATCCACATAAGAATCTAGAAAGATTGTTAGAAGCCTTTAATATTTTAATATCTCAGTATCCCAATATCTCCTTTATTCTAGTAGGTAAGGATGATTATTTTCACGAAAGACTAAAAACTCAAGTGAAAAAAATGGGCTTAGAGAAATCTGTAAAGTTTTTGGGATATGTTAATGATGAGGAGCTTGTTAACTTATATAGAAATGCGTTGGCCCTAGTTAATCCTTCGTTAATTGAAGGATTTGGGCTATCTAATTTAGAAGCGATGGTAAATAGGTGTTTAGTATTGGCGTCTGATATCCAAGCACATAGAGAAATTTGTCAGAATGCGGTACTATATTTTGATCCTAAAGATATAGTAAGTATAAGAGATAGCATGGAGGAAGTTTTGTTAAATGATTCAAATCATTTTACTGAGAAAATAAGTATAGGTTTTGAAAGAGCTAAATGGTTTTCTTGGGAAAAAATGGCAAAAGAGACATTGAGAATATATGAAAGTTGCGTTGGTTTATGACAGAGTGAATAAGTGGGGGGGCGCGGAAAGAGTATTGTTATCTCTTCACAAATTATTTCCGGATGCTCCACTTTATACTTCAGTTTATGACCAAAAAAAAGCGTCTTGGGCAAAGGTTTTTGATATAAGAACTTCTTTTCTTCAAAGATTACCTTTTTCATTCAGACATGAATTATATGCGTCTCTAATGCCTATCGCATTTGAATATTTTAATTTTGATAAATATGATGTGGTTATTTCAGTAACAAGCGAAGCTGCAAAAGGAATTATTACAAAACCAAAAACAATACACATTTGTTATTGCCTAACACCGACGAGATATTTATGGAGCGGATATGATGAGTATTTTAAAAACCCTATATTTCGATTTATCTCAAAACCAATAGTTTCATATCTTAGGATATGGGATAGAATTGCAGCGCAAAGACCAGATAAATATATTGCGATTTCGAAAGAGGTTCAATCAAGGATTAGAAAGTATTATGGTAGAGACTCAGCCGTTGTTTATCCTCCGGTGATAATAGACGGTAGAAGATGGAAGATAGAAGATAGCAACTTGAAAATGGAAGGTAGAAGATCGATCGACCATCTAGCTTCTACCGTCAAAGAACTACCATCCACCTTCCATCCTCCATCGTCATATTTTTTGATTGTTTCTCGACTTGTTCCTTATAAAAGAATTGATATTGCGATTGCGGCTTTTAATAAACTAAAGTTACCGTTAAAAATAATAGGGTCTGGTTCGGAGGAAAAACATCTGAAAAGTTTAGCAGAGCCAAACATCGAGTTTTTGGGTTACTTGACTGATAAAGAGTTAGTAAGGTATTATATGGATTGTCGTTCATTAATTTTCCCAGGAATCGAAGATTTTGGTCTTTCAATACTTGAGGCACAAAGTTTTGGCAGACCTGTTATTGCATTTAAAGGCGGAGGAGCTCTTGAAACTATTATAGAAGGCAAGACTGGATTATTTTTTAATGAACAAAACGCTAAAAGTTTGATTATGGCAATTAATCAATTTAATAATATGATCATTAATCCGCAGGATTGTATAAATCAAGCAAAGAGATTTTCATTCGAGGAGTTTAAAAGAGAATTTATGGATGAGATTCTGAAACCTGTTCAAAATGATAAGGATAAAATGGAAATATGAAAATTGTCATCTTTGCTGGAGGAGTAGGAACAAGATTGTGGCCACTTTCTCGCAAAAACAGTCCCAAGCAATTTGAAAAAATACTTGGAAATAAGTCTACGCTTCAATTAGCCGTAAAAAGATTGCGTCCTGATTTTAATTTTTCTGATATTTATATAGCTACTTCAGTAAGATATGAGAAAATTGTTAAACAACAATTACCTGAGATTCCTGAAGATAATTTTATCTTCGAGCCTGCAACTCGAGATGTTGGTCCAGCTGTTGGATTTGCCTGTGCAGTTATAGGAAAAAAATTTCCAAAAATTCCTATTGCTATTGTCTGGAGTGACCATTTTGTTAAAAAAGAACGTCGTTTTCGGGAGGTTTTGCGTTTTGCAGAGGATATTGTTAAAAAAGATAATGATTCTCTTATCTTAGTCGGACAGCGGGCAAGATTCGCTAATCAGAATTTGGGATGGATTGAATTTGGTGAAAAAATTAAAGAAATAAGAGGTACAAAAATTTTTAAATTCAAAAGACTTATTTATCGCCCAAGTCTTGCTGATGCTGAGGAATTTTTAAAAAATGAGAACTTTTCTTGGAATCCGGGTTATTTTGTAACAACGCCAGAGTTCCTTTTGACTCAATATAAAAAATTTGCTAATACCATTTGGAAAGGACTTTCAAAAATAGAGAAAGCAGTCGGCCAGAAAGATTTTTATGAGAAAGTTTCAAAAATATACCCAACATTTGAAAAGATAAGTTTTGATAACGCAGTTCTTGAGAAAATTGATCCATCCCTAGTTTTTGTTATAGCAGCAGACATTGGTTGGAGCGATGTAGGCGCTTGGGAGGCATTAAAAGAAGCACTTGAGGTTGAAAAGCAAGAAAACGTAACAAAAGGGAAAGTTTTAATTACTGATTCTGAAGATAATTTAGTTTTCAATTATACAGACCAGTTAGTCGTAGGAATTGATTTGAAAAAAATGATTGTCATAAGCACAGATGATGTAGTTTTGGTGTGCGATAAAAACTCTGTACCTAAGATCAAAAAGTTGGTTGAGAGTCTGCAAAATTCGCCTAATCATCATCTAACTTAATATGCCCGAAGTTGAGGTTGTAGAAATTAAAAAAAGCATATCTTACCTTTATGCTAAAAGACTTATCGACATCATTTTCTCAACTTTATTTATTATACTTTTTTTGCCAATTATAATTCTTATTGTGATAGCGATTAAGCTTGACTCAAAAGGTCCTATGTTAGCAGATACTCCCAAAAGAGTAGGAAAAAACGGTAAGCTTTTTAAAATGTACAAATTTCGCTCAATGGTTGAGAATGCTCATGAAATACTTCGGGACAACCCCAAATATTCAATGCTTTATGATGCATATAAAAGAAGTAGCTACAAATTAAAAGACGATCCAAGGATCACAAAAATTGGAAGATTTTTACGTAAGCATTCACTTGATGAGATTCCTCAAATGTTAAATATCTTGAAAGGTGAGATGAGTTTGGTAGGTCCAAGAGCTTATTATCCTGATGAACTTTATGAACAGCAGAAAAAATATCCATTTACATCAGAAGCTGTAAAGATTGTACTTTCTGTAAAACCAGGAGTAACTGGATATTGGCAAGTGTCTGGACGAAGTGAAATTAATTTCGATAAAAGAATCCAAATGGATGCCTTGTATGTAAAAGAAAGTTCAATTCTATATGATTTGTGGATTATATTAAAAACTCCTTGGGCTATGATAACAGGACGCGGCGCACTTTAGAGGGATTGACATAAATAGTATTTTTTAGTTATATTTATAAGATGGAAGGGTTTAACAAGTTCGAATTGGATAAAGTTAAGATAAAAAAGCGATTTCCAAAAAAATTATTATACATTCCAGCAATTATAATAGCGATTTTTGTATTACTTGTAATCATTCTTCTTCCTTCTTTCAATAGAACCATAAATGATGCTAGAAGTACTTATGTTCAGGTGCAAGTTACAGTCGACGCTTTGAAGAAACAGGATATTGAACTTGCTCAGAAAGAACTTGATACTACAAAGACCAAACTCACCCAAACCAAAAACAATCTTGATTCAATGGCCTATCTTAAATTTATACCTCTTATAAACATTTATTACAGCGATGTAAATCATTTAGTAAATGCAGGATTTCATGGAATATCTGCCGCGGAAGTACTACTTGATTCTATTGAGCCGTATGTTGATGTCTTGGGGCTTAAAGGTAAAGGAACTTTTGTTTCTGGAACAGCAGAAGAGCGTATTGAAACAGCAGTTACAACGATGGGAAAAATAAC
>CAYJRY010000035.1:0-5214 GCA_964372855.1 uncultured Gammaproteobacteria bacterium | reverse complement strand
AATAACTCCTCATATAGATGACATTGTTAAGTATATGGAACTTGCAAAAAAAGAAGTTGATTATGTCGATCCCAACCATTATCCTCCAGTTCTTGGAGGTGATAAGGTTAAAAAAGCATTGACTCAAGTTAGACAACTAACTGATCAAGGAGTTACTTTAATATCGGATGCACGGCCGCTAATTAAAATACTCCCAAGTCTTTTGGGAGATCCTAGCCAAAAAAAATATCTAGTTTTGTTTCAAAATGATAAAGAACTTCGTCCAACAGGCGGTTTTATCACCGCATACGCTATCTTTAGATTAGACAAAGGTGTTATTCATGTTGATAGATCAGGGGATATATACGCTTTGGACAATGGAATATCTGGAAAATCTAAAGCGGCGGATCCAATTCATAAATACCTAAAAGTATCCGTTCTTCATCTTCGAGACAGCAATTTATCGCCTGATTTTATAAAATCTATGGATGATTTTAATACTTTATATGAAAAAGCAAGTGGTAAAGTTGAAGTTGATGGAATTATTGCACTTGACACAAATGTTTTGGTTTCAACAATTAAGATATTAGATGATGAAGTTTTTGCCGGAGGAATTAGATTTACAAGCGCAGATGATCCACGCTGTAGTTGTCCACAAGTTATTTACGAGCTAGAGAGACTTATTTCAACACCTAAAAGCGTTGATCTGAAGGTAACAACTCTAGCAGCAGTTCAAGCCCAGAGAAAAGATATGATAGGGGTTTTGTTATATGCCATTATGGAGAAGGCTCTTAAATCTTCACCCCAAAAGTATTGGGGAGCATTATTTCAAGATATGCTGGCACAAATTGAGCAAAAACATGTAATGTTTTATCTTTATAACAAAGAAGCCCAAAAAGGAATAGAAGCTCTAAACGCTGCAGGTAAAATAAAGACTTATGAAGGAGATTATCTACATATAAATCAAGCAAATTTTGGTGGTGCGAAGGCTAATCTTTTCGTAGAGGAAAATGTTACTCAAGACTATGAAGTAGATGGAAATGGTGTTATAAAAAAGATTCTAACTATTAACTACAAAAATCCTCATCCACCTTCGGATTGTAACTTGGAAAGAGGAAACCTTTGTATAAATGCAGTTCTCAGGGACTGGTTTAGAATATATGTACCAAAAGGAAGTAATCTTATTGATTATAAAGGTTCTGAAGTCAAGATGACTTCGTATGATGAGTTGGACAAGACAGTATTTGAAGGTTTTCTAACTGTTAGACCGCTTGGTTCGGCAACACTTAATTTAACTTATTCATTGCCATTTAAGACAAAAGATGGTAATTTACCTTTACTTATCCAAAAACAACCTGGGACTTATGGAAATGAATATGCAATCAAAGTTAAAGGACGGGAAGTTAGTAAATTTCCGCTTTTGACTGATAAGGAGGTTAGTATAAAACTATGATCTTTCGACAGACTAAAGGTCATAGTGAGGAATTCGAACTATGAGAATACATATTGAGGAGGCAGTTATATTAAAAAGACGAAATATAGGGGAGAAAGATAAGATAATAACAGTTTTTACCAAAAAGTACGGAAAAATATCGGTTAAGGCTAAAGGAGTCAGGAAAATTACAAGCAAAAGGTCACCTCATATAGAACTTTTTAATTTGACTCAAATATCTCTTTACAAATCATCTGTAAATTTTATGCCTATTCTAACAGAAGCACATATAATTGAAGACTTCTCAAATATTAAAAAACATTTACGCAAGATAGGTTATGCTTATTATATTTGTGAGCTTATCAATGGTTTAACTGCTGAGAACCAAGAAAACTTAAGTGTATTTTATCTTCTTAAGTCTACTTTATACAACCTTTGCCATGAAGATGATGAATTAACAGTTATAAGTAACTTTGAGAGGAAATTATTGGAAATATTGGGATTTTGGACAGAAGCAAGATTATTAAAAAACTATAGTGGGATAGAAGTAGTTGAGAAAATACTAGAGCGAAAGTTATTAACAAAAAAAGTTCTTCATGCTTTCCACGATTAAAATTGTCTCTTTCTAGCAAAATTAAGAATTAGTTTAATTGGTTTTACTATACGTCTTTTTTCCTCAAGAGCTAGAAAAGTTAGCATATTTGCAGTAAATAAGACTATCGAAAAGGTACCGTAAATTAGCGATATTTGTATATTTATCTTCATAAATGGAAAAAAGAAAAATAAAATTATACATAAAGTTAAAAAGGACCCTATAAAAGAAGAAGCTAACGCATAAGTTTTGAATTTAGGATAAAACAAAATCCCAAGAATGTTTATCGATCCTATAGAAGTTATACTTATAAGTCCTAAATGATATATCTTAAAAGTTGTAGGCCAAGATATACCCATAAAAGGACTCATCATTTCAAGATGGTAGGGAAATCTGAAAGGCATAAAAAGAGGTGGTGAAAAAATATGAGTGGGAGCAATAAGAATTACAGCCAGAATCATTATGAAAAGATACAATTGTTTTAATAAATTCAATTGTCTTTTTGTCTTCTGGATCATACAGTAAGTTTATAAGGATTATTCTCAGAAGTCAATCGTTGATTATGTTATAATTTAATTAATGAACTTATCTTTGATGGAGAAAATTGTCGCACTTAGCAAAAGGAGGGGATTTATTTATCCTGGGAGTGAGATTTATGGAGGAATAACTGGATTTTGGGATTATGGACCTTTGGGAGTTGAGCTAAAAAATAATATCAAGCGTGAATGGTGGAAAAATATTGTTTATCAAAGAGATGATGTTGTTGGAGTAGATGCTGCAATTGTAATGAATCCTTATGTTTGGAAAAAATCTGGACATACAGAGTCGTTTACAGATCCATTAGTTGAGTGTAAATATTGTCATAATCGATTTAGAGTTGATCAGCTACTGGATAAAAATAAAAACAAAACCATATTAGATTTTCCACAAGAAACGATAGTTAATCTTAACGAAGCTGCTGCAAGAAAGATTATAGAATCTTACTTGAATGAGAAAGTATTATGTCCAAATTGCGAAAAAAAATCTTGGACGGAACCAAAAACATTTAATCTATTAACAGAAATTTTTCTTGGAGTAACAGAGCCTAAAGAGAAAGCCTATCTTCGCGGAGAGATTACTCAAGGAGTTTTTGTGAATTTTGAAAATATTGTCAACTCTTCAAGAGTTAAAATTCCTTTTGGGATTGCGCAGATTGGAAAAGCTTTTAGGAATGAAATAACTCCAGGGAATTTCACTTTTCGATCCCGAGAATTTGAACAGATGGAGCTTGAGTTTTTTATTAATCCAAATAATAAGGATGATTCTAAATGGTTTGAATATTGGCAAGATCAAAGGTTTAAGTGGTATCTATCTTTGGGTATGAAGAAAGAGAATCTGCGTTTAAGACAGCATGAGGAAAAAGAAAGAGCGCATTACGCTAAAAAGGCTGTTGATATTGAATATCAAGCTCCTTTTGGCTGGAGTGAATTTGAAGGAATACATCACAGGGGAGATTGGGATTTATCAAGACATAATTTGAAATATAAAGATGAGAATGGAAAGGAGTATGTTCCTTGGGTTATCGAAACTTCTGGTGGAGTTGATCGGTCTGCACTTTTCTTCTTATTAGATTCCTACCACGAGGATGAAAAAAGAATTGTCTTAAAACTTCATCCCAAACTTGCTCCTGTTAAAGTAGCTGTATTTCCACTTCTTGCCAATAAATTGCCTCTTGTAAGTTTGGCAAAAGATATATATGCTAATCTTAAGGCAGATATTGAAGGGTTAGTTGTTTTTGACGATAGAGGTAATATAGGCAAGAGATATTATTATCAAGACGAAATCGGAACACCATTTTGTGTTACAATAGATTTCCAGAGTCTTGAGGATAAGACTGTAACAGTTAGAGATCGAGACACAATGAAACAAGAAAGAGTAAAGATAGAAAAATTGATAGAGTTTATTGAAGTTAAGCTTTAATATTAAATGGTAGAGAGAAAGCTGCCAGAATTTGATAAAAATAATCCTAGAGAATTTCTCGATGGACGTGTTTTTGTTGACGAAAGAGGAGATAGATTAACTAATTTTGGATCTGAAATTCAGGCAATTTTTTTTAGATTGGACGAGTTGAATACTAAAAACGATATGACTCCCGCAGCGAAACAAGAGTTTATCTATGGCACTGAATCTCTTGCGAACAGGTGTAATGTTCCAATTCATGATCCTGAGGTAATGCGGGATTTAAGATCGGAGCTTAGACGACTTTTTAGGAAGAGAAGTGATTTGTCATTGCGAGCGAATCCTGCATTGCAGAATGAGCGCGGCAATCCCAATACAAAAGAGATTGCTTCGTCTCCGTTAGCTAACGGATCTTCGCAATGATGACAAATTCGTAATCTTGACAAAGAAAATAAGATTGATACAATAAATTATAAGTGAAGAATCAGAAGTTAGTTATTTTTGGAGCACTAATTTTGGTTGTAGTTTTGATTGGGGGATTTTTGGTTTTTTCTCCCAAGAAAGAGAATCTTAATTCTTCAGAAATTACCAATCCAGAGCAAGTTGAGATGTCTATTCCTACAATGGATCCAGAGGAAATTGGCCTTAGTCTTACAATATCAGAGGATGAGAGGATAGTTACACTTGGATTAACGAAATTAGAAGGTTTATCAGCAATAGATTATGAATTATCTTATTTATCAAAAGGAGATATACCACGAGGTGTAATCGGCCATATAGATATCAAGTCTCAAAAAACAATTAACGAGCCAATTAGACTTGGGACGTGTTCAGATGTCTGTCATTATGATGAGGATGTCTCTGACATAAAAATAATTTTGAAAATTACAAAAAAAGATAAATCAACCGCTCAAGTCGAAAAATCACTTTAAAAAGTATTTTCTACCAGTTGAGTTTTTACTATCCCCATAACACTAAAGTAGCATTTTCCTATCTTGACATTCTCTGAAAAACTGCTCAGAATAAATTAAGTGGGAAAAAGTGGGCCGGACTAATGAAAGTGAGGAGTCCGCTTGCTTGACAGACGTGGCATATTAAGCAATCAAAAGAGACTTCAAAAGATGAGGAACACGGCAGGACTATTAATCGGTCAATACGGGGGAAAAATTGATGAAAAAAATAGAATATCTTTTCCCAAAAAACTAAGAGAAATTATAGGAGATAAATTTATTATAACTCAAGGTTATGAAAACTCACTTATTATTGTTGAAGA
>CAYJRY010000034.1:0-12941 GCA_964372855.1 uncultured Gammaproteobacteria bacterium | reverse complement strand
CTTCCGATCTAATCAGCTTCATCCTATAAGCCGATCAGAAGTTGCTACTTTATTACAAGCTAGGTATACAAGAGCAGTTGAGTGGTTTAAAAACTTTTATTGCCAAGGCTTGCCGAATGATCAAGAATTTGTAACTGGCGCACAAAGATATAAAGATTTACAACCAGTGTTAATTACTGCACTACAAAAAGGAGATAAAGACTCAAAAGAAAAGCTTTTTGAAGCCTTAAAGAAAGATCCTCAGATTGTCTCCTCTGGATTTTCTGATAAAGAACTACGAAGGCAAATTGATCGTTTAGTTTTAGCTTATAAGACAAACCCATCTCTATTTAAGACTATTGATAGAAAAAATCCTGCTTTTCGCGCGATTATTTTCCTTAGAAATAGAGGTAAGCTTGAAAGATACGAAAGAGAATATTCTAATTTGCCAAAAGAAATAAATTTTCGACAGATAGCTCTGGATTTAGCTAGAAGAAAACTTAAAGAGAATAAAGTAATGAATATTTTGGATGAAGGTGGAACTCTGGATGTTGCATTACAACAACTAACTGGAGCTATTCTATATCATGTTCCAGGCCTTAAAGTCAATCTTGCGTCAATTGCTGCAGATAATATGGCCAAAGAGTTCGCTGACTGCCATAAGTTTTCAGTTGACCATCGTATGGCTGACATCCATAGATTAAACGAGGTTTTTGAAGGGGAAAAAAGAACTCTTATAATCTCACAAGCAACTTATAAATTCCTCTGGGATCCAGTTGGAGCTATAGTTCAGACTTCAAATGCTTTGGAGAATGGAGGATGGGCATTCATAGGAGATCTTAGAGATAAAGTAAGTTATAACTTATTTGAGATGTTTAGAGATCAAAAAGGCAATCCTATTCACCCCAAAAAGGTCATTGATTATCTAAATAGCCTAAATTTAGGTTATAAATTTTATGTAGGAATACATACTTCTAAAGATAAAGAATCACGACAAGTTATGACAATTGCAGTAAAAAAAGAGACCAATAAAGATTTAGTATTGCCAATATCTTATAAAAGAATTGATATTAAAAGTGATTGGCAAAGCCCGTTGGTATATATTTTGCACCTAAATTAACCTTGCCAAATTTTTTTGACGTAGACCTATAGAGTATGTTATAATGATAATTAAGAATATTTATAAAGAGAATTCTACAATGAGAGGGGGTGAATAAGATGGTAATGGAAAGATTAAGACATCCTTTTAGAAGAGGTCACGATCTTCACTATGCTCATCCAGCAAGAGATTGGAGAACTCCAGTTGCGATAGCTGGTGCAACCGTTTTAGGAGCTGCCGCTCTTGTTGGTTTAGGAATTGGTGGAGCAGCAATAAAAGATCATTTTTGGCCACCAAAGGGAAAAACTGAAACGTTGGTAAGAGATCTTACTCCAACACCTAGTGGGGCTGCCGGAACACCAAGACCAGAAGCAACAGCAACCGTTGTGGGAGCGCCAAGACCAGAGGCTACAGTGTTAAGACCAAAACAGATAAAAACTCGGGAGTGGATAGATTTGAAACCTGGAGACACTGTTACTCTTAAAAAAGGCACTTTGGTATCTGGAGACGTTTGGGTTAACGGTATTCCCATGCATGACAGGATAGCAAATACAGGTCTTACTGTTGAGCTAAATGAAGACGCTCAAGTAACAGCTCCTTATGGAGCAACAGCTCTTGAGCTGATTCCTGGTACAGATAGAGAAGCAGAGATAGAAAGACTGAATAAAGAAAATGAGATGTATGGATGTGAGGGTGGATGTGAAAGAACAGATCACATAACATATCCTGGTAGACCGCAAGGAAGCAGATAAAAGCTCTATCTC
The DNA here is from genome assembly GCA_964372855.1 of uncultured Gammaproteobacteria bacterium. GTDB lineage: Bacteria > Patescibacteriota > Microgenomatia > Levybacterales > UBA12049 > JACOXT01. The sequence goes on along the minus strand of CAYJRY010000034.1, from coordinate 11,099 downwards.
GTATAAATAGAACCTATACTCTCAAGAAAAATTATCTTGGGAGTATAGGTTTCCTGGTATATTATATATATGCTTGAAAAAGTTAGACAACATATTTTATTATTTGTTCTTATTGCTATTGCCTTTATTTTGTGCTTTGCAAACTATACTCCCGGGACAATTCTTTCCGGTTGGGATAGTCTGCATCCTGAGTTTAACTTTGGTCTTAATATAAAAAGAGAAATATCTGGTGTATTTAGAGAAAATCAAGGCCTAGGAGCTGTTTCTGCCCATGCAGCAATGGCTGACCTTCCCCACATTTTAATACTTTTTATTTTCGACTCAATTCTTGACAAACAATTTCTACGCTATTTCTACATTTTTCTCAATCTCATCTTAGGAGCAATAGGTATGTATTTTTTCCTATATAAAATTGTTTTAAAAGACAAAGTATCTTCATTTTTAGGAGGACTTTTTTATCTTCTTAATCTTGGCACTCTGCAGCAGTTTGTGGTTCCATTTGAAATGTTTACTACTCAATTCATGAGTCTTCCATGGCTTTTTCTATTTGCCACTCTAAGTCTATATTCAACTTCTACGAAGAATTTCAACAAATTTCTACTTTATTTCTCTATCTCAACAATTCTTGCCTCCCCTATGGCTTTTGCTCCGACTCTTTGGTATGTATACTTCTTTGTTTTAGCAACTTACCTTTTTTCTCTGATTTTCTTAAAAATTCACCTTGAAGGAGCCCATCCGGTCACCTTCGAGGTGTTGCGAAGGACTTTCAAAAGAGTGTTTCTCCTCATCTTCCTTACTATTATCTTAAATCTTTATTGGATTTTGCCAAATATTTATTATATTTTAAATCATGGATCAGGCGTCTCTGAGGCCCTAACTAACAAAATCTTCTCTCCTCAAGCATTTTTGTACAATAAAGAATTTGGGAATATTGTTGATATATCACTTCTTAAAAGTTTTCTTTTTGATTGGAATGTTTTTGCTTCAAATAATAATTATGAAAAGCTTTTGACTGTTTGGATTCAACACCTTAATAATCCTATTGTATTTGTAATTGGATTTATTTTTGCTTTGGTAACAGTAATTGGCTTAATTAAAGGAGTTTTGAGGAAAAATTTGATTTTAATTTCCTTTTTGCCAGCTATCTCAATCTCACTTTTGTTTTTATTCAATGACAATTTTCCAACCAGTGGAATTTATAACTTCTTAAACACCAACTTTCCATTCTTCAAAGAAGCGTATCGCTTTCCTGCCAATAAGGTCTTTATTATATTTACTTTTATATATTCTCTCGCTTTTGCTTATGGAATATTGACGATCAAAGAAAAGTTCTCATTATTGCTTCGTCATCGACAGCCCGAGCATAGTCAAGGTCGTGGCGATCCCAATGGGATATTCGCAATGACAGGAATTGCATTAATCATCTTCTATATGTTTCCTGCTTTTTCCGGGAATTTTATTAGCCCTTATATGAGAATAAAAATACCCCAAATGTATTTTGATATGTTTGAGTACTTTAATACCAAACCAAAAACTGCAAGAATAGCTAATTTACCAATTCATTCTATTTTCGGCTGGGACTATACTAATTGGGGTTTTCAAGGCGCTGGCTTTGTGTGGTTTGGAATTGAGCAGCCTATTTTAAACCGCGATTTTGATCGCTGGAGCAAATATAACGAATATTATTATAAAGACATGTCTTATGCTATCTACTCTCAAAACCAAACCTATTTAAAAAGAACCCTTGAAAAATATAATATAAAATATATTCTTCTTGATAAGTCAATAATTGCTCCCCAATACGACCCAAAAATACTTTTTTACAATGAAACACAAAATCTTTTAGAAAGCCAGCCATTTATTCACAAAGTAAAAGATTTTGAAAATAAACTAATTATCTATCAAGTAGATCTTCAAATTTCAAATGTGCAAAAAACAATTTATCCTATTCCCACCGACAATCAAGGAAAAATCTCTCCAAAAACAAAAATTGTTGAGCAAGCAATAAATACAATTAAAACACCTAATACTCAGATAAATCTTAAAATTCAAAAAGAAATAACCCCTAATATTTCTCAACTCCCCTATACGCTTGCACATTGTGATAACGATATCAAAGGCATTTTCGGGATAAGTTTTGAGAACAAAACAAATAGTTTTAGCCTCTTTGCGAATGACTCCAAAGTTTGTATGACAATCCAACTAAAGATGCTTCTTGAAAAAGAAAAAATACAACCCAATTCAATACTCGGCTTAAATCTAAATTACAAATCCAAATCACCTGTTGGAGCTTGCTTGTCTAACATAGAAGATAAAGTATGTATTGATTACGGAATCTCAATTGATGCTACTGACTACTTTAGCTTGGGAGACAAAAAACTTGACAAATTAGGATTGACATTTATTTTGGATGCAAAAGATAATATTCTCAGTCAGGATGCAACATACGAGGATATTAAAATTATCTTAGCAACAAATATCCTGGAAAGTTTGCCTTCGGATATACAAAGAAGTAGCTTTTTAAATAGGAACACAATAAAGCATTCAAATGAAATCACAAATTGCAAAAAGAGGAATTTTTATAATCCATTTCAAATTAGAGGAAAAAATCTGAATTATAACATTAAGCATTTTATAAAATATATTTCAGATGATGGTATAACTTGTGATCGTTTCTCATATAGTGAGCTTCCTCAAGATAAAGCTTATTTAATTATAATTAATTCAAGAAATATAAAAGGACTTCCTCTTTATTTATGCGTTGAAAATAATGTGTCAAAACATTGTGATATATACGCAAATTTGTCTTCATCTTCAGATTTTGTTGAAAATACTTTTATACTCATGCCCCAGATACAAGAAAAAAAGGGTTATGATGTGATAATCAGCAACTTTGGCATAAAAGGATCCTCAAGTATTAACGATCTCAAATCTATTCAAATTCTACCAATATCCATAGATTTATTTGATCAAGCAAGAAGCGGTATCTCTCAAATAAACGATGATTCAATTTATATCCTAGATCAATCATACGAAAAAGGCTGGAGAGCCTATGAAGTTCGGAGTTCGAAATTCGAAATTCGAAATTGGCTTAATAAGGTTTTTCCTTTTTTCTTCGGAGAAGAATTGAAAAAACATATCTTAGTCAATAATTGGGCTAATGGATGGAGCGGAGTCCCGCATAGCAGGACGAGCTCGCCTGCGAACGAAGCCGCGTATGACACGGCGAAAGAGAGACAAACGTGGACATCAACTATAGTTATTATCTTTCTTCCACAGTACTTACAGTACTTAGGATTTGTTGTACTTTTTGGGGCAATTCTTTACTTAATATTAAACTTCCTTCGTACAAGTTGGTGGTCTTCTCCAAATACACCCCTGCCGAAATAAAGATATCCTTCTTTAGCAGTTACCATATCGGATGGCGTATTCTCACTAATGTATGTTGGATAACTATACCAAATATCTCCGTTTTTTTTAGGCTTTGTTGTGTCAGCGGGAAATTCATATATTAACTCATACGATCCCCACTCTATCCCATCAGTTGATGTGGCCATAAAAAATCCAATATTTGTCTCAAAAATAGCAAGGTATTTTTTTAAGTATATATTGTAGCTAATACTTGGATTCGCAGTGTAATATATAGTTTTCTCAAATTTAAAAGGTGCAATAACTGGAATGCTTTTCCCACCTGCCCCTACGTTTTTAAAGCCATCATCGGTAAATTTTTCCCAAGTGTTTGGCATGCCATTCGACGCAATTGGAGAACGAGCTAAGTGAATAGAATCCGGCATGAGCCTATTCCAATCCGAATAGTATAGATATATATAATCTCCAATAATTACTCCACTAGGTTGGCCTGCCCCTGATACAATTGTTCCAGGAGCAGTTAAGTTTTGCCCTTCTACTATTTTACCGATTTTTTTCCAAGTATATCCACCGTCTTTAGAAATCGAGAGCGCAATTGATGTTAATTGCGAATCGCTAGCGTCTGGATTTATACGTATTTCAGTATGATAAATTCCCATTAACTCTAAAGTTTTGGGATTCTCGATGACTTGACCAAAACCAGCATAATCTTTATCAAATCCGACCTCTCCCGGGGTTAAGATCGGCTGAGGCAGATTAAAGCTATCTTTTAGAATGATTACCTTATCTAAGGAAGATCCAAACATCATATAGCTTTTATCATGTGCGGAGATAAAAAGTCTGATTTGCTCATCTTTTTCTATTTTTGAGATGTGCCCATCTGGTACATACTTAAGCCCTGACATGAATATTTTCTCCTCTTTCCCTAAAACAACCTTTTTCTTAGATGGAATTTTTGAAGACATTGATGCAAAAGAGAAATTTCTTATAAAATCACCAGCTTTGATTGTAGCATCAATATAATTAGCAAATATTGGATCCTTCAAAACAAAAATTACCATAGCTACTATAATCAATACCAAATATAACCTACTTCTAGTAGAAGAAGAATGCTTTTCAATATGAGGTATTTGCTGCTTATCAATTCTTGACTTCCAAACAGAATAGCATTTGATAGTATCCATACTACTATTATACCAAATATTATAGGGTATGTCAATTTTAATAAGTTATCCTGTTTATAAATACTATATACATTAAAAATTAGGCTTTGGGGCGTCTAATTGACAATAGATTGAGAATATGGTATCATTGTTGTATCCTAATTGCCAACTGCTTAAATATTCACTTGCCTACGTGCCTAAAAATAAACCCATATGAAGAAAAAACCGATTGTTTCTATTGTTTTACCAGTTCATAACTCAGAAAGATATTTGTCCGACTGTGTAAGAAGTCTTATCAGGCAAAAGGAGAAAAAATTTGAAATAGTCGCAATTGATGATTTCTCCACAGACAACTCCTACAAGATCCTTAAACAAATTGCTAAAAGACACAAAAAGTTAAGAATATATAGAAATGTGAAAAGGTACGGGATAGGTATTACTCTTAATAGAGCTTTGAGAAAAACAAAAGGTCAGTTTGTTGCCTTTATGTCTTCAAATGATATCGCGACTCCTTTGAGGATTAAAAAGCAACTTAAATACCTAATAGAGAATCCGCAAGTAGTTGCTTGCGGCACGCAGGTCAGATTTATAAACAAAGACAACAAAAAGCTTGGAAGATCAAATTTTCCTCATGATAACCAATTTATCTATCAGTCTCCTCTTCATGGGATATCTATGCAATTTGAGACTGTTATGATAAATAAGATTCTCTTACCAAAAGATGTACTCAAATTTACTACCTCATCAAGTCCATTTTTATACAGCGACGGTCTAATAAAACTTCTTCCATATGGCAAATTTGCTAACTTAAAAGAATATCTTCAATTTAGACGAGAAAATCCAAAAGCTTACTTTTCTGATCTTAGAAAAAATATTTTATCTTTCATAAGATTGTGGTTTACATCCAAAGCAAATTATAACTACAATGCTCCACTCTCATCACTTTTTGCTCCTTTCATAAAAACTCAAACCGCTAAATAATTTTTCCTCAAGTTATCCACATTTTTTTATACAACATTCTTTATATTGATAAATCAATCTAATTAAATATATATTTACTCTAGGATATACGAAAAATATCCTATAAATTTCTATAGGATTGACTCTCTTGACAACATATGATAGAATTGTTTTGTTATGACACTTTGGCTTTTTAAAAATAAAAGAAGAGATAATCTAACTACGGTTACAAGATATAAAAGGGAGATGCTAATTAAACTAGGTCGTGAACAATTCAAAAAACTAATGGAAAAAGGATTGCGGATTCCCGTTGCTCTTTTATAGTTCAATAAAAGAGCATCGCTTTCGTTACACAAATAATAATTTCAGGTACGAAAAGCAATGCTCTTGAAAAATCGACAATTAGTTTTTCAGGCAGGATAAAACTAAGTGCCATTTAATGCATATCAAAAACAGAAGATCTTGTCAAGAAAAATGGGTGAAGCTAAATTTATCAGTTTTTATTGAACTAGTAAGATATTTTAATAAGATCTCTTTTATATTTTGTAATGAGATAGGAGTCTTGGGCAGGGATTCCTATCTCTTTTCAGACTATAAATCCAGCACCTTTTTTCGTGGAATATTGATCCCGCACCGAATAGGTGCGGGATTGACTCACGCGAAAAAATAACGATGCTAACCCACAAAGCACGCTGCGGGGTTTTAAAAGGTGCTGGATAAAATTATATTGCTCTATATTTTTTTGGCAAATAATATTCTTCCTGCTGTTGTTTGAATAACACGAGACACAACTACATCTATAGCTTTTCCCAAATCCATGCTTGCATTCTCAACTACAATCATTGTTCCATCATCCAGATATCCAACTCCTTGATTAGGTTCCTTACCTTTATGCAAAATACTTATATGCAATGCTTCCCCCGGAACAGCGGTTATCTTTAAAACATTAGCTAAGGTATTGATGTTTATTGCCAAAACTCCACTAATACTTGCCTTTTTCTCTAAATTATAATCACACGTTGCGATTCTTCCTTTTTGGTGTTTTGTCACTTCAATAAGCCTCTCATCAACTTCTTTATCATCTCCATTAGTAGGCAAAACTATAACTTTATTTCTTTTTGCTTTTTTTAGAGAATCTAGAAGCTCAAGTCCTTTTCTACCCCTAACCCTTTTTACCAAATCTTTTGAGTCAGCGATATGTTTTAACTCAAGCAATATTTTATCTAAAATTACAAACGTCCCTGAAAATACACCGAGATTTGCAACGTCAAATATTCTTCCGTCTATAATAGCTGATGTATCAAGAAATATTGGGTTGTCTATTGATCTTTTCTTATGGTTATTTTTGGTTCGTTGATGAGGTATAAGACCTGGAAGTCTTTTGACGATTGTTTTTGCTACCTCATCCGCCAAAACATTAATTATACGCTTCGGGAATCTTACTTGCTTATTACTTGACTCGTTTTTGGTTATCTCTCGTGTTTTCTTCATTTAATTACAAGCTTTACTGCATCTTTTAGTGTCAAAACTGGAGGCCTACTTATTATATCCCTAAATCCTAATTTTTTCGCCTCATTAATTCTTTTGTGAAGAAAGCTAACGCTTCTTAACTCTCCCAAAAGTCCAATTTCAGATATTGCTACTTTTTCAGATACTGATTTATTTTTAAAACTTGAAATAATTGCCAAACACACAGCCAGGTCAATTCCTGGATCTTTCAATTTTATGCCTCCTGCGACGTTGATAAAAATATCCATTCCGGAAAGCGGGATGAACAATAACTTTTGAATCACTGCAATTAAAAGCTCAAGGCGTTTGTAATCTATTCCTTGCACTACTCGACGAGGTATAGGAAGTTTTGATGGTAAAACCAAAGCTTGAATCTCAATTAGTATCGCGCGTGACCCTTCCATTGCGACAGATATTATACTCCCTGTAACATTAGAGTCAATGTTTTTTGTTAAAAAAAATTGTTCGGGATTTTTTGACTCTTCTAGTCCTTTTCCTGAAAGAGTAAAAATACCAACTTCATCTACGCTACCAAATCTATTTTTAAAACTCCTTAATATCCGAGTCGTAGTGAGTTTTTCTCCTTCCAGAAAAAGTACTGTATCAACCATATGTGACAGAACCATAGGCCCAGCAACCATCCCCTCCTTTGTAACATGACCAACTATTATAATTGGAATATTTAAGGTTTTGGCAAGTTTTATAAATTGAAAAGCGCTATATCTGATTTGTCCAACCGAACCTGAAATTCCTGCCAGATTTTCAGACTCCATTGTCTGAATTGAGTCTATAATCGCAAGTTGAGGTTTGATATTTTGAATAATATCGCAATTATTGTCTGTATTTGATGAGGACAAAACCAGGAGGTTTTTCGAAGTGTTTGAATCCTTTTTTATTCTTTCTGCTCTCAACTTAATCTGATCCTCGGATTCCTCACCGCTTATGTATAATACAGGGCGAACCTCTCCACGAGATGACCTCTTCACCGTTTCTTTATAACCGTGATTTGAACGCGCTACAGCAGGCGACGCGGATGCGTTTTCATAAGCTTTTCGAGTGTTTCCGCTAGGCTTTGAAGAGTCGTCGAGTGGATGGGGTGAGCCCGCTAAATTTATAGCAATTTGTAATAACAAAGTCGACTTTCCAACTCCCGGATCACCGGCTAGTAAAATAACGCTTCCTTTAACAATCCCTCCGCCCAATACATTATCAAACTCTGAAAATGAGGTTTTCAATCTCTGTTTTTCTTCAGATTTTATTTCATCTAATCTCTTGGGAGAGGAACTCTCATGCGACCGAAGCCGCGTCTGACGCGTCGAAAGAGAGACAGGCGTTGACTTGGAAATGTAGATTTCACGAAGTGAATTCCAAACTCCGCACTCGGGACATTTCCCTAACCACTCAGGAGATTCATATCCGCATTCCTGACAAACGAACGAAACTTTGCTTTTCATAAAGCGTTTAGTAATCAGCGTTCAGCGTCTAGTTAAAACTGAACGCTAGACGCTAGCTGCTAAACGCTAGCGGTATCCAATGGGTTTTGCTTTCAAAACAGGCACCAAATCAACTCTATGTCTTTTTTTATCAACTCCTGCTACCAAAGCCTCAATCTCCTCTCCTTCTTTATATTTAACATTTGGAGGAACCTTATCTTTTTTAATGAATCCAGTTATAGTGTTACCTAAATCTATCAATATCCCAGATGATGAGACCTTAGTTACTTTACCAGTTAATTTTCTATCAACCTGAAATTCTTGAAGTTTTGCTTCATATGGATCTTTTTGAAGTCTTTTAATTGACAGGTTAATTCTTCTGCTTTCTTTATCAAACCCCAAAACAACACCTTCTATTTTGTCTCCTATTTTGAATTTATTAGCTAAATTATCTACGTTTTCCCAAGAAACTTCTGAGATATGTACAAACCCCTCAACTACTTTTTCATTATCAAGAGGTATAGAAAGAAAGACTCCAAAAGGAGTCACATTTGATACAATCGAGTCAATTTTTTGACCAGTCTTTATATCCTTAATTAACTTCTGAAAGTCAGCCAATCCAACTACCTGTTTTTGAGAGAAAATAATTTTATGTAAATTTCTGTTTAATTCTAAAACAACAACTTTAATTTTTTTACCTGTTAGATTTTGGGGGTTATCAATACTTGAGGTATGGGAATTTGGAAGAAATCCTGAAATACCATCAAGAGTTGAAACTAAAAATCCACCTTTTGTCCCCTGATCAATTCTTACATCAACTGGTTCCTGGCTTTTTTGTAAAGACGTAAGCTTTTCCCAAACAATATTGTCAATTGATCGGCGCATCGAAACAACAGGATATCCAAAATCTGACTCAGGGTTTAAGACTTGAACTTGCACTTTATCTCCTATTTTGTAAGATGACAAAATTTTTCTGAGTATATCTTTGTCTTTTTCCAAAACTACAGCCTCTGTTTTGGCGTTTATATCAACAATTATTTCGGATGAAGTCAACTTGGTGATGGTGCCCGTAAGAACATCTCCTTTTTTTGGAGCAACAATTGTTGACTGGGTCTTACCCATCAACTCCGCCATTGATGTCGCATTCTTATTTTTGTTATTTGATATTTGATTTTTGATATTTCAAAACTTCCGCCTTTCTTTTAAGAAGTAACTAAGTATACCACATAACAAAAATAAACACCATCTAATTTTTAATAACCTACAATTGACATCGATTAAGATTTATGAATTAATTATATATAATATATGTTGTGGAAAATTTATTTTTGGATATTATTCGTAATATTGATTCTTGCGCTCATTAGGTCAATTCAATATGAAATTGCTTTTATTGATTTTGTGAGTATGATTCTTATGGTTTTCTTACTAATCGCAACCTATTCCTATAGCTTCAAAAAATCAGCCTTATCACCTAGTGCTTGGGCCGTTGTGCTTATTATGTTTATAGCAACTTCAATCATCGAATTTGTTGCTATTTTAGCATATCCTTCACTGTATGATGCTAATCCACTTCTTAAGTCTAAGATAGTCCCCACCCCAACATCTTCAGATTATTGGTTTGGGATCTTAATACTTCTTCCCAGTATTTATGCATGCTACCAGCTTTCTAGTTTTGCAACAAAAAAATCAAATCCTCGCAAATAATTAATATGGTCTAATTTTTCTATAAATATGTTCGGCTAGTGCCTAATTTTTAGTTTTTAATTCTTACTTAAACCAAATCTAATAATTCTTCTGTAGTGATTTCTGCTTGGCGAAGAATTGCTCTAAGTGTTCCTTGAGGAATCGGTTTTGGATGCACTGCAATTTGAGTCCATCTCCCATCTTTATGACGAAGACGGAAATGACTACCTCTTTTACCAACAACTTTAAATCCTATCTTTTCTAAAGCAGCAATCAATTGCTTTCCCTTTACATTTCGAGGTAATTTGCTCATTTAAGCCAGAGAGATTTTTACTCCAGATGGCACAACAATTTTTGCCGATGTAATAAGTTGCTCTTCGACATGATCGACGGGAATTTCTTGCCCTTCTTTTGCCAATGTTTCTATTGCCAATTCAATTCCATCTTTAATGCTTTCTAAAACATCCTCCACTGTATCTCCATAATCGGAAATCCCAAGCGATGGACAATAGGCAACATATACCAAAGATCCGTCTTCATATTTCTCTTTCTCTACTATTATCCGATAATTTAAAACTTGTGTTTTCATTAAAATATTATATCATAAGTCTTTCCATAAAAAATGCTGGCCTTGACCTATTGTCCCTCACACCGTAAGGCGGAAGTATCGTAGGCGCTGAGCCGTTTTACTTCTGAGTTCGGAATGGGATCAGGTAGTTCCAGCTCGCTCTAAAGACCAGCAAAACAATTATATCAAAATTATGACTTGACTCTCTGATAAGTGAGAAGAAGAATTAATAAATTTAATCTACTCTATCAACCATTAGTACGGGTAAGCTTAAAGCCTTGCGACTCTTCCACTGCCCGCCTATCAACCTCGTGGTCTACAAGGGGTCGCCTCGCCCGAGCTTGCGCTCGGACAAGCGAGATCTAATCTTGGAGACGGCTTCCCACTTAGATGCTTTCAGCGGTTATCCGT
>CAYJRY010000033.1:5930-13061 GCA_964372855.1 uncultured Gammaproteobacteria bacterium | reverse complement strand
TCCGAATTTTATAAATATTAAATATAAATAAGCCAAGAAATAAAATGCCACGAATGGTTTAATAAGTAAAGCTATCGATGTAAAAAGTACGGACAAGAGAAAAAAAATTATAATTTTAAATCTTACCTTTGATTTTTGAACTTTGAAATTTGATATATTATCAAGCCAAATATCAAAAAAATACAAGCCACCTAGGAATGTCATTACCATCAAAGAATCTGGAATAATAACACGACCATAATAAATATTGTATGGAACAAATGCGTAAAAAAAGGCCGCAATTAATGCAATTCTTGATAAGGTATGTTTTTTAACAACCAAGTATAGGATTATAGTAGCAATAAGCGATGAGAAAATTGAAACAAGCCTCCCCCACTCCTCAATTGTAAATTTATTAAAGGTCTGGAAAAGATAAGCTTGCAATATATTATAAAATGGAAACTCAACGAAACGATACCCATTTGGGTTGTCAACTAAAGAGACGCCGTTTGACAAATCGTCAAAACGTGGAACCAAAACATCGTAGCCAAATTTTACAAAGTTTCGAGAGACTGAAGATGTATCTGCTTGGCGCCATGAATGCCAATCAGCCATTGGGGCATTAAATTTGTAGAGTCTTAATATAAATGCTCCCAAAAGAATTATACTTAATAATAAAAATTCCGGTTTTCTCATTTTTATTAATACTCGGGTGTAATTGTACCATCATGTCTTTTTTTCATTTCAACAAATGATCCATCGTTCTCAAATTTCAACACATGTCCTTCAAAATTACCCAAAGCGTAAAATGCATCAGATACTGTATTTACTTGATATATTTTAACATTATCATTTCTAAAAACTAACCAAGCTGCATCAGTTAGTCCTACAGGAAAAACCCATGCGTCTTTATGTCGAATTGGTATATCAACTAAATAAATATGAGATAAATCTATTTCGGAATAATGAGCATAAATAAAATCTAATGATGCGATAACGTTTTTCGATATTTCTCCCGCTTTTCTCCAACTTTCCTGGATTCTTTGCAATTGGAATAAATGATTTGAAGCAAAAATTATAGATATAAGAATAACTATAGCAATAGCGATAGGTTTGCCGTTAATTAATAAATATTTATAAGTTTTAGCAAGTAAAAAAGTAACTAAAAAAGAAAATCCAACTGATGGTAAATAACTATATCGACTGGTTATATTTCCTAATCCCAAAAATGGCAAAAGCGCAACTACAAAAAATAAAAAACTAAAAATTACAACTTTTTTATCATTTACAATTAATTTTGTAACAAAAAGTTTATAAAATTTGATAACCAAAAATATTATCAATATTGAAAAAATAAATGAAATAAATATATTTTCACGAGAGAAAGTTCGCAAAAAGTCATATAAAGGATATGAGGACGGTCCAATTATACCAAACATTATATATCCTAATAAATTACCAATTAAATTAAAGGGAAGTTTCACAAGGTTATAACTATAATCGCCGCTAAACCAATGGCTTGATGCAACAAAACGTATTAAAATATATGGTATGATAGGAGAAAATATAATTAAATAAGTTCTTAGTGCACTCCTAGTTAATTTATATTCTGAAAATATAGTATCATAAAGGATTATAATTAGTGGCACAATAACCCCAACTTCATGAAATAATAATGCTAATACTATAGATATTAGAGAGAATAATAAATAAAATAATTTTCTTCTTTCTCTCCATAACATAAAAAAGTATAGACTTAGGAGTGCAAATAACGCATTGAATAAAAATCCTGTTGATGATACCCAGAAAATTGCTTCATGATGTCCGCTTAAAGTTGAAAAAATAATTGCAGCAATACTTGCCAATAAAATATTTTTTAATATTCTTTTTGAAATAATAAAAATCATCACTACAACTAAAATATGTAAAAGCATTGAGATCAAATGATACGCGACTTGATTAAGCCAAAACAAAGAGTGCATTATTAGAAAATATAACTTTGTTCCAGGACGATAGAAGAATCCATTCGCGTTTGAAAAATAGTTGAAAATATTTTCAAATAAAGTACAATTTACGCAGTTAGAAACCCATCTAAACCATGTAAAATCATCGCCAACAAAATAATTTCCTAGTGATTGAAAATATAACGAAACTACTATTAATATAAGATATAAAATAACAGCAATTGGTGAAGTGACCAATGAAATAAATTCTTTAAAAAGATTTATATTTTCCATTTCATAATATTTAAGGATGCCAATTGTCACCCCCATCAAAAGCCAGAATGTATACGCAACTTTTGATGCTTCAAAAACATCAATTAAAGTAGCATTTAATAATAATCCAAATGTTCCCATCACAAAACCGATCGCAAAACTTTTAACTAAATTCGATTCAATTTTTGGCAAAAGCTTGAAAATATAAATTCCAGAAACTACAAATATTGACGCGAATGTTAAAAATCCAAGCAAACCTGTTTCACCCAACATTCGCAAGTAATCATTATCTACTGCCAAACTTACAGAGCCATAACCATTACCAATTAAGATATTTCTAGAAAAAGAGCGCATTGTCCTTGGCCATTCACCCTGAAACCTAGTTGTAAAAGATAGATCGTAAGCTTTCGCTCTTTTAACCACAAAATCTCCATTATAAGATAAAATCTCTATCGGCTTATTCTCAAGTTGTCCTGATTTCTCATAAAAATACCAGCTAGTTTTTTTTATAACTGGTGATAGTGGAAGATTTACATAAGAAGTGCCTTGAGGTAAGTATTCACCAGTTGGTGCATTTGGTTCAACAACAAGATCCGCTTTTTCTGGCAGGGAGGTAAATGGCATTATCGCGGATTCACTCGCGAAATTTATACCGGAACCTTCCTTAGAGTGTCTAAAAACTATTTTATCTTTAAAATATATTGAAGGGACATTAGTTACTTTTCCAATCGGATAACCTGTCTTAGCATCTACTAATACATCAATTTCGGTAAAAGTGCTGTTAAATCTATCCAACAATCTTGGATAAAGTGTTAAAAACAAAAATGCCAATACAAGAAGTATTATTATGGCAAATTTCTTTTTATAAAAGACTAATAGAAGGGATAGAGATAGTAAAAGTACAAAAAAAGATACTCTAGAAACTGTCAAAAGAAGAAGACCAAAACCCAACAAACAAACTAAAGACAAATAGATTTTTATCAAGATATTCTTTACTCCGAAAACTAAACTTGCAAAAATAGGTATTAATAAAACAAGATATGCAGCTAAATCATAATGTCCAGCAAAAGTTGATGGAATCCTGCCAAGTTCGGAAACTCTCAAAGCAACTCCTTTGGCAAATTCTTCATTTCCTGTTAAGAATGCCGGGAAACCTAAAAATTTTTGTCCCAAGCCATAGAAAACTACTGCAAGAACTATAAAGCTTAGAGAAGCAATAACATATGTTAAGTATTTTTTATCTCTTATTGAGGAGAATGCAATAAAAAATAAAATCATGTATTCAATTCTCCTAAGATAACTTAAAAATGCCACATTGGAAAAAACATCAGATTGAGTCGGAAAAATCAATAAGACTCCATGAAGTGTTGCAACTCCACCTATGATCCAATATAAAAAAATGGGAATCGTAAGAGGAGTTTTGAGATTTATTTTTTTGTACAAGTATAGCAGTACCCAACCAAAAATTGTTAATACAACCAGAAAATCTTCCCAACGAATATAAACCCATGTATTTTTAATATCAACTAAAGGAATCTTAGGATAAAGAGGGATAAATGCCAGAAGAAAAAGTGTTGCAAAAAAAAGAAAATTATCTATAATCCCTTTCAAAAATTTCATAAATTACCTAAATATCTTAAAGCTCTTGCGTATCTTGACTTTATTTCTTGATTCAAAAAGACAAACCCTAAAAAAACCAATAAAACAGCTTTAAAAACAAGTAGTATTTTTGCTAGAAAATATTCTAGTTTGTTTTTATGTTTTGAATAAAAGTATAAAATTCCTTTATAAATATTGATTATAGCAAAAGTCATGTTGCTACTTCCTAGAGATTGATGTTTTATCGTAAAATGAGGATAAAAATAAGTATCAAAACCATATTTTTTCATTCGAAAACAAAACTCCATATCTTCGATATACATGAAAAAATGTTCATCAAAACCAGAAAATTTTTCATACTGTTTTTTTCTTACCATCATACAAGCTCCGCTTACCCAGTCAATTTTTTCTATATTAAAAGCGGACTTTCTCAATAACATATCCAAGCCAAAAAGCATTAAAAACAGATTCCAAAGACCGTAAAATTTACCCCCTGATTTTTGAGGAGTTCCATTTGGATTTAATAGTTTTCCGCCTAAAATACCAATATTCTTGTTTTTATCCAAAAATTCTATCATTTGAAATAATCCCTTATCTAAAACTTGCGTATCAGAATTCAAAAAAAGAAGATATTTTCCTCTTGCGGATTTTGCTCCAATATTACATCCTTGGGCAAATCCACGATTTTCTTTATTTTTAATCAATATTACATTTGATATTTTATTTTTAATATTTGATATTAGTGGTATTGAGCCATCAGTTGATGCATTGTCAACTATTATAATCTCCAGCGCTCCATCCATAAGTTCGCTCTTGTATTGTTCGATGATGGAATTAATACAACTTATAGTCAGAACTTTTGTGTTGAAAGAAAGAATAATAATTGACAAAGTAACCATTATCTAAACCACGCTGCTCTCCCGAGTCTATAGTTTAAGTGTCTAATTTTCCTTTCTCCTATTTTTACCGCTGGTACACCACCAACAATTGAGTATTCTTCAACGTCTTTAGTAACGACTGCTCCAGCCCCAATTACTGCCCCTTTCTTAACCTCTACTCCTGGTAGAACTATAGCTCTTGGACCAATAAAAACATATTCTTCAATTATTACTGGTAGAGTTACTGCTTTGAAATTTGGATCGTTTATGTCATGTTCTGAGTTATAAATCATAACATCTGTGGCTATATCTACATGATTTCCAATTATAAGTTTATCGCGACCGTCTAATACTATTCCTTCACCTATTATTGAATCTTCTCCAATTTCAATATTTGCTGGATTATAAAACCGTGCGCCCATATGAATTGTTGACCCTTTACCAATCTTCATACCCGATAGTCTATAAAAAAACCTACGAACATGGTGAAACGGAAAAAACCCTACGAAATGCAAAAGCATAACAACAAATTCCAAAAATACTGCATTTATTCTTCGAAACAGTTTTTCCTTCATACTTAATACTTTACACCTGCATACCGGCAGTCAAGCCTTACTACTTAATACTCTCTAAAGCTTTTAGCGTTTCCCTAGCTGTTTTTTCCCAACTAAACTTTTTTACTTGTTCGTAGCCTTTTTTAATTAGATTTTCTCGTAGCTTTTTATCATTTAAAAGTATTTCAATCTTTAGTGAAATATCATCAACATTTTCTGGATCAACATACAAAGCCGCGTTACCTCCCGCTTCAGGAAGAGAGGAAATATTACTAGTTATAACAGGACAACCATATTTCATGGCTTCAAGCACAGGTAATCCAAATCCTTCATAGAGCGAAGGAAGTGCAAAACAAAAAGCGTTTTTGTAAAAATATGGCAAATCTTCATCGGAAACATTCTCTAAAAACTTTACTTTTTTATCTATATTAAACTTTTTGGGAGAATTCAATATTTCTTCATACATCCACCCTTTTTTACCAATAATGATAAGGCTTATATTTGATTTTTGATATTTGATATTTGATATCTTACTGAATGCCTCAATAAGTCTTACAATATTTTTTCTAGGCTGAAGCGTACCCACAAACAATATATATTCACCTTCAATTCCATATTTGTTCTTAATTTCATCCATACTTAATATCTTATTCTTACTACTTAATACTTTTTTTATTCCTGGATATGTAACAAATACTTTTTCTTTAGGAATCCCATATTCTTGGATTATATCATCTTTAGACGCGTTACTAATTGTAAATACCCTAGATGCTTTTTTCACAGAATAAGAAGTCCAATTCTTAAGCTGATATAAATCTTTCTTTTTGAATAGCTCAGGAAAATGAATAAAAGAAAGATCAAGTACTGATATTGCAGATTTATATGGCGAGAAAATCGGCAAATAATGTGTTGGGGAAAAAAGTAAATCTATCTTTGACCGACGAAATAGTAACTCAAGTGATAATCCAAAAATCATCCAAAATCTTTTGGGACCTAAAACTTTATAATACCAATTTTTAGAATTTTTAGGTAAATCAGGAGTGGGATTTTGGGGTAAAAATATAATATATTGGTTTCTTATATCAATTTTATGTAAATTCACTAATAACTCAAAGCAATATTCGCTGCTTCCAACTCTTTTTGGAATATTTGTTTTGACATCATTGCCAAATCTTCCAACAATTGCTTCATAACCATTTATACCAATAACCATATTTTTCCATTTTCTCCTCCAGAGGAGGATCCTCCTTCGGTGGACAATTTCCATCACCCACTGATTTGCTACTTGGCATATGATAAATGGACTATCTCTTATATTCCAGGATAAATAACTTTTAATCTTTTTTCTTCTATGCCTAGGATTTTAATTGCGTCTTTTTTTGTAGATTCTGAAATACAAAATATAATTTCTGATTCTTTCTTAACCCATTTAAGTTTTCTTTTTTGAGTTTCAATAATCTGGTCGTCTGTTTCATCAGGATATTTATACACAATTAGATCATACAATATCGTTGCTTTCTTTGCTCTTAAAGTTGGCGGCTCAGTCCAGTCTGAGGTAATAAAAACATCCACCTTACCTATAAACCATTCTATTGGAAATATATGCAATCTATTCCATAGGAAATCAAGTATAAACGGAGGGAATTTAAACGTTATTATCCTTAAGTTTTTAGATGTGGATTTGAGATTTGAGATTTGAGATTTGAGATTTTTTCTTAGCGATGAAAAAAACAATAAATATTCGTTATCCTTATCTATCATCAAAATATTATCAATCAAATTCGAGAGAAGACTTGAAACGCCTGTTCTTTCATAAGCTAATTGACTGACATCAATTCCTATTTTCATTTTTAAGGTTATATAATATAAATATAATAGATGCTAGGAAAAATGAAAATAGGAATT
>CAYJRY010000033.1:0-5920 GCA_964372855.1 uncultured Gammaproteobacteria bacterium | reverse complement strand
AAAAATGCTCCTGAATACCAAACTAATCTTTCTGCAGTAAAAAATATCCAAAAAGAAAAAAGGGGGATTGATAGAAAAAGACTTAAAAGTCCTGCAGCAACAAACCATTTTGGATTTCTTACAAAAAGAAACGCAACAAAAACAATTAAAAATGCGATATCTTGTATCTTCATGCTATTATAGCTATAATTACTATTCTATCTTAACTTACAAATGATTAAAACTCAACTTCCCACAAACTACATCAAACATACCAGCAAAAACCCTATCCAAAGAATGCTAATAAGAAATTTTTATTCTAATCTTGTTAATTTAGCAAAACCTTTATCTCCCAATACAGTTTTGGATGTTGGCTGCGGAGAAGGATTCATTATGCATGAACTAACTAAAAATGGTATAGGAGCAAAAATAGAAGGGATAGAATTCTCAAAAGAAGCAATTTCTCTTGGTAAAAAACTCTTCCCAAACCTTAAAATAAGACAAGGAAGCATCTACAATATTCCATTTAATAATAAAACTTTTGATTTAGTTGTATGTACGGAGGTGTTGGAGCATTTAGATAATCCACAAAAAGCACTTAAAGAAATATTAAGAGTGGCAAAAAGAAGTATCATAGTATCTGTTCCTAATGAACCTTTTTTTATGTTTAGTAATTTTCTTAGAGGCAAAAACATGTTAAGATTTGGAAATGATCCAGGTCACATCAAACACTGGACAGTTCTAAGTTTTCAAGACTTTCTCAAAAAAAATGGCGTAAAAATTAAAACCATCAAATTTCCTTTTCCTTGGATTTTGGTTCACTTTCATACTTAAGAAGAATTTTTCCCTTATCGATGCTCTTAGAATTACTTATGATGAGATCTGCCAAAAATCCAGTAAAAAATATTTGAAGTCCGGCGAGAAAGAAAAGTATCCCAAACATTAGTAAGGGTCTGTTACCGATTTTTTCTCCAGCAATTCTTAAGATGCTTAAGTAACTTAAAATTATAAACCCTATAAACATCAGTATTCCACCTACACTGCCAAAAAAATGAAGCGGTCTTTTGCTATATCTTGCTAGAAAAAGCATAGTAAAAATATCAGGAAGATCTTTCCAAACTTTTGATAATCCATACTTTGATTTACCAAACTTTCGCTTTTCATGAATAACAACGAGTTCTGAAACACGAAATCCAATCTGGTATGCCAGAAGTGGAATAAAGCGATGTAATCCTCCATATAGTGTGAGGCTTTTCGCGACGTCTTTGGTGTAAGCTTTCAAACCACAGTTATAATCATGAAGTTTAATCCCCCAAAAAAGCGACACCAAAAGATTAAAGATTCTGGAAGCAATAATTTTTGGGAAAGAATCTTTTCTATCTTTTCTCCAACCGCAGACTAAATCCCACCCTTCATATAGTTTATCCAAAAACATTCGAATTTCACTTGGATTATCTTGCAAATCAGCATCAAGAGTTATTATATAATCTCCTCTTGCTTTTTGAAAACCAATATTTAAAGCTTCTGCTTTACCTTGATTTTTGCGAAATGAGAAAATCTTTACATTTTCATCCCTTTTCCCCAATTCTTTTAAAATCTCAAGAGATCTATCGGTTGAACCATCATCAATAAAAATAATTTCATAATGCTCCTTTATACTTTCCATTGCTACAGAAATATTCTTATATAAGATAGGTAGGCTTTCTTTTTCATTGAATAATGGGACGACAATGGATAACATAGATACCTCTGACAATCTGATTATAGCATTATTTCCATGTTGCTGAAGATTATCACAGTTGGTATCATGAGAAAACTATTTTGAATCTGCCTTTAGACTGAAGATGTCACCTTTATGAAGTTTATCCAAAATCCATTCTACAGGATAAAACAATAACACGATTACGAATGTATGTATTAGGTCAATCTTTTTACCTACCAAATCTCGCGTATAATATTGCAAACTCCCCGCTATTCCTCCTGCTGAACAAAATTCAATTTTTTTAATTTTAAATCCTTCTTTTTCTACCAGCTGACTAAGAGTATTGGGCGAGAAAAGAAAAAAATGTCTTGGTGAATCCAAGTTATACCAATAGAATTTAAATAACTTACTGATAGTACTTTCCATATTTGGCGTACCCAAGATTAACTCTCCCTTTTTTTTTAGTTTTTTTCTTATTAGGCGAAGGCAAAGCGTTGGATCATCTAGATGCTCGATGACATGATATAGTCTTATGGCGTCGAAATAATTATCCGGATATTTTGTAAGATCCTTATAGGTACCAAGTTTCAAATTATTAAGTCCCCTTTTTCTCCCAATAGATAGCGCATTTTTGTCCATGTCAATGCCATACGTATCCCATCCTAACTTTTTTAAAAGCACCAATGTGTCACCTGTTCCACATCCAACATCTAAGATTTTCCCTCCCTTAACGTACGATGGTATTGCTGGAACATTCTTAATAACTGTTGCAATTAACCGGCTTATAAAGTTGGGTGAATAATAACGACTGACAAGATACTCCCTAAGTTGCTCAAAATAACCTTTTTTATTGCTCTTATTGTAGGCATAGTAAGCTTTACTTGGATAATGCTTTTTAATCTTCGATTGTGGTGGTTGGGGGTTAAGAAACGCTAAAGAACATGCACTACATTTCTTAAGAAAAAACTTTCCAGGGATATCAAACATTCTATCTCGAGTCTCGTATAATGGAATAAATTTTGATGATCCACAAATAATACAAGAGTATATCATGATTTAGTCGTTATATTCTTGGATTGTTCTGAAAAAAAGACTATAATAATAATAACTCAGCTTAGGACTCATTTTTATGTAAGTGTTTATATCTTTATCTGTAACTTTCCGTATCTTACTTTGTATAAATCTCCGCTTCTCTAAAGTTTTTTTTAAGTTTACAATATTCCACCAATATGCTTTAAAAATTGCCTTTACCAAATCAAGACGTAATTTTAGGAGTGTATAGATTATATAATAAACCTGCGTGATTAAAAATACTGAATATGTAGTAAGTAAGTTTCTTGTTCCAAAATTTTTTATATAAGAACAATTCATATTTTTGAATATCAAATATATTCTTCTCTCATAGCTATATTTATTAGACACTATAGTATCACCACCACTAACATGGTAAATTACGGACTTTGGTTCGTACAAAACTTTATATCCTGCAAGCCATACTCTAAAACTCAAATCTGTCTCTTCGAAAAAAATGAAAAAATCTTCATCAAAAAGACCAATTTTTTGCAAAAGGTGGCGTGGAAAAATTGAACACGCACCTTTTGGTGAAAAAATTAGTATTTGTCTGTTATATTTATCAAGATTTGCTTTTTTTCTATATCCATAGTGATAGAGAAACCCTGTAAACGATATATAATCTCCAACTACCTCGAGCATACTTTTATCATTCAATAGCCTCATCTGGGACTGCACGCAGCCAATCGATGGATCGTTTCTAAAATCAGCAAGTAACGGCTCAATAAAACCAGGTGTTACAACAGTATCGTTATTGAGAAAAAGTATATACGAACCGTTCGCTTGTCTACATCCGATATTGGCACCACCGGCATACCCATAGTTTTTTTCATTTTCAATAAGTTTCACTTTTGGGTAATACTTTTTAACAAAAGGGCCTGTTCCATCGGTAGAATTATTATCCACAACAATGATTTCAACAGGGCTATAGGTGATTTTTTTCAGAGAATCCAAACATTTTTTGAGGAATTTTTTACCATTCCAGTTAACAATAACTATTGAAACTTTTCGCATATTGTTGTATTTTATGCTTTTTTCTTTTGAAGCACAATTATTGCTAAAACTCCAATGATAAGTGTAAACACAGAAATAATTTGTCCGTATGTATAATACTTTTGCTGTGCAAAAGAAATTTTAATACTATAATTTCCACTTTTGGGTAAATAAAAACTATTAAGCCCAAAGGTGGTTTTCTCTGAAATAAAAGTTTTACTATCTGACGTTGCTATCCAAGATGGGTGATAGTTCTCAGAAAAAATAAGATTTTGCGGCTCTATTATTGAAAAAGTAAGATCGTAATCGACAGGGCTTATCATTGTGTAGGAAATTTTGCCATTTTTGGTAAGCCAAAAACGATCTTTTGGATTTGGAATTTCAAAAATAGCAATCCTTCCTAAATTATGCAATCTTTTCAACCATGAAATACTTTCTAAATGTTTAATCGTATCCTCATATTGCTTCTCATCATACTTTCGGCTCTTCACAAAAATCTCTCCCATTGGATCAAAAGGAACAATAATATATTTTATGCCAATGTTTTGAAGATACATTTTTGTTTCCACGGAATGTAATTTTTTGGTAATAACCGAAATATTTTTTGTACCAAAAAGCAATTCAGGGACAACTATTAAATGTGTATTGGAAAAATAGTTGAATCGAACTCCACTTGGTATCCAAAGTGTTCTAAAAAACTCTGATTTGTTATGTAAAAAATCTTTTAATACAACATACTCTTTGGGCACTTCATGTTTTTGAAATGTTCCGCCCAAGTTACCAAAGATTGCAGGATGAATTAAAAAAAGCAAAAAGAAAAGAGCAAAAAGAAAAAATACATTTTGAAAATTTATGTATTGTGACTTATTTGAAAATTGGATATTGAAAATTGAAAATTTTGTATGTGAAGAAAACCAAGTATATATTTGACCAATACTAAAAGGTATAAGTACCGAATAAGATAGTGCAATCATCAAGTACCACTTCGTTGGATCTCTAAACATTACAAATCCAGGTACATGTTCAAACAGCCAAATATATGCTTCTCCAAACGGCTCATTGGTTCCTTTTGCTAGGAATGAACCCAGCAAACCAAGAAATACGAAAAAAACGATTATTTTATTTGATTTCTTGAAAAAAAGTAGTGAAGAATATGCTAATATTGGCAGGAATAAAAACTCTGGACGCATAAAATACACTTTTCCAAATATATTCTCCGGCCAGTTGGGGTGAAGCAAAGCTAGTGCATTTGAAAAATGTGCGAAGCTTAAAAATTGCACTATTCCACTACTAGTATACGATTGCCCGAGATCGGCAAGCGGGTTTTGCCTGAATATAAACAAAGGGAATATCCACGAAGCATGAATCAAAATAGCAATTCCAATAGGTGCTACGACAGTAGGTACTATAACGTATAACATGTTACGTATACTTTTTAACGTTAATAAATAATTCGTAGCTCCTAGGAGAAAGTACATTCCCACAGCAAGCATAGTTACATAAGTAATTCTTGTATCAAACATAACTTGCAATGCTAATACTAAACCTGCTATCAAAGAAAATTTAATAGTGCTATGTGAAAAATAAGCCAAATCAATAAGTTTAATAAAAATTGCAAGAACAATGGGAGCAACAGAATATGCTAACGCGACGCCCATCTGTCCCCCACCAGTAATCATCAGTATATAACTGTTGCAAGTAAAAACAATTACTCCTATAACTAATTGCCAGTATTTAATATTTGATAATACTCTTCTTAATAGAGCTAGGCTTGAGAGTATTGATAAGGCAATAAAAAGACCAAACCAAAAAATTTTATAAACAATGATCCACGGTAAATTAAGATATTCCGCAATAAAAGTAGTAAAATTATTGTAAATACTCAAAGGATATATAGGACTAATATTCCCTAGACCATTACCTTTTGTAGGATCCCATGAAAGTGGGAAGAAATAAAATTCCTTTAGCATTTCGCTAAAAATGTATTGCCAATCTCCACCAATTATTTCTTCATTCAAAAACCACCTTCTGAAAACTGCTGCAATAATATAAATTAGTGTTGTAGTAAAAAAAATATGAACAAGCTTCATTTTTTAATAAATTTAACAATTAAAAAAAGGCTAAAAATTGCAGTAAGTATTGATATAAGTAAACCAGAGTACAAAATTTTTTGGT
>CAYJRY010000032.1:0-13765 GCA_964372855.1 uncultured Gammaproteobacteria bacterium | reverse complement strand
TATCG
Source organism: uncultured Gammaproteobacteria bacterium (assembly GCA_964372855.1). GTDB lineage: Bacteria > Patescibacteriota > Microgenomatia > Levybacterales > UBA12049 > JACOXT01. The sequence continues at coordinate 13,760 of CAYJRY010000032.1, read as the reverse complement.
TCAATACTTCTTCTTTTGGGCTTTTTAAATTCATAAAAATTACTGTCAAATCAAATGTATTACAATGTAATACATTTTACCTAGCACTTTTTATATGAGCTCCATCTGTTTTGCCTTTTTCTTCTTATCGTTTGCATCTTCTTTCTTTTCGCCTATTAATCTTTTTAATAAGCTTTTAAATCCAAATATGGCAAATTCTTTCTTCAAACCCTCTATGTTTAGATTTGTTAAAGTACATCTTTTTATATCCAGTTTTATTGGTGCTTCTGTGACAATTTTTGCAAGTTTTTTGGCAAGTCCTGCAGATTCCGCGCCTTCTGCGAGTTTTAGCGCAAGTTTTGGATTTTTCTTTTTTATTCCCTCAAGATTTTTATAAATATTTTCAAGACTCTTAAATTCATTAAGAAGATTTACTGCAGTTTTTGGGCCTATTCCTGATACTCCAGGATAATTATCTGATTCATCACCAATAAGCGATTTGTAATCAACAATTTGTGATGGTTCAATGCCAAATTTTTCTTTAACAAGTTGGGAATCATATATAAGCATATTTGTTAATCCTGTAATAGGAGCGAGCATTTTGACATGTGAATTCACAAGCTGCAGTAAATCTCGATCTCCCGATACAATAAGAACTTCATACTTTATACTTCGAACTTCAAACTTCATTGCTTGAGTAGCAAGCGTTCCTATAAGATCATCTGCCTCATATCCATCGACCTCAAAAATACAAATCTTAGCTTTCTCTAAAATCTCATGAATAAATTGAAACTGAAGCGGCAAATCATCTGAGATTTTGGGTCTGTGAGCTTGATATCCCACAAACAACTCTTGTCTAAAAGTTGGCGCAGCTTTATCAAAACAAACTACTATATAATCTGGTATTTGATCCTCAAGAATCTTAAGAAACATAGAGAAAAATCCATAAACCGCATTAACTATCTCCCCTTTTTTGTTAGTTAAGGGGGGCAATGCGTGATATGCCCGATGAATAATAGCGTTACCATCAATAAGAACCAATTTATTCATTTCTTTTAGTGTTATTCTAGCACAAATATATTTAATTTTTGCTAAACTTGCCTTGACAGTCTATTTTATCTAACGTATCATTGGAGTATGAAATTACCACTTTCTAAATCTACTTTAAAAACTCAACTCCCTTTGATAATAGTCTTACTAATAGTGGCAATAATTTTGGGTAGACGACCCTTATTCTCAAGCAAGTTATTATTCCCAAGCCTCATATTTACTTAACATATTTCTTTCATAAAGGCTCTAAAGAATTTTATGAGCTTTGTAATGCTTTGCCTCAGGATTGGAAAGAAAGGTGTTTAAATAAGTCTTGATTTATTATCAGAAATTTGATATGGTGCAGAAAGCCTAAATAAAAAACTATGAGACACGAAAGACATATCTCACAATTTGCTTTAAAACATTTAAAACAAGGTGTGGAGGCTCCAACAAAGCCAACTCCAGCTCCTCATGAGGAGAAAAAACTAATCCCCCGCCCCGGCGAACCCCAAAAAAGAAAACCAAATAAATTAATGAGATTAGGGGTCCCAGTAGCATTGGTTGGTTTATTAAGTGTTGGAGCTGGGATATATGTTGCTCAAGAGGAAGATCCGACAAATCCTGTGACAGACTCCGTATCGGATGATCGATTTCCGATTAAATTAGATCAATCTTCCTTTACTCTTATATCTGAAACTGAAGAAGAGGAACTATGGAAAAACAATAAGATGTTAGATCTCTCTACTCGCTATTTTACCGTAGGTTTCCCTTTTAGTCAAAACGTAATAGATCAAAGTCCTAATTTGGCAATGGATGAAAGATTCGATGCTATACTGCCGCCATTTATTGATAAAAATGAATTTGTGGGAATAAAAAACTTAAAGTATTTATCAGGACTTCCAGATGGAACTGAATATAAGGTTTACTTCAATAAAGGTATATATGAAGCAAGTGTAGTTACAATTGCTATTGCTGGGGAACTTCTAGAAGGTTTTAAACCAGCATATACAATGGTAAAGGTAATATTTAAGAATAAAGCTACCGGCATAAACGATTCCGAACAAGTTATAGAAGGTCTATATGCAAGTCTTTTAGTTCCGAAGAGATCTTATCCTAGAAATCATAGCCCCGTGTTTGAAGACGGTACGCCTATAAGATCTGGTGATTCTTTATTGCAATTAACAACCGCTCTACAAGATTGGGACGGAAAAGGACAGATTCTTCCTCATCAAAAAGGCCAATTCATTATTAGATCAAGCTATCAACAGCAAGATCCACGAGCGCCTATTCCTCTGAACACAAACTTTCTTCGCACTACTAACGGCAACAATGCATCTTGGAAATAGAATTTAAAGTTAAACATTGCTTGACAACAACCTCCTAATTCTCTACCATAAATTTATGGATGCTAATTTAGGGGGGCAACAAACAACAGAACCACTAGAAGTAATACAATACCAAAACAATAGGAAAAAAGTAAACTTATCTAAGATTTTAATTGTCTATATTGGAATAATACTTTTATTAGTGGTTCTTAACTATTTCAACGTTCTTTCTTTCTCCTGGCTTCCCCGAATGTCTTCACAAGAGCCACTATCGACTGGTCCAATTCAAACGACCCCTACCAAAACTGCTCTTTCTATCCAAGAAGCAGAAGAAATTTTTTCTAAATTCATTTCAGATAACTTTAACTCATCCGTCTATAACTCTTTACCACTAATACACCTTAAAGAAGACAGCAAAGAACAAAACACTTTTAGCGCAAGTTGGGAATCCCAAATTGGATCTATGAATGTTACCTTGGCCATATCACCTAATACTAAAAATATTTCTTATTTATATTTTTCCTCTACATATGACGCAGTGAACAATATATCGCTCACTCCTATAATTGCAAAAGAAATTTCAACTTTATTCTTTTCGACTAGACAACAAGGAGAGTGGACATGCAAATCTCTTTATGAAAGCACATATTGCGAAATCTTCTGGGAAGAAAATTCCTCTATTAAAAGAGGGGTTTCAATAAGTGGCCCCATATTATCAGCAGACAACCAAAGTGTCTTCATAGTGTCCCTATGCGAATACAATAAAGAAAATAATTTGCTTTATTCTCGCAAAAGCTGCATAACAGAGTTTGCAGATTCGGGAATTAAATAGTCTGCAGTCTGAGTGTAACTATTCAGTTCTTTCCAATGGAACTATCATTTCGAGCGTAGAGAGAAATCTCATTGGGATTCTTACGGCAACAAAGTTTCCTCAGAATGACAATTTGTTGATAACAACTGAAATAAATACGTCTGAGCTTATTGATTTACTCCCATATATATGCTAATATTGTGCTTGATTTGAAATATGAGAGTAGAACATGAGGCACATCGGATAAATACCGACAGAAAAAATGGTACAAAAAAGAGACTACTTATTGTAAGCGCTGCCACGGTTGGCATAATAACAATTGGTGGATGGGCAGCGTATGAAGGTATTCCTATTCTTCAGCAGGCAGTTCACAGAGATATTTCTGGAGACGGAAATGGAAAAACTCCTGGGATTGATGAAAATATTCAAAATGGAGACACTCAGCTGACTTTTAGCAAAAATAATGAGATAGGTCAAATTCCAACTATCTCTGATAACAGAAAAGATATTATAACTATTGGCCCTAATAATAAAACAATTGATCAGGCAGAATTAGATACCCTGCCTTCTTTTGATGAAAAAGAAAATCCTATCTTTATATTTGATCTAAAATTACCAGAAGGAGACAAGATTGTTGCCAAAAAAGAGTTGCATACTATATTTTTTCCAGATGATGTTGTAAATAAGGCAAAAAGGGAAAGCCTCAGAAATTATCTTGAAACACCTAATGTTCCTGCAGGTAGCGAAGCAATTGCGCCTATTGATGGAAGAGTATTTGTAATGTCTTACGAAAGTAATGGATCCATTACTCCTCCTGTAGGAGTAAAGATTACATTTATGGGCCCAGATGGAACCTTATGGTTTTACAATGTTGGGCTGGAAGGAGTAATTTCATCGGAGGCTTCCGGCATACTTGATATTCAAGTAGATGCTCCAAGAATAAGTTCTGGAAATTCAAATGGAAGAGATTGGGAAAAAGGTCTGCTTGTTAAAAGAGGCACAAGTTTATTTATTACCAGGAAAGATGTAAGCATATCCAGATTTCTTCAAGGGGGCGCCAACGGCAGTCTTTGGGATCCAAACAGCAGAATACCTGGTAATCTCCAATTTCATACTGATTCCTCCCAAAGATTAATTGTATTGTCAACTTCAGAGTAATCCTCTTGACTTCTTTGAGTATTTATCTCTATTATAAGCATATAATGCTTTCTTTGCTCAAACATAAGGCTTTATATATTTTCATCTTAACCATCGCTTTTTTAATAATTTCTCTTTTATCTCTCGCTCCAAAAACATATGCGCAAACATGCACAAGCTGGTGGCCCACAAATTCAAGCCTACAAGTGTGCACCTCTCCATTATTTAAGCGAGACTGTACAGGATCTGGAACGTTTACAGGAACTGAGTGCTGTGTTGAGATAGGATACGACATTTGTGAAGAGCGAACTCGTGGTCCCTTACCTCTCAAAGAATTTCGATGCTGCTATGCTCCCACTCCTACCCCCACAAGAACCCCGACTCCTCCTCCCCCAACCCCAACTCCGACCAGAACTCCCACCCCAACCCCAACGAGTACTCCTACCGCTACTCCAACTCCTTCATGTTCTTCCTATACTAGTTGTTCTGCCTGCACTGGAGGCGCTGGATGTGGCTGGACTAGTGCGCCTTCGATAACTGGTAATTGGTGTCGAAGTGGAACAGCTAGTTGTCCTGCGGGTGAAACTTATTGGTATTGGTTACCAAGTGATTGTGCCAGCAATAACAATAGATGCGTAGTTACTCCCACCCCTACGAGTACCCCAACCCGTACCCCTACTCCTACCCGCACGCCAACCCCATGCGCAGGATGCCTCCCAACGCCCACTCCAACACCAAGGGAGTGCGATGTTATAGATACTGACGGGCTGGGATATGCTGAAACATGTATTGATAGAACTGGTACATATAAAGATAAATGCGATGGAACAAATAGAGTGATTTATTTCTGTAATGGCATTACAGAACTATGCGAGTCTTCTTCATCTTCGTGTTCTCCAAATGTTTGTATTGTACGAAGCAATGGTCAACCAGTTTGTGTTGCTCCTACTCCCACTCCAACAGGACCAATACCTACACCCACCCCCACACGCACACCAACCCCAACTCCCCCAGGAGGTGGAGGACCTATTCCAACTCCTACGCCGTTCGGATCTTGTAATTATGCGCGTCCAAATGAAGGAAGCATAGCTTGTACTAATCCAAGAACTATCACATGGGATTCGGTTCCAGGCGCTACTCGATACAGAATATTTGTTCATGCTGCAGTACGAGGTTCTTTTACATTTAATGGGTGCGATGATCTTAATACTGGAGTATATTCAGAACTTGGCGATCCTGATGAGTTTGGTTGTGCATCCGGAGGGACATGTAGAGATATCATCGAAGATACAGGACTTATTGGGGCAGATTATAGGGCTTGTATACAACAAAGAACAAGCGCTTCTTGCGGTTACTCTCCTTGGGCACAATCCGATCCATTTGATCTTCCCTGCGGACCTTCTTCCTCTACACCCACCCCCACCCGTACACCAACACCTACTCCTACCCCAACTTCAGTTCCCCCATGGTTCCAGTCAAAAGGATCAGATATGAGAATAGACGCAGGATTTTCCTCCAATAAAATTCCTGATGGATCTTTTGCATCAATTAGCGGTAGCGGCGGAACGCCTGGAATTATTTTTTCAGGATTAAACTTATTTCCTGAGCCTGCCAAAACAAGTCTAAAAGGTTGGCTTGTTGAAGGAACTTTAGGAACTTTATGGAAAAAAGATGTCTACAAAGATTCACGTAATTTTGTCTCAACATCTTACAGATTCTTACTCTCAACAGCCCAAAATTCAGGAATTATTCAAAACAATCTGGCTAGTCACTGTGGGGGTGGAATAGGAAATTGCAATTTGCAACAAACTATCACCAGCGGAGTTTATATTGCAGATGGCAATCTTAATCTTAGAAATGTGAATAATAATGTTTTTGAGTCAAACAAAAAAATTATTATTCTTGTTAATGGTAATCTAACAATAGACACTAATATCCAGGTTGATCCAGGATCAACTCTTATAATCTCTGCTTCTGGAAACATTACTGTTGAAGAAGAAGTTACAAACATACAAGGACTATATTCTGCAGACAATAATTTCACAGTAGATAAAGATACTTCTGGTGATAGTTCTCAGCTTGTAGTTGAAGGAACAGTTGTGGCAAATGCTTTAATGAGAACTGGATTTGGGGCAGGACAATTTGAAAATAATAGAGATGTAAGAACAGGTGGACTTGACAATTCTAACACCCCTTCTGTTCAGTTCGTAGAGCGGCCTGATTTTATAGTCAACTATCCTGACTTTGTCAAACAAACAACCAGAGTATGGCAAGAAGTAGCGCCCTAATGAAATTCAAAATTTTAGTTATATTCGTATTAACAATTTTTATTCTTTTAGCTTTTAGCAACGAACAAGTCTATTCACAGTCGTATAATATCTCGGGAAGTGTATTTGATGACAAAAACGAGAACGGTATTTTGGATGCAACCGAGGCAACTTACTCTGGAACAATCACAATTAATGGGATTCCTTTCTCGGATGGAAATTACTCAATAGAGAACTTAGTAGATGGAGAAGTAGTAGAAGTTAGTTATTCCAACCCACCTCCGAATTTTAACATCACATGGCCTGGAACATTCTACACCTCTGTAAAGGTAGGATCGGGTTGTGATGAGATACAACAAGAAGGAAAATGCGTTTCTGGAAATGTATCAAACCTAAACTTTGGAATATCAGATGATCCTTTGCCTTGGCTCCAATCTACTGGTGTTAATATGCGAATAGATAATGGCTATCATTACCCTCTTCCTTCGGGTAAATTTGCATCAATTGATGGTAGTGGTGGCACTCCTGGAATTATTTTCTCAGGTACAGTAGCGCCTAATTTTGGAGATGGAGGAGCAAGTAATCCTGAGAATTGGAAAATCTCAGGGACTTCATGGGAAAGCGATGTTTATTCTTTATCCCGCAATTCTGTCCCAACATCTTATGAGTTTTTGCTAGCGACAGCAGAAGGGTCAGGGATTTCTAGGCATATAATCAAAAGCTTCATTGACTGTCTCCCTCCTACATGGGGCTATTTTAGTTGCAGATTGAATCAGGGTACAATCAATGGCAATAATGAGATTTATATAGCAGATAACAATTTTACCCTTGTCAACGCAAATAATGTTTTTGATAACGGCAATGATTTCATTATTCTAATTGATGGCAATTTAACAATTAAAACCAATATTGATGTCACACCAGGTACAACTTTAATATTCTCAGCAAGAGGAGATATAATTATCGATAAAGATGTAGATAATTTAGAAGGATTTTATTCCGCAAACCACGACTTTATTATACAAAGTGCAAATAGTTGTGATTCTGTGCCAGATAAAAATCTGAATATCCAAGGAACAGTTATTGCGAATGCTGCTCTTAACACCCTAAATCCGGGAAAATTTATAAATCAAAGAAGTTTGTGTGATTCTGGTAACGCGACTTCACCAACAGTCACATTTACAGAACGGCTAGATTTTATAGTCAACTATCCTGACTTTGTCAAATTCACCCCCAGAGTATGGCAAGAAGTCCCCTTTTAGGAATAACGACTCAAAACTAAATTCTATTCACAACTTATTCCTGTTTCCTCAGCATACGCTTCTTTTGTAAGACCACACCCAGGACAAGTATCACCTATTGGGCCGTCAGCTTTGTAATTGCATTTAGGACACAAAAACCACTCTTCATCTTCTGAAAACAAACTATTAAGGGATGATAATTTATTAAACACATTACTACTTGTAATAGAATTTTTTGAAGTGCTGCCGCAGCTTCCAGCAACTTTTGGAGGAGTATATGAGTAATAAGGCACAAGATCTTTTAATTGTGTAGCGGGATAGAATTTGTCTTCATACACAATGATTTCTTTTTGGAGCTCTAAGGCATAGTTTTCCAATGTATATAAAACTCTTATTTTTTCACTTTTTGGAATCCATGGATCTTTTATTGTCTTAACTGAATCAACTATAAGAGGAAACATTTCTTTGATTATTTTTTCAAATTTTTTCATTTCTTCCTTTTCTAATTTAAATGAAAAAACCATTTTTAAAATTGAGTCTACGTATTCTTCTGAAATATTTTCTTCCAAGACTTGTGGATTTTGAAGAAATTCTTCTGGAGTTTTATAATTTGTTTTCTGAAAGCTTATTAAAGAAATTGCTTTATTAAACTGTTCTATTGTTGGATCTTCAACTCTTATAGCAGTCATTTTAATTGTTTTCACAGAATTCTCTTCCTTAACTTTTCCAAAGTATATAAATCCATAGTCACCATATCCATCTTCTTTTGATCCGGCAGGTGAGGCCCACAAGATTGTTTGACCTTCTTTTGCTGATATGAGCTCTCGATTTAACTTTTGAAAAGCTTTTGTTTCTGCTTCCTCCCGAATCGAAGATTTACCTTCTTTTATTTTCAGATCAACTGCGTTTTGAGACATTTCAATCAGAGATTTATTTCTAAGAGGATCTATTAACTTTCCATCTTTGAATATAAAACTATAAGAATATTTAGGCAAACTAAATCTATATTCTCCTAGATAGGAAACGATATCGTCAATCAAAGCTTGATCAGAAACAGACTCTTTATAATGCTCAATCCTAAAAGCATTTGGCTCTATAAGTTGATTTGTTAATCCTCTTTCTATGGTTGCTGCTGCCATAAAAAAACTCCTTGCTTCCGAGGAGTAAAACAAAAAATTGCTTCTAGCTCGGAAGACTTTTCACGGGGATCTGACTTTACAGTTGCGGCACAGTGTCGGAATTACGCCGACTTCACCCGATTTTTAATTATTTATCTTTTAATCCAGACAACTTCTTTTCTCTTTTCTTTGAAATTTACAAATCTTGCCATAGTAAATAAAAGGTCTGACAATCTATTCATATACATTATAATGTATGTATCTATTTTTTTTTCTGCCTCACTAAGTTCAACTATTCTTCGCTCCGCTCGTCTAGAAACAGTTCTTGCAAAATGAAGTAGTGACCCAGTCTTTCCTCCTCCTGATAAAATAAAGTTTCTCAAAACAGGCATCTCATTTGTCATCTCATCAATTGCATCTTCAAACTCATCTACTCTTTTTTCTAAATAACCCAAACTTTTAGCTTCAGGATTGGCTAGTGTTGACCCAATATCCAAAAGGTCATTTTGTATTTTTATTAATTCATTTCGAATTTCGAATTTCGAATTTCGAATTTCCGCAATTGCAACGCCAATTGCGCTATTCAGCTCATCTACCGTACCATACGCCTCAACTCGCAAATTGTTTTTCGATACCCTTGTTCCACCATATAACGAAGTTTTCCCTTTATCCCCTTTTCTTGTATAAATAGGCATGATAACAATATTAAATATTAAAAAGTAAATATTAAAACCAAAACTCTCTGAAGGTCTCGTGGAATAAACAAAAAATTCCAGCTCGGGAACCTTCGCATATGTAGTTTTCTGGATTTAACAGTAGCGGCTCTTCCGCCGACTTGCACGGCGTTTCCCTACATACAGGTTTTTATCTTAAAATATTTAAAATTTAATATGTATATTTGACTTTTAATGTTCATATTTAATTTAGCATTCCGAATATCCACAGCCATAACATTTCCTGCAGCCTTCTTCATAAGCAAGACTTCCTCCTCCACACTCAGGACAAATATCATAAAGACTTGAATCAAAAACTCCGCTTCCTCCTCCACTCAAGGTAAGCTGTTGCATTTTAATCACATCTTCTTTTCCAGATTGGTCATTTAGTTCAACCTTTGAACCTTGTCCGTTTGGTAATGAAGCTTTTTTATCCTCAACTTCACCATTAACAGAAAACCCATAATGCAAAGAGAGAATTTTGGCGACTCCATCAGGAAGTGATCTTACTTTGTCCTTGCCAAATCCAACACTTCTTGCTCCTCCAATACCTATTAATTGAGCAACCACTTGTCTCATCCTTTCCCGAGCTTTTAGTCCCTCAGAAAGCCTAAGATTTAGAGATATCATTCTTCCTAATGCATCTGCCATAGCAGCAATATCACTTCCTGTCTTACCAATTGTTATAAATACTTCAAATGGTTCTTTTTCTTTTGTATGATTAAGAGTTATATATGTTTTCCCAACAGGAGTTTGGATTTGATACGTTACTCCTTCGAGTTGGACAGGTCTTGGCAAAACTGGCTTCTTTGGCATTTCAATATTGCCGTCTGTTTTGACCTCTGCTTTATTGTCTTCTATCCTCTGGAGCACTCCAAGGCGTGATCCATCTCTCATGTATGTAATTCCCTTGCATCCCCAGTCATAGGCAAGCATGTAAAGTTTCTTTACATCCTCAACTGCATGTTTATTCGGCGCGTTAACTGTTTTTGAAATTGATGCGTCAACATATTTTTGAACTATAGATTGCATCTTTACATGATCTTGCGGTGTTAGATCATTGGCAGATACAAAATAATCTGGTTTTTTCTCATTTGGATGAGCCTTCTTCCACTCCCCATAAAGATTGTGATATACAACTTGTCTGCCAAGTCTACCATTATGGGTATACTCAAATTCATAAACGGGTTCAATACCAGAAGATGCACCAGATAAAAGGCTAGTTGTACCAGTTGGCGCAGCCTGAAGGAGCATTGAATTTCTGATACCGTATTTTTTCATCTTTTTTCGAATACTTTGAGGAAGTTTCTTGATAAAGTAGCCTTTTAAATGTTTTTTTATGTCAATTTTGGGAAATGGTCCTTTTTCTTTTGCGATATTTACTGATTCATCATATGCAGCATCCCGAATGGTTTTGTATATTTTATCAACTACCTCTGCTGCCTTATCGGATCCGTATCTTAAGTGCATTTTAATTAAAGCGTCTCCAAGGCCTAATGTTCCAAGACCAATACGCCTTTATCCTTGGTGTTGCATTTTCTCAATTTCAGGATAAATATACTGATCCGCATCAACTACATCATCTTGGAATCTAACAGCAATCCGTGCGTGTTCTGCCAATGACTTATAATCAAATTTACCAGCTTTATCAACATCATAATCTTTAACAAAGGCAGATAAATTAAGAGAGGCAAGATTGCAAACCCCCCAAGCTGGCAATCCTTCCTCTCCACAATTTGAAACTATAAGGCCATTTGCTGAAAATCTATGAATATCAGAAACGGTAATGTCGAAAACTTCCTCAACTCCGTCTGACTCTAAAGAAGTAAAAGTTGCTGTAAATGGTTGGCTGTATGGCCCTCTAGCATATAACGAAAGCAGAGTTCTTAATTTTTCTTGCTTTTCCTCTTGAAGAAATCCTATTAATGCTGCAAATTTATATAGGCTGGATTTGGCGATTACTAATTCGTGGTAGGCTTTACATGTATATATTTTACTGCCACCTTTTCCATCAGGTAGAGATCTATCTTGTTGTTTTCTGCGATTTTGATAGAGCTTGCTTACAATTCCAAAGTTTAGAAGTATTCGTTGCACGTTAATTAAAAGGTCTTTACTTACCGATGTAAGGCGCACGCTTACGCCTTTTTGTAATGTTCCTTGTACGCTCCCATCACTTGAGAATAAGCCTTGCAAAAATCCACGTTGCATTTCTTCAGAGCCTTGAAAGATTTTTTCAGGAACAACATATTTATTTTCATGACTAATCCCATATCTATTAGCTATACGCCATAATCGTACCGATTCAACAACTGCTTTGTTTTCCACCTCTATGTATTGCGGTGCGATTGGATATGGTCTTGCTACGATTTGCTCTCCATCAATCATTTTTTCAACCATTAGTGCAAATCGTGGAGCCAACTCTTGTTTTTCTTTTCTATAGAAAAAAAGCGTTGCGACATCTTTCTTCATCGCGCCATCTCCTACCAACCAACCTAAGACACGCCCTTCTTCGAGTGTTCCTTTTACGCCAAATGCACCGCCTGTTGATAAAAGTATTTTCTCACCTACTTTAAGACTTATAGCTTCTTTTTTTCCATTAGAAGTAAACACTTTATGATCTGCAGTTAAACGAAGCTCGTAACCTTCATGGGTTTTTAGGCGATATACAGGCTTTACTCCAGTTTTTTTTACATGTGTCGAGAGATAATCTTTCCCATTAACAACAACCTTAAAAGGTAATCCTTCCTCGTAAAGCTCACGGATAGAGCGTATACCTTCTGTTGTTGAAACTCTAGTATCAGCAGTAACACAAGGATTAACGCAATTAACATAGTTCCAATACCAGTTGTTGTACCATTTGTTGTATCGCTCCATAAATACGAGTCCTGGCTCAGCTGATCTCCATGCAGCAGTACAAATAAGGTCCCATAAATATCTAGCCTTAACTGTTTTTACTTTTTTCACTTTTTTGCCCATTTTTAGCCAATGATCCAAAATTCCATCCCATTTCTCATCATACTCAGGATCAGTTATATCAGGAAATACCAAATCCCAATCCGAATTATTCTTGACTGCATTCATGAACTTATCAGAGGCACAAACCGAAAGGTTTGCTCCGTTTATTCGACTAAGATCTTGTTTAACAGTAATAAACTCTTCAATATCAGGATGCCAATCCCAAAGCATAAGCATCAAAGCTCCTCTTCGGGTTCCGCCTTGTTGGATAATATCTTTTGTCGCAACAGAAAAAAGCTCTGCCCAATTACAAGGACCTGAAGAAAATCCATTTACCTTTCTGACTCTTGACCCTCTTGGGCGAAGCGATGAAAGGTTTATTCCTACTCCTCCGCCCCGCGCCATTATTTCAACCATTTGTTTTAAGGTATCTAAGATTCCATCTCTTGAGTCTTTGGGAGATGGAATTACAAAACAATTGTAAAATGTAACTTCATAACCAGTGCCAGCCCCAGCCAATACTCTCCCTCCCGGTACGAATTTGAAATCCTCCATGGCTTTGTAAAATTTTTGTTCAAAGAACTCTCTTTTCTTTGAATCTTTCTCAGCTTTTGCAATGCCGGATGCAACCCTTCTCCACATCGCCTCAGGAGATTTTTCTAATGGGTTCCCTTTTTTGTCTTTAAGAGAATATCTATCCAAAAATACTCTCTCTCTTACTCCAGATAGTTTCATAGTATTCTCCTTTGTCATTCCGAACGCTTCGAGGAATCCCAATGTGATTCTGAAATTCATGGGATCCTTCGACTCCGTTCTGCATTACAGAACTTCTCTCAGGATGAAAAGGCTATCGTATAAGCCTTTTCACCTCTTTTTCAAAATCTTCAACATCAACAAATCTTCTAAATACGCTTGAAAATCTAATATAAGCTACTTTGTCAATTTGCTTTAGTCTACTCGCTACCATTTGTCCAATTTTTTTGCTTTCTACCTCAACTGAATCTGCACTTCTTAGTTCTCTTTCAATTTCTGTAACTATTTTGTCAATTTTATCCAGGGTTACTTTTGTTTTCTCACAACTTCTGACAATCCCGCTTTTTAATTTGTCTCTGTCAAATTCTTCTCTTTTTCCGTCTTTTTTTATTACAACCAGATTGACGTTTTCAATTCTTTCGTATGTCG
>CAYJRY010000031.1:0-13793 GCA_964372855.1 uncultured Gammaproteobacteria bacterium | reverse complement strand
GATCTTGCCTCAATAATGACCTCAAACCATTTGCGAACGTAAGATTTGTTTTTGTATTGACGTTTATTTGATTTACTCCTTTTATTCTATACTCAACTGGATCCTCAATAGTTGTGATATTTTGCTCTCTGGTATTTAGAATTTTTAGAATTGCGTAAATACTTGTAGTTTTTCCACTTCCTGTCGGACCAGTTGAAAGAATCATGCCATAAGATTTCTTATAAGCATTTGTTACTCTTTTCAAGTCCTTTTCATTCATTCCCAAATCCATGAGAGAAAACTTTCGAAATCTTGATGATAATAACCTCAAGACTACTTTTTCTCCTTCAGTTACTGGAAGAATTGATACTCTGACATCCAATTCTTCTTCTTCTAGAACAATTCTTAACTTTCCATCCTGTGGCGCTAAATGCTCATCAGTTCTAAGTCTAGATAATATTTTTATTCTCGTGATTATCTGGTCATGAAGACTTTTTGGCAAAAACAAAACATCATGCAAAACTCCATCTATTCTAAATCGGACCAAAGAATCTTTTTCTTCAGGCTCTATATGAACATCTGATGCCTTATCTTGATACGCATAGTTTATAAGTAAATCAACTACTTTTGATATTGGAACTTCATTGATATTTCCAATATCCATACCTGTTTCACTTTTAACCAAAGCATTAAATGTCTTTTGTAAATCTTTTCTGTAAATCCTTAAAGTATTGTAAATATCTTGCTCTGTTGCTAAATAAGTAGTAACGGGTAATCCAATTTTTTTTGAGATCATAGATGCGACTTCTTTGTTGTATGGATCTGCCATAGCTAGTTTTATTCCAGTTGAGTCGCGAGCAAAAGGAATTACTTTTTGCTTTCGGGCTATTTTTTCTGGAATTATATTGAATACGTCGGGTGATATAGTTGTCTTTGCAAGAACAATGAAAGGAATCTTAAGAAAATCAGATATAAGAATTCCTAAATTTTCATCCGTTATAACATCTTTCTCGATTAAAATCTCAGAAATTGATCTCTCAGCACTTTTTGCTTCCTGCTCGATTTTGGTATAACCTTTTTCATCAATAAGGCCTGTTTTCAAAATCAAAGCTTTTAGCTGTTCATTAGTTATAAGCATAGGGCAGAAAATTATTACTCTACTTTCAAGATATTGCCAACTCTTGACATCTTCAAAGTACTGTTGATTTTATTCATCATAACTCCAAAATCAAAAAAACTTTTATTTATATAATCATTTGCTCCCAAAGACTTAGCAAGCCTCACGTCGTTTTCTTGACCCAAAGTTGAAAATACTATAACAGGAATTTTTAAAAGTGTTGGGTCTTGTTGTCTTGTTTTAAGAACAGAAAAACCATCTGTTTTTGGCATAATAAGATCAAGAAAAATTAGATCTGGTTTGAACTCTCTCATTTTCATAATACCTTCTTCACCGTCTGAGGCAACATCTACTTCATAATTTTGCTCCTTCAGTTTCACTGCGTAAAATTTCTGAAAAAATTTGTCATCTTCAATAAGAAGTATTTTCATTTATTTTTCCAACTCCTTAATTAACATGTCTACTTTCGAAATTGAACTTCTTAAAAACTCTATATTTTGTGGTTCTAATTTTTCCCCTCCATCAAGATGACTTCTTGCGATTTTCTCAATTTCACTTGTAATTTGGGCAATCTGTGCATAATTCATTATTTGACTTTGGCTTCTTAAGGAGTGAGAGGATATATGAAGATTGTTAAGTTCATCTTTGTCAGATGGATTTTTTTCCAACTGATTTATGCTTTCAAAAAGCTTAGTTAAATATTCCCTTGCTGTTTCAAGATAAATCTTTTTGTAATCTGAGGTATTTATAGAATCCATGTTAAAATCATACTATATTTACTTAACTCTACACAAGCCTTCTTAGCAATTAACTAACTAACAAACTAACTAACTAAACAGCTATTTATATTGACTTTACCCCTCTTCCCTGCTACCATCCAACTATGGATACAAAAAGAATTTTAATTGTTGAAGACGATTTGTTTTTAAGAGAGCTTTATATTGACACCTTAAAAGCTGAAGGGTATCAGGTTGAGGAGGCGGTAGATGGGGAAGAAGCATTTGTTAAATTAAAATCCGGCGGATATGATCTGGTTTTCCTAGATATAATCTTACCGAAAATCGACGGCTTGGATATAATGAGAAAACTTAAAACTAATTTACCTCAAAAAGCCAATAAGTGTGTAATTTTCCTGACAAATTTAGACAAGAGTGAAGAAATAAAAGCCGCTCAGGAGTTGGGAAATGGATATTTAATTAAAAGCCAAATTAATCCCGGAACACTTGTTGAGAAAGTAAAAGAATACCTAAGTAGTTCTTAAAGTAAAGCTAAACTTTGTGCCTTTTCCCGCTCCTTCTGACTCCACCCAAATTTTTCCACCCAAAAGTTCAATTATGGATTTTGATATATAAAGCCCCAGTCCTGTTCCTTGGGTATTTTGTTTGACAAGATAATTATTTCCAAGCATTGAGAATTTCTTGAAAAGCTTCGGCAAATCTTCTTTACTTATACCTTTTCCAGTATCTGCAACTGAGACTGTGACTGTATTTTGGGAGATATTATTTACTACTGACAAGCTAATTCTGCCTGATTCCGGTGTAAATTTAAGGGCATTGCCAATAAGATTTATCAAAACTTGCTCTATTCTCTCAGGATCAGTCTGAGCCTTGGGTATACTAAGTTGGGGCTTTGCAAATTCTAAATTTATCTTTTGCTCCTGTGCTTTAGGCAGCATTTCTGTATAAACAGTATTTATTAGCTCAACTATATCAATTGGTTTTATATTAAGAGTAAGTCTTCCGGATTCAATGCGAGAAACGTTCAACATGTCATTGACTAGGTTAATGAGTCTTTGAGTCGATGTATAAGCTCGATCAAGATACATCTTTTGCTTATCAGATAAGGAAGACAAATTGTCTTTATTCAACATCATCCACAGATACGAGCTGATAACAGTCATCGGAGTCCGTAGTTCATGAGACGCCAAACTCACAAACTCATCTTTCAACTTATCTACCTCTTGAAGCTTGATGTTGGCGAGTCTTAATTGTTCAGACGTTTTCTTTAGATTCGAATACAACATTGCATGTTCCATAGCAATACCAACCCCATCAATAAAATTTTGAATCATTGCGTAATCATATTCAGTAAGATCTTCTTTTCTTTTTTTTGTGCTTCCAACAAAAACTCCTATCGTTTCATTTCTTCCGCCGTATATTGGATAAACAACTGTCGTGCGGGTTCCCATAAGATCTTGAATACTTTTTGCCTCTTCTCGGGTCAATACAGGGCCTAAAACATCGTATACATTTTCTGTAAGGTAACCCTTATTATCTCTAACGGCTCTTGCCATAAGATTATTTGGATCATCAAGAGAAATTTCAATTTTATTAAATGGAACTCTTAAGGCACTTACTGCTTCACTTGCTTCCTTAGTTGAAGATACCCCAATTCTTCTTAAAGTTCGTTTAACTTTCTCAATTACCGCAACAACTCCTGTCGCAAAAAAAAGCTCATTTGGAATAGTATCAGATATTTGCTGAACAACATCATCAAAATCAAGACTTTTTAGAATAATCTTATTTATTCGTTGACTTGTCATTAAGGCTCTATTCATATCATTAAGTCTATTTTCTGCCTTAACTCTAACAACTCCAACTTTTTGCCAAAGATGATAAATAACAATAAGTAGTACTAGAACTATCAGTAGTATTATGAGAACAATTATATTTGGATAAACAAGTACGGGCATTAACTATATTATAGTACAATCATTCAACGCAATAAAGATGAGTAACTTTAAATATAAATATGAAGATATAGATTAAAAGTTAATTATACTGTTTGTGGTTTAACTTTTTGCAGATATTCTAAAACTCTATCGTCAAGACGAACACCTTCAGGATGTCCTCTGGTAGCAAGCTTCGCGCTATCTAAAATCCTTACTGGAAAACCTGTGAATTTGCTTATGGTATCTGCGCTTACTGGCCCTTTTCTCATAATAAGTATTTCGGATCTTTCTTCCATGTGGGGTAACCTAATCATAGTATGAGAGCTGCTTATCTTAGCATTAGCTACAATTTCGTCTCTAATAACAAATCGAAAATCAACTCTCCTCTTTTTTCTTGTATGATCTAAAAGCTCATCATAATTCCAAGGAGAAGGCTCTCCATGATCATTAAGAGAAGTTATGGCTAGAGCAAGAGTAGGATTCACCCGTCTTAGTATATCTTTCCATATTGGATCTCCTCCGGGAAAATAGATGCAAACTGTCGATATTCCAACTTGTTGATCACCAGGCTTTCTAATGGACTCCTCTGCCGTAGTAACAAATGCCTCACGATTAAGCCATTCATTGTTTTCTCTAAACGGCAGTACTGTATGAAAAGGTATTTTTCCATAAAACTTTTCCCTTGCGATTGGATCTACAAGGAAATGAAAATCCGGATGTAGTTTGCTAAAATCTACAACCAAATCATGATCTTTAGGGTGCATCATAAACGGAAATTTGTCTCCTGAAGTTCTACCTTTTTTAACATTCAAAAGCCTTTTCCAATTTTCCTTTTCTACCCTCTGATCGCCTACCGCTTTTAAAAGACCTATAACTCCTACTTCGAATGCGCCCATTGTCCCAGAATTAAGTGAATTAACTATTAGACCATGATGATCTTTATTGCGAACATCATATACAGGAATGCTAAGAAGGCCATATTCGCTTTCGACTCTTATGAACGGGTGAGGAGCCCCCATATTTTCGTCATGGATAACTTTAAATTTACTTTCTGGTTCTAGATTAAATCTACCTTGCTCTGCTGCTGTTACCATATATTAATAAGTATTATAGTTTGTTTTAGAAGTTCAACATGCTAGTAATCTACTTTATATATTCTATCTTTCTCTGTCAATAGCCCATCCCCCGACCGCCAAGATTTCTATCGCGATATCTCGAGCCGCTTAGCCAAAATATCTTCAATCCACCTCTCCAATTACCAACAGCAATAATAGCATTTCCTCTTATATGGGATCCGAGCAAGCGAGAAGATGTGCCACTTTCATCTAGATATGCACCTTCTAAAACATGCATTTTTTCAGAAGCCATTCTATAAGCCATCAATGTACCACCTGCTCTTTTTTCAGACCACAAATTATTCTTAAGATTTTCTTCAGTTGTATATCGATTAGGAGTGTCTATACACATATCAAAATCGACCCACCCGGTTAATCCCTCAAGCACATCTTTAACGAGATTTAGCTTTCCCCAAGTATCTCCTCTTAGTCTCTCTAACATTTGACTACGAAGTTCCTTTGTTTGTATTTTTCTTTGTAGTTCATATGTTAACTCTTCCCCATTTGGGTTTAACGCATCTTCCGCTACATTTTCAGTTAGCATTTTAGTAAAAATTTTACCTAAAAGGGGATAGCTAAATCCGTCTGGAATATAAACCATACCTCTTTCCGTTGCCTCTAGCTCTTGAAGCTCATCTATAGTACGTTTACATTTAGGTACTACAATCTTATCCGGATTTAAACATTGCACAACATCGGGACCTGCTTGTCTTATTGAGAATGTTATAAATGCTTGCCAAAATTCGGTCTCCCACTCTGGGGTAGGAGATTTCGGATCGTAATCTCGAATTATATCTTTCAGTCCTTTAAATATTTCCTGAGCTTCTATATCTTCTTTCTGAATCTGATTTACAATGTAGTCTTTAGATGAAACTAAGGAAGAGGAATTGCAAGTATTTAGCATTTCTTTAAAACGAATTGCTTGTATTTGGCCTTTTGGATCACCTGTTTTTCCAAGTTCTTTAATAGATTCCTCAATTGATTTTTCAATTTCCATATTTTAATTATATAAAACTATAAGCCTACTTGTCAAGTGTCATTTTATTTATTATTCTATTTTATTTTAGGAACATCATTACATATTGACAATCATTAATTAAATAACTTAGTATAATTGATATTAGTATAATTTATAATAGATCGATCGAAGGGGGTGAGAAAAAATGATTACTTTGGAAAAAGCAAAAAAAGCTCTTGAAGCGTCAGAAAGAAAAGCAAAAGAACTAGGAATTGCTGTAACCACAGTTATAGTAGATGAACATGGAAGCATAATTGCTTCAAGTAGAATGGATGGTGCAATTCCTATTAGCCCAAGGTTTGCATATTGCAAAGCATACACCTCTGCAAATTTAGGAATGCCGACTGAGGGATTGGGCCCATATGCAGGAGAAGGAAAACCATACTTTGGTCTTAATACTCTATTTGGCGGCGATCTTACTCCAATTGCCGGAGGTGTTCCAGTAAAAATAGGGGGAAGACTAGCGGGAGCAGTGGGGGTAGGAGGATCTACTGATACAAGTCAAGATTCAGCCTGCGCACAAGAAGCAGTAAAAGTTCTTGCTTAATAATTCAAAAGAGTAAAATTTGTCTACGGGATATATATAAAAGATGGGGCAATTTGATCTAGATCATCAAAAAGAGCGGAAGAATCTGCAAAGATTGTAAAGATTGTCCATTTTTCAGTGTATATATAATAGTATCGTTTACCATTTACTATACCTCTTATGGCTGGCATGTTATTTATTGAGATTCTTTCTCTACTAAGAGTAACCGAACTATTTTCAACATCAAGGTTATCTAAATATTCATCTACATTCTCGAAATTTGTCCCACTTTTCTCTATATAAATATTTCCTTCTAAGCTAGTTAAAGTTATCCTAAAAAATCTGTCATCAATTTGAAATTTTGCTGGGACACTAATAATAATTTTTAAATTCTCTGATTTGTATACTTTCGTGTTGCTCAATTTTGGATTATTAGATTTGTGCGATTGATTATCAAGGCCGACTGGATATTTACTAAAATAAATTGCGATCAGAAATACTACCAATAAACTCGCAAAAACAATTAACAAGATTTTTAATGAATTTGAATTTTTCTTTGATTTTCTCATTATCAATAATTATATTTTAACTTACCTTTATCTGTAAATATTTGCAATAAAACTAAGTCTTCTTTTATATCTTTTACTTTTTCCTCCCCATTTTCTCTTGTAACAATAGTGCTATGATTTCTTTTGAAATCGTATTTCATCCGTATATCTATCTCCTGTTCTATTTCAAATTTCTGCTCATCAACATGCAAAATATCATTATTCTTCTTATAAGTCACATAATAGTTATTACTGGGTAAAATAATTAGAGGTTTTTCATTATATTGCAAAGAATATATCCTAAAACCATCTTCTTTTCTACCGTCTCTATCTCTTACATCAAGTATAAGTGAATTTCCCGACAGATCTTTAATTATATAGTAATAACGCTCTTCTTTCTCAGTTTTGGTATTTTCAGTCTTTTCAACAGTTAAATCTTTACCAATCCCTTCAATAACCAAATCATTTCTATTTATATCTACAAATATCTTCGCCTCAGGCAAATTTTCCTCTATGTCATCAGAAGCTATTTCAAACTCAAAAGATCTAGTCTCTTCCACATTTCCGTCTTTATCTGCCGAATAAAATTCTATTTTATAATGCCCATCATCTAAGAATGTTAAAGGATCTTTGTAAATCTCCCAATCTCCATCATCTATTCTATACAATGTATAATCAATGCCCAATCCGCCTTCATTATCTTGGCTATTAAGAGTTAGAACTTTATTTTCCAAAACTACAGAAGTTGCCGGAGGAGTTATATCTAATCTTTCTGCCATCAAAGCAAAATAACTTAAGTGATTTAACTTTGCGCTTGCTGTTTTTGTTTCAAAATCAACAATTGTCAGCTCTTTTGTCCATTTTATGCCGTCGCTACTTGAGTATATAGAAATAGTATTCTCATCAAAGCTGCTAATATCCAAAGAACCAAAATCCACTGTCAGTGTAAAAGGCTTATCAAAACTTGTCACTATATTTCCCAGTAAGTCAAAAGCAGTGATAACAATTGTAGTACCAAGAGAACTAAGATCGTCTAAGAATTTAACAATTGGTGAAGATTGAATCTCGATTTTTATTTCTTGAGTAGTTGAGCCATCTTGAAACTCAATTTTGAATTTTCCAACATTAAATACAGCCTGATTTGAAGTAAGCATTGCGTCGAGTTTGTCTAACTTTTTCTTCCAAAGATAAAAACTTGTATTGCCAGTTCTCCTTTGCCCAGCGTAGTCAAAGACGAAGTTGGGCCATGGATCTTCCTCTTTTGACTGCCAGCCAAAAGGATCTGTTGCGCCGTCTGGAATATTATCTGAAAAATTGCCATCATTATTTTTGTCCTGAATTACCGCGAAATGAATATGCGCTCCTTTGTCACTAGGTGGTCTAACATTGCCTGTTGCACCAACTAGACCAATTTGTTGTCCAGATTTAACCTCTATTTTTTCTCCAGGAACATTGGTTATTAATCCGTTTTTTTGCAAATGCAAATATCTTGATTGGTATCCATTGCCATGGTCAATAAGGATCATATTTCCGCATGTTTTACAAGAATCACTAAAAGTTGCGATACCATCCGCGGCAGCTAAAACTGGATCACCAATGTTAACTTTTGCTAGCCTACCATAATCATAACCGTCATGAGAGGAGTAAGATTTTTTTATTCTAGGAAATCCTTTAAAATTAACTATTAAATCTAAGGCTTCATTCGGTTCCCTAAGCCCACTCCCCAACAGCGGATATTCGTGGTCAAAATATGAATTTATACTTAGTGCTGCCTCGTTAAATGTCAGTCCCTCTCCTTCATAATCCCACGGCAGATCAAGAAAAGGAACAGGCGCTGTCGGAGGACCAACTGAAGCTCCTCGGGCAAGAATATAAGGTGATCCTCTTGTCCTATCAGGCGCGATATAATCTGACAGTAAATCTCTCGCAATTGCCAGCACCTCAAAATCCTTCGGCCAGCTCTCAAATACCTCGTGTACTGAATATCCCCAACGGGACAACTCTGCATTTGAAATTCCTTCCAAAACAGGGTGGTATGGGTTTACAATATGTATATCATCCCACCACCCGCCAATTACTGTAAAACCTTCATTAGCTATTCCATCTAAGAAACTTACCTTAGTACCGCGTGGCGAAGTAGCAAAGTAACAGCCAAGACCTATATAAGCTCCTGTTTTACCCGAAGCAGATGTCGCAAAATCAATACTGTTTTTAATAAGTTTACGAGATGCCTCCCTAGCTCCCCGGTTATGGTAATAATGAAACGCCGGGTCAGTACCCACTACAACCACATTACCATTAACTGCTTTTCCCCAAACATTTTTATTTGCCTCAGCCGTATCAAGCCAAAAAGCACCATCTCGGCATTCATTATCTCCAATAATTATTGCTTTATATTGAGCAAAGTCCTCAGTTGTCATCCCAATCCAAGTCTCATTTTCAACTTTATCAACTATATACCCAAGCTCTTGAGCGCTTAACACCTCAAGGCTTGGATTGAAAAGAGCCAATGTGCTATTTAGGACAATCACTTTTTCAGAAGCAAAAGCAGTAAATCGAAGGTTAAACAGTATAAAAACTACTATAGTCAGTATAAATCCATTAAATATAAACTTCATTATCTCTGAGCAGAAACTCTGCCCGTAAAAGTAGATTTGGCAAGCATACCCTCTAAAATATTTTTTGGTACTTCTTCATAATGGGATGGCTCCATATAATAGGAGGCTCTGCCTTTTGACATCGAACGAAGTGTTGTCGCGTATCCTGCAAGCTCAGCAAGAGGTGCCAGTGCCAAAATTATAGTTGCTTTGCTTCTTTCTTTGGTTTCTGATATTTGTGCTCTTTTTGAAGACAAATCACCTATTATATCTCCCATAAACTCAGAAGGCGTTGTTACTTCAACTTTCATAATCGGCTCAAGAAGTGTTAGGCCTGCATTCTTAGAAGCTGCTTGTAGTGCTTGGGATGCAGCGATTTTAAATGCAATATCAGAAGAATCAACCTCATGATACGATCCATCATAAACAGTTACGCTCATATCAACCATCGGATATCCAAGAAGTATTCCATTTTCCATTGTTTCTTTAACGCCTTTTTCAATTGATGTTATAAACTCAGCTGGAATCGCACCGCCTTTTATTGCATCCACAAATTCAAATCCTTCCCCTCGAGGCTTGGGCTCAACTCGCAAGAAACAATGTCCATATTGACCACGCCCTCCTGATTGGCGAATATATTTTCCTTCTCCCTCTGCTACTCTTGTAACAGTTTCTTTATAAGCAACTTGAGGCGCTCCCACATTTGCTGAAACGTTAAAATCGGATTTCATTGTGTTTACTTTTACTTCAAGTTGTAGCTCTCCAACGCCCGAGATAATTGTTTGGCCTGTTTCGTGATTTGTTTTAACATGAAATGTTGGATCCTCATCCATAAGTCTTTTTAAAGCATATCCTAGCTTTTCCTGATCAGATTTTGTCTTTGGCTCAATTGCTAGAGATATTACAGGCTCCGGGAAGGAAATCTTCTCAAGAATAATTGGTTTTGCTTCATCGCACAGCGTATCCCCAGTTCCAGTTTCTTTTAGACCAACTATCGCTACTATTTCTCCAGCAAACCCTTCTTTTATTTCTTCCCTTTGATTGGCATGCATAAGAAGAAGTCTTCCTACACGCTCTTTAGTGTTTTTTGTAGAGTTGTACGCATAAGAGCCTGCTGATAATTTTCCTGAATATATCCTAAGATATGTCAATTTACCAACATGAGGGTCATTTTGTATCTTAAAAGCAAGGCCGGCAAATGGTTCTTCAGGCGTTAGTTTTCTAGTCTCCTCTAACCCATTTGTTGGATTTACTCCTTTTACTTCTTTTAAATCCGCCGGTGTTGGAAGATAATCAACTACAGCATCTAAAAGTGGTTGAACGCCTTTATTTCTGAGGGATGATCCAGCAAAAATTGGAACTAGCTTATACCCAATAACTGCTTTTCGAAGAGCTGTCCTTAACTCATCAACAGTCAGTTCTTTGTTTCCAAGATATTTTTCAAGCAGTATATCATCTGTCTCTGCAATTTTCTCAACCAACAAATTTCTATATTCTTCTATTTTGTCTTGCAAGCCTTGCGGAATATCATCTGAAACTGTAAATTTCGCACCTAATTCTTCACCAGTCCATAAAATTGATTTTTTATTCAAAAGGTCATAAACGCCTTTAAAAGATGATTCTGCGCCAATGGGCAATACCATTATTGCGGGATTTGCTCCAAGCCTATCTTCAATACTTTTAACTGTTGCGAAAAAGTCAGCCCCAATTTTATCCATCTTATTAACAAAACAAATTCTTGGTACTTTATATTTATCTGCTTGGCGCCAAACTGTTTCAGATTGAGATTGTACTCCTTCTTCTGCGTCCAGTACTGTTATCCCTCCATCCAAAACCCTCAAAGATCTCTCAACCTCTGCTGTAAAATCAACATGGCCAGGAGTATCTATTATATTTATTCGATGATTTTTCCAATACGTGGTTGTTGCTGCCGAAACAATAGTAATTCCTCTTTTCCTCTCCTCCTCCATCCAGTCCATTACCGTAGTACCCTCATCTATATCCCCAATTTTATATGTTTTACCAGTGTAGTATAAAATGCGCTCTGTTGTGGTAGTCTTGCCTGCGTCAATATGGGCAATTATTCCAATATTTCTAATTTTGGAAAGTTCGGTGATTCGTGCTATCTGTGCCATAAAAAAATAAAATCCGAATACCAAATAGTTTCGAATTTCGATATTCGAATTTCGAATTTATTGTACTAGTATAGCACATTTTTCAACAATCTTAAACTCTCGCCGCAATTTTTTTTCTATTTCCTGGAATTTTCTTGTCCACCTCTTCTAGTTTCTCTTGCATATTAGAAATTACCGTATTTGCTTTACTAGCCCATTGTCTTCCTTTATTAGTAACATTATTTAAAGTTTTGGCAATGCGTTTTCGTCTTTTTTTATCAGAAAGCATAACAACTGTTCCGGCCGCTGCCGCTGTCACCGCTGCTCCTACCACACCTGCGGCAATTGGATTTATGCCTTTCTTAACGGCTTTTTTTAGATTTTTGTTATTTTTCATATTCTCACCTCCTTTAGAAGCTCTTGCTTTTGCAAAGCAAAAACTTTGTGATTCTTAAATCCGGGACATCAAACGTCCCAGCCGCGTTTGACGCGGCGCCACCTTCCTTAAACGGTTCTTCGAAGCAATCTTCCAAGGTATATCACAACCACCGCTCCCAATACTGCCACCATAAGGCTGTATAGGTTAAAACCCGTCACGCCAGGTTGTCCAAATATACCCATTAGGAATCCTCCAACAAGAGCTCCCAAAATTCCCATAGCAATATCAGCAAGAAGCCCTTGCGCTTCGTTAGTGCCCATTAGGATCGATGCTAACCATCCTGCTAAGCCTCCTAATACTATCCATAATAATATTTCCATGTTATTTATCACCTCCCTTCACCTTGTCTAAGGTTTATATCTATTTGCCCCGGCACATTTAATCCTGGCTGTCCAGTTGATTCATTAATCAAAGGCAGTCCATAGATGAAAAGTAAAAAGATTATTGCTGCTAAAAGTATCAATCCCATCAAAACCATTAACCAGTTCCCTTCATCTTTTGTTTGCGCAGGCGTATTAATAATTGTTGCCATACCTAAAACCTCCTTTCAAAAGCAATATATAAAAATTAAGCAAGGAATTACTATATCCTATTTAACAACTTTTATGTGATTTGTCTCACAATTGACTGTTCTGAATACTTTAAGCAAAAAGATTTATGGTTATAGGTATTTTGACATTAGGCTAAAAGATTTATGATAATGAATATAGTCTAATGATTTAGATCAATAGATTTTTTTATGCCACAAGTTTCTAGAAGAACTTTATCGGTAAATGTTAGGAACAAGATCTTCTCAATTTTCTTTAAATCATTTGCCAGACTTTCAAACCCATTAGATATCCAGAAATTTCTACTTGATTTACTTGGTCCCGTTGAACAAACGATGCTTGCAAAACGACTGGCAATTGCAATTCTTCTCTCAAAAGGTTACCAATACGATACAATTAAAGAAATCTTAAAAGTATCTCAGGAAACAATAGCCAGAGTAAATATGACGCTTAATTACAGAGGTGAAGGGTATATGATGATTATTAAGAAAGTTTTGCGTGATGAAAAATTAGAAAAAATATTTCAAGATTTAGAAATTAAAGCAATCGATATATTACCAGATTCGTCAATTAGAAGAGTATTAATCCAAGACAGCAGATCGAACAGAAAACCAAAAAGACCACTTGGCTAACTTAGTCTAATAATCTAAATCATTAGATTTTTTGATAATATTAAAACAATCTCATCATTAAATCCATATATTATTCTGTAAAATCTTTTTTAAGAACTTAATGTTACTTGATTGATAATAAGGCTAGGAAAAAAATATTAATTTTAACCTATTACCACTTGAAGTGAGCGAAGGCACGGTTAGCCGCTGCCATGCGGTGAACTGAATCGCGTTTTTTAATTGCTTCACCAAGCTCATTGGATGCATCCATGAGTTCTGATGCTAATTTTTTTTCAAAAATCTGATACTCTTTATTTGATCTTTTTCTTGCAGCATCAATTATCCATCGAATAGCAAGAGCCTGTTTTCTTTCTCCTCGAACTTCCATAGGTATTTGATAAGATGCGCCTCCGACCCTTCTTGGTTTCACTTCTTGACGGGGGCCGACATTTTGAATTGCTTTCTCAAATACAACAATTGGATCTTGATTTTTTTTACTCAAAATCTCAA
>CAYJRY010000030.1:0-14219 GCA_964372855.1 uncultured Gammaproteobacteria bacterium | reverse complement strand
TCTCTTAACAAAAGAACAATACGACGATGTTAGAGTAAAAAGCGCGAGCCAAGGAGTATCTCATGAGACTGTCATTAAAAACTTAAATTTAATTCCAGAACAAAAAATTGCTGAAATAAAAGCGAAAATAATCGGTGTGCCTTTTATTTCTTTGGAGAATACATCTTTTGCACCACAGGCCTTGAGTCTTATATCAAAAGCTGTAGCTACTAGATTTTCACTTATTCCTTTTGTTTATGATGACAAATCAAAAACCCTTTCTATCGCGATGAGTGAGCCTTCAGATTTGGAAGCATTACAGTTTGTTGCCCAAAAAACAGGGCTTACAATTAAATCTTTTGCTGCATCAAAAGAAGAAGTAACCAGAGCAATCGAAGAGCAGTACCGTCAAGAATTGGTAGGTGAGGTAGGCAAAGCATTGAAAGAAACAGAAGAGCTTACCAAAACTCGAACTATTGACTCCAAGGAAATAAAAGATATTATAAAGGAGGCCCCAATTGCAAATATCGTATCAACCATTTTGGAGTATGCTGTCACAAGCCGTGCCTCAGATGTGCATATTGAGCCTCAGGAAGATAGGGTGAGAGTGAGATTTAGAATTGATGGGATATTGTATGACCGTTTGAGTCTTCCTAAAAATGTTCAGGAAGGAGTAGTTTCTAGAATTAAAATTCTTTCAGAGATGAAAATAGATGAACATCGTATTCCTCAAGACGGCAGGTTTAATTTCAAGATTGAGAGTGAAGAAGTAGATCTTCGCATATCTTGTCTTCCCACAACTCATGGAGAAAAAATAGTTATGAGACTTCTTAGAAAATCAGGAGGAGTACCAAGTCTTGATACGCTTGGTCTTACAGGATCAACGCTTAGGAATTTGGAGACCTCGATCCTAAGACCTCATGGAATAATTATAGTTTGCGGTCCTACGGGATCAGGTAAAACTACCACTCTTTATTCAATTTTAGCAAGACTAAATACAACAAGAGTCAATATCATGTCCCTGGAAGATCCAGTCGAATATGAAATTCCCGGAGTTAATCAAGTCGCGATTAATCCGGGAGTGGGGCTTACATTTGCAACAGGTCTTAGAGCCTTTCTTCGGCAGGACCCAAATATAATTTTAGTTGGAGAAATTCGAGACAAGGAAACAACCGATCTTGCTCTTCAGGCGGCACTCACCGGACATTTGGTTTTCTCAACGCTTCACACATCTAATGCATCTAGTGCTTTGCCGCGACTCTTGGACTTAAACGCTGAAAATTTTTTACTTGCTTCAACTGTAAACGCGATTGTAGGACAGCGAATTACACGCAAAATTTGTAAAAATTGCGCAATAGTCCAGCCCGTTTTACCACAAATTGTTGAGGAAATGAAGAAGGTATTGGGGCCTCTTTTTCCAAAGAATACAACTGAAGTGAAATTCTACAAGGGTAAAGGATGCGATAAATGCGGACTTTCAGGTTACGTTGGAAGAGTTGGGATTTTTGAAACTCTACCTATAACTCAAAAAATTTCAAGTCTTATTCTGCAAAACGCGGATAGTGGTACCATAGAAAAAGAGGCTATTATTGAGGGGATGGTAACTATGAAACAGGATGGATACTTGAAAGTTTTAAAAGGAATCACTACAGTAGAAGAAGTACTAAGAGTAGCACAAGAGTAGCGTCTAGCAACTAGCTACTAGCGTTTAGTTTAACTAGACGCTAGACGCTAATAACTAAACGCTGGTAAATTGTGGATATACAAGAATTATTAAAAATAACTATTAAGAACAAGGCATCTGATCTTCATCTTTTGGCTGGGATTCCGCCTGCTATTCGGATTGATGGAGCTTTGGAATTTGTTCCGGGACATTCTGCCTTGACACCTCAAAATATCGAAACAATGGTTTTTTCTCTTCTTTCACCTTCCCAAAAAGATCTGCTTCTGGCAAACAAAGAACTTGACTTTTCATTTGGTTTTGGAGGTGGGGCGTATGGAAATTTAGGAAGGTTTCGCGCAAATTTATATTATCAAAGAAGATACATTTCAGCGGCTTTCAGGCTTTTCCCGCCATCAATTCAAACAATTGAAGATTTGCATTTGCCCCAAATTCTTCATAGTTTCGCGACACTCAAACAAGGTCTAATTTTAGTTACAGGTCCAACAGGTCATGGAAAATCAACTACTCTTGCCTCAATGATAAACGAAATCAATCTTAGCCGTGCGGCACATATTTTGACAATTGAAGACCCAATTGAATATGTTTATCCAAATGGGAAAAGCATAATTTCACAGCGTGAGATGAATCAGGATACTCATTCATGGGAATTTGCCTTACGTTCTGCTTTGCGAGAAGATCCGGATATTGTTTTGGTCGGAGAAATGCGGGATCCTGAAACAATGGCAACAGTTATCACAATCGCAGAAACAGGGCATTTGGTTTTCTCAAGCCTTCATACGAATTCAGCAGCCCAAAGTATAGATAGAATAATTGATTCTTTCCCAGCAGTTCAGCAAGCACAAATTAAAATTCAATTGGCAGCAACATTAAGAGGTATTGTTAGCCAAAGGTTACTTCCTATGATAAATGGCGGTCGTGCACCGGCTGTTGAGGTGCTTCTTGGGACTCCCGCGGTTGCAAGTATTATAAGAGAGGGTAAAACACATCTTATTGATTCTGTGATTCAAACATCCAAAGATAAAGGCATGATCACTCTTGATTCTTCATTGTCAACTCTTGTTCTATCTGGCAGTATCAGTCTTGAGACTGGAAAAAGTTATTCACTGCACCAAGAAGATTTTATGAGATTGGTTAAGTAGTTTTATGACTCTTTACTACAAAGCAGTTACTCATGATGGCAAAACAATAAATGGACTGATTGAGGCGCGAGATGAGAAAGAAGCAGCATCCTATCTTCGAAGCAAGGATTTTATCCCCATATCAATTACGCGTCAGGAGAAATTTAAGCTTTCAGATTTTGTTCCTTTTTTTTCGGGAAAAGTCAAATCAAAAGACGTAGTTTCTTTCACCAGACACTTATCATCAATGCTTACTTCAGGAATTACCTTAATTAGATCTTTGGAAATAATCAAAAATCAAACTAGTTCTGAGGCATTCAAAGAAGTTTTAGAGGCAGCAATAGGTGATATAGAAGAAGGCAAAAGTTTGTCTGCTGCTTTGTCCAAATACCCCAGTGTTTTTTCTCCAGTTTATATATCGTTAATCAAGGCATCTGAGGGATCAGGGCTTTTGGATAAAACGCTTTTGAGACTGGCAGAGACTTTAGAAAAACAGCAAAAATTAAAAGGATCTATAAAAGGAGCTCTTGCTTATCCTATTATTGTGGTTCTCATGATGATTGCTGTTGTTTTTATAATGATGATATTTGTTATTCCACAACTAGGTGAGTTATATGAAAGTTTGGGTGTTGATCTGCCTTGGACTACGCAAATAGTAATCGGACTTTCGAAATTCAGTATAAATTATTGGCCGGTTGTTTTGGTGTCTGTTGTAATTGTCTTATACCTTCTTACCCGCTGGCGAAGAACAGTTGAAGGCAAGCTTATGATTGATAGTCTTTTACTTAAGATGCCGATTTTTGGAAAAATAATTAAAAACTCAATTCTAGCGGAGTTTTCGCGTACCACTGGAGCTATGCTTGGATCTGGTACCTTGGTAATAGAATCCCTAAAAGAAGCAGCTGACGTTACCGGAAACGTGCATTATAGTAACGCGGTACTTGATGTTGCGAAAAGAATTGAAAAAGGCGTCACGATGGGTGATGCTATGGCTTTTTATGCGCTTTTTCCCCCGAATTTGGTTGAGCTTGTAAAAATAGGTGAGCAAACAGGAAAATTAGATGAGACGCTGACGCGTGCTGCTGAATATTTTGAAAATGAAGTTGATTTGTCCATAAAAGTTCTTACAACCGCTCTTGAGCCTGCAATTATGATAGTATTGGGTGTAGGTGTTGCATTTTTGATCTTCTCAATCATCACTCCAATTTATCAACTCACCCAGGCAATTCAATAATCTTTCATCTCTCATGCTTCATAATTCATAGTTCATATTTCGCACTTCATACTTCCCATCTAGCTTCATTTTGCCCCCTTGACAACACAAAAAAAATGTGTCTAAATAATTAAGTATTCATAAAAATGAAAAAGAATTTATCCAGCACCTTTTCAAAATTTAGCAAATTAAATCATAAAATTAAGGTGCTGGATTTATTCAAAAAATTATCTTCCTCAAAAGGCTTTACACTTATTGAACTTCTTATCGTAATCGCAATCCTTGGTGTCTTGGCAGCAGGAGTATTGTTATTAATTGATCCCGTACAGCAATTTGCTAGAACAAGAGATGCATCTAGAAAAAATGCACTAGGTCAGATGGCTCGGGCATTACAAGCATATTATACAAGTAGAGCTACATCAGCTGGTGTTACCACGTATCCTCCAGTATCTGCTACGTGGATAACAACATTAGTGAATGCGGGGGAAATAAAACAAGTACCATCTGCTCAAGCATATTCTGTTACAGGAACCTCAGCATGCACAACAAATGCACATAATAATTATTGTTATTATGTAAACGGTACATCTACTGAAGCCGTGGCATATGTCAGTATGGAATCTGGTGCTGAAAAATCTAAATGTGCAAGTACTGAAGGTACATTCTTCGCATGGTCATCAACTGATGGTCGTAGTGGTATTATTTGTACGCCTGCAGGAGCGCAACCATCAGCATTTACTTTTACTTATTTCTAAATATTGCTTCATTACCTATAATTTCTTCATACATTAATCCATTTTTTTATCTCCTCGACAATATTTTTATGGAACAAAATATTAATTCGAATCAAGTTATAACAAAAAAGTATCTAAATAAATCTCTTAATAAAAGATTTTCAGAGTTTGAAAATATATTTGAAAAAAAGATGTATAAGAAATTTGTTTAGTTTGAGAAAAAATTTGATTCAAAGCTTGATATATTGTAGATAAAAATTAGCGCAAATACAGTTTTTAAATTAGGTAAATTAGAAAGAAGAATTGGTGGAAAGCATAAGGATATCACGATCAGATATTAGATATTACGCTAAAATAGCCAAACAACTTGAGACTATGCGGCAAGAATCGGGATTAGTAAACTTACAAATAAGAAGAGAAATCAAGAGTCTTATAAACGAGTAAAAGTCCTTGAATCCTCCTAATCCTTTGCTACAATAGTTAAGTGGAGATTATTTTCCTTTTTATTTTAGGTTTGTTTGTCGGAAGTTTTTTGAATGTTTTGGTTGATAGGTTGCCAAGGGGAGAATCTGTTTTTGGCGGGCGATCGCACTGTGAGTCTTGTAAAAAAGAATTAGCGTGGTATGATCTTGTACCCCTTTTGTCATTTATAACTTTGAAGGGTAAATGTAGATATTGTCATACTCCCCTTTCAATATATTATCCTATTGTAGAATTAACAACTGGAATATTATTTGTTTTTACTATTATTTTAATTCCTCACGAAAGTATTAAGTATAAAGTATTAAGCATAGAGCAAATAATTGCTTTGGTATATTATTTAATTATTATCTCTTCTCTTATTGTTGTCTTTTATACCGACCTTAAATATGGCATTATTCCTGATAAAGTTGTATTTCTAACTATTTTACTTTCCGTTTTTTACTTCATACTTCATACTTTATACTTCATACTTCCCCATCTTCTGTCTGCCATAGGTGCTTTTATATTTTTTCTATTTTTATTTCTTGTAACACGCGGGCGTGGCATGGGGTTTGGGGATGTAAAATTTTCTTTTTTAATGGGTCTTATATTGGGTTTCCCAGGGATAATTATAGCTTTGTATACTGCCTTCTTGACAGGAGCTATAGTTGGATGCATACTAATTGTATGGAAGAAAAAACGGCTTACGGGAACAAAAATTCCCTTTGGTCCTTTTTTGGTATTGGGAACGCTTTCTGCTCTTTTTTTAGAAAAACAAATTTTGGAAATAGTATTTCCATTTTTGTTTCCTCTATAATTACTTCAAAAATTGCTGCATTGCTGCATTGCTGCATTGCTAATAACAATGAAACAATCGAACATTTGAACAAGGGAAAGCCTCAAAGAGGTTTTACTCTAATCGAGCTTCTGGTAACTATTGCTGTAATTGGAGCAATGGCTGGCGCTGTTACACTAGTTATGAATCCAGTCACTCAAATCCAAAAAGCCAATGATGCCAAAAGAAAATCAGATTTAGCACAAATCCAAAGAGCTCTTGAAACATTTTATAATGATTTTGGCAGATACCCAGAAGCTGACACATCGGTTGCGACAAACTATAGAATTAAGAAAGATTCAGCAACAACTGTGGGTTGGGGAACTAATGGATTTAGGCCATATATGGAATTACTCCCAATAGATCCTTCTTCGACAAAAAATTATTCTTATTACTCAAATTCAACAACAAATAACCAATCATATTATCTCTTTGCATCTTTAGATAGATCAAATGATCCGCAAGCTTGCAATAATGGTAGTGAATGCACGAGTATTAGTAGCGGAACAATTCCGGGTTCTCCAAAGTGCGGTACAGGCAATAATTGCACTTACGGTGTGTCGAGTCCGAATGTCAGCCCGTGACGGGGGTGATTTATGATTAAAGATTTAGGATTAAAGAATAGAAAAAAAAATTTACAAAATAATTTCATTAATCATTATTCATTAATCATTAATCGTGAATCCAAAGGATTCACCTTGATTGAACTTTTGGTGGCAATAGTTATTATCGGACTTTTGTCAGGACTTTTGGTGGCAAATTTCGTCGGTGTAAGGCAAAGAGCTCGAGACGGAGTTCGCAAATCCGACCTTAACCAAATTCGATCTGCTCTTGAACTATACAGAGCAGATGTCGGATTTTATCCGGATGTTGGCAATTCTGCCGGTCAATTTCCGCAAACTAGTTGCGGTGGTTCTTTTAGGCATCCAACCTCATCAGTAGAATACATGAACAAAATTCCATGTGATCCATTATGGACTGGAACTCAGTATAATGGTGGAAGGTATTATTATGAGAAAACTGCTGGCTCAAGCTATAAATTAGGCGCATGCATTGAGAATGGTGCCGATCAAAATGCCTCTGATTCAAGTCCTGGTGGGACAGGATCATGTCCAACAACCGGAGGGACAAGCAAATACTATGTACTTCGAAACCCATGATCAATAAATCAAATGGATTTACTTTAGTCGAATTAATAGTCGTTTTCTCAGTCATGGCCACCCTGTCAGCTGTAGGTATAGTTGGACTGAGTAATTATAATAGACAAACTGCTCTACAAAGGTCGATTGTAGATCTTGTCGATACATTAAATGCTGCAAGATCTCGTGCACTGTCTCAGGTGAAACCCAGTGAATGTGGTGTAAACCCACTTGAATATTACAAAGTAGATTTAGTTAATAAAAAAACTTATCAATTAGAGGCTATTTGTGGAGGGTCGACACACTTGATATACGAGAAAAAAATATATGGCCCTATCGAGTTTTCCTCTTCAGACGAAGGGCATTTCATAGAGTATCCAGTTTTAAAGGGATCGATAAGCGAATTTAGAAGTTCTCCACTCACCCAATTTTCACCTACTAGGATTGTGCTTACAGATAGCAGTGGAACACCTTTAGAGACAATTGATATCAATTCGTTTGGAATTATTACATTTCCATGACAGAACGAGAAGGTGGTTTTACTCTTGTCGAATTAATTGTTGTTTTCTCAACAGCGGCTATATTGTCAGGTCTTGGTATTGCAGGATTGAGTAATTATAATAGGATCAATAGTCTTCAAAATACAACAACAGATATTGTTAATGCACTTTATTTAGCAAGATCACGGGCATTCTTTAAGACCAAACCAACTCTCCCTCCGGGCTTTACATGTGATGTGCTTAAAGGATGGAGAGTGCACACCTTTGCGACCAAACAATACAGTTTGCAAGCTGTTTGCGAACCTTCTATTGTCGATGATTTTGTGAAGAAAATCCCTGACTCACTTACTTTTGATGATGTTTGCAGCGGTAAGAAACCAACAATTTTCTTTTCAGCTAACAGTGATGTTGTAGACAATAGCGGGTGTAGTCCTACCTTAACGCCGCCTCTTGAGATTGTAGTAAGACAAGGATCGCCAACAACAGGCATAACAAAAACTATTATTGTTAATCAATCGGGAGGAATTAGTGTTCAATGAAAATTCAAAAAAAATTGCAGCGGGGACAAACACTTTTGGAGGTATTACTGGCTTTGAGTGTGGTTGTTTTAATAATAGGCGCAATTACTGTAGTTGTGGTTAATTCTCTTAATAACGCGACTTTCACAAAAAACCAAAACCTAGCCACCCAATACGCGCAGGAAGGCATAGAATATATGAGACGCAAAAGAGATTCAAGCTGGAGTGATTTTTTTGCTATTAATGATACAACACACTGGTGTCTTCCCAAACTACCAGCAAATTTGGAGGTAAGAAGCGGATCGAACAACAACGTAGGCGATTGCGAAGTAGAAGGAGATATTAAAGGCGAAGGATATCATTTTGTAAGATCAATAGAAATTGATCATAGCGACTCTTCGGATTGTCCTGATAATAAACCCACTCCTACTCCTCCGCCAGTACCCCCTCCGCAGGTTCATGGAAGCGAAGTGACAGCAACTGTTTTGTGGTCAGATGGCAAATGCCCGGTAGGTGATCCATATTGTCATGAGGTAAGGCTAGTAACATGTTTTTATAGGATTGATCATAAAACTATTTAAGGATGAAGGACAAAGTATGAAGGATGAAGTAAGAAGTAAAGGCTTTACATTAATTGAACTAATTGTTGTTGTCGCTATTTTGGCGTCGATTGGTTCAATTGTAGTTGGGACAATAACTTTTTCTCTAAGAGGCACAAATAAAACCAATTTCATAGAAAATATCAGACAAAATGGGAATTATACTATATCTAAAATCGCAAGATCCATAGAGTACGCGGAGGCATTTGAAGGATTTAGCAACAATAATTTTACAGACACAGATATGCGATGTTCGCCAGGTACAACAAATTATAGATACATAAGAGTCAAACCATTTAATAGCAATTCAATTACATATTCTATCACTGGAAGTCCTTTAACAATTGCTTTAGATGGCGTGTCATTTATAGACACCGACACAATTGAAGTGTCTTTAAGTAGCACATTCACTTGCACTGTTTCTTCCTCAACAGATGTTCCTGTAATTGGGATCAAATTTATACTACGTCCAAAAGTAAGTAGTAACTTGGTTGAGAGAACTAGTACTGATATTAATTTTGAAACATCAGTTGTCATGCGAAATTGGCAGAGGTAATAAAAGCAGACAATTTCTTGATATTGACAATATGCGGAAATACTTGTTATTCTAATTGTATGATTCAAGAAGTGCGAAATATGAAGTATGAATTTCGAAATGCAGAGAAAGGGCAGGTTTTAATAATAGTTATTTTGGTAATAGTGGTTTCCCTCACAATTGTTCTTTCGCTTGCTTCGCGAAGCATTGTAAATGTGAGGACTTCAACTGAAGAGGCAGAATCCCAAAAAGCCCTAGCAGCTGCCGAGGCAGGAATTGAGAAAGCACTGCAGGATTTAACACTTGAATCAAATATTCCCGTTGGGGATGATGCCACTTTTAAAACTGATGTAGTTGAGGTAATGACAAGCGGACATTTAATGTCATTAAATGGAGGAAGCATAGTGCCTCAAGGCGAAGGAGCTGATGTTTGGTTTGCGGACCACGATAGCAATGGCAATATTAATTATGGATCCATAGCACCTAGTTCAAGTTTAGTAGTTTTTTGGGGGGAAGGGAATGAAATTAATTGTAATGACGGGTCTTTGTCTACTTGGCCTGCTGCTATTGAGGTTATATATGTCTGGGCAACTGATACAAGCGGGAATCCCAATACTATAAGAACTACTCGTTATGCTTATGATTATTGTGTAAGTAGAAGAAGTAGTAATAGTTTCGCCGAGCCATTTACTAATACCGGTTCAAGCAGCATTGGTTTGTTTTATACGCCTAAAATATTAGCAAACAGAGCGATTTTTGCGAGAATAATTCCAATTTATAAAAGCACGAAAATTACGGTCGAAGCATTTAATAGGGATAATGCCTTAAATCCTGTTGCTATTCCTTCTCAGGGACATGATATAACTTCTACAGGTACATCGGGGCAATCACAGCGAAAGATAAAAGTGTTCAAAGGACATCCGCAATTGTATCTGCCATATTTATCGTATGGTTTATTTGTGCCTTAGCAACAACTATTATGGCTCGCAAATCAATTGGTTTGGATATAGGCCTATCAACAATTAAAGCAATATCTCTGTCTCGGCAAAAAGAAGGATATTTCTTAAATTCCGCCTATTCAATGCCTACCCCACCTAAAGGTATGTTTTCGGAGTCTCCGCTTGATCAGGAAAATATCGCAAAAGCTTTGAAAAAAACAGTTGACAATCTCAAGGTTGACACAAAAAATGTAAATGTTGCCCTGAATGACAGTCAAGTTTATACCAAAGTCATTGATATGCCATACTTATCAGATAGTGAACTGGCTATGGCGATTCGCTGGGAAGCAGAGCAAAATATACCAGTTTCTCTCTCTGATATAACACTTGTTTGGAGTGTTTTAAGACGTCCCCCAAAAGGTGCCAACAACGAGAAAATGCAGGTACTTTTAGTCGGTGCTCCAACAACGCTAGTTGCTAAATATCAAAAAATTTTAGAACTTGCTGGCTTAAATCTTTCAGCGATTGAGACTGAGATTTTAGCTGTTGTGAGAGTTTTGTCTTATTCAGGAATTCCTCCAACGATAATTTTAAATATTGGCGCGATAAGTACTTCTCTTGCAATCATAAAAGATAATATTTTGGTATTTACTTATTCAATTCCAACAGGCGGAAACGCTATAAGCCGTGCAATTTCTGCGGATTTTGGTTTGACATTATCCCAATCGGATGAGTACAAAAAAGCGTATGGATTATCCAAAGAAGGAGTTGGGCAAAAAATTGGCAAATCAACTGAGCTTATTTTATCATCAATATTAGGGGAGGTGAAAAAATCAATAGCATATTTTTCAGAAAAGTACGATGGTGATTCTATGATCCAGCAAATTTTGTTATCAGGCGGTACAGCTAGACTTCCAGGAATTGACCTTTATTTTGCCGAAAACTTGGGTATTGAAACAGCGCTTGCCAATCCATGGAAGGTTTTGGCGAGTCAAGTTGTGCCATCTGATTTGATTTACAGTCAGTCTGATTTCACGATCGCAGTTGGACTAGCGATGAGAGAATTATAATTCGTTCGAGACATTCGGCTATGCTCAGTCGAAGCCGAAAAGCGCAGGGTGATACTTAGTAATTCGAAGTATGAATACAGATGTAAATCTAATAATACCAAAAGATAAAGAATATATAGAACAACAAAAACGAATAAGAATAGCGAAAACTATTGCAATTATAATACCTCTTATAGTTGGAGCTATTTCTTTGGGGTTATTTCTTTTAACAGCCGCAATAAATCCTTCCTCAATTAAGTTACAGCAGCAAGAAGTTTTATCTGAAATATCTAAATACCAGCAAAAAAAGATTAACCTTTTTATAATTAATGATAGACTGAATAATATCAACAGTTTCCTTAAAAATAGACGGGATTTAGCGTCTGAAATCTCAGCAATTGTAACAAATTTACCGCAAGATTCAGCAATTGACGGTTTTGAAATGGATGAAAAAGAGGTTAGAATTAAAGTATCCTCCGGGAATCTCTTGTCAATAAATTCGCTTATTGATAATTTAATAAATATGGTTGAGGAAAGATTAATTATCAACTCTTTAACCCTTGAGAGTTTATCTTTTGATGAAGCTAAAAGCATATATTCAGTTTCACTAAGAAGTGAGATTTAATTATGGAAAAAAGAGTAAATACAGATGTTGAGTCATTGAAATTTATCTATAGACGCAATAAATATCTTTTAGTTCCAGGGATAGTAATTATGGTAAGCATACTTGTTGTTTTGTTGGTTATAATTCCTCAAGTTCAAGCATTTCTGGCTATACAAGATGAGGCTAAAAACGCTCAGCGAAAATTAGAAGGATTAAAAAACGACTTAAATATGCTTAAGGCGCTTGATGAGGAGATACTTAATACGCAGCTTAGGACTACTACAAAAGCATTACCTGTAGATAAAGACTTTGCAGGTGTCTTAAACGCAATTTTTTTCGCTGCTCAAAGAACAGGTGTCAGAATTGGGAGATTTTCATTTCAGGTTGGAGAAATATCAGGAAGTGAGGAAAATACAGGAAAGTTATCCAGTATCAACCTTTCTGTCTCACTTGACAGCAATATCTCCGCAATAAACAATTTTATACAAGCACTTCAAGAGACTGTTCCTTTATCTAGTATTGATTTTATTAGGACGGACAATATGATATCAACTGTTGAAATAGAATTTTATTATAAAATTATGACTCCTCCAACTTCTATTGAAAATATCGCGCTTATTCCCCTGACAAATGAAAAAATGGATTTATATGAAAAAATAGTTAATTTCAACAATTCCCAAGCTATTGATTTCTCAAATCTATCAGTAACTCCTTCCGCAAGAACTACCAATCCTTTTGGGAACTAATTGCCTCAAAACGTTTTTGCGTAATTTTCTTGGACATTTCTTTTCGAAAGTTTTCAATCTTTTTATGGTCACCCGTTAATAATATTTTAGGAACATTTAATTTCTTGAAAACCTCTGGTCTTGTGTATTGGGGATATTCAAGTATTGGGATGCCCCAATCAGTGGCTCTTGAAAATGATTCTTGAGATGTTACTTCTTTTTTAAGTAAACCTTTTTGAAGTCTTACAACTGAATCAACAATAAGCATCGAGGGAATTTCACCGCCTGTTGCTATAAAATCACCAATTGAGATTACATCATCTGTAAATTCTCTAATTCTTTCATCCACTCCTTCATAGTGACCGCAAATTAATATAAGATGTTTTAATTTGGAAAATCTTTCGGCAATTTTTTGATTGAAAGTTTT
Source organism: uncultured Gammaproteobacteria bacterium (assembly GCA_964372855.1). Classification (GTDB taxonomy): domain Bacteria; phylum Patescibacteriota; class Microgenomatia; order Levybacterales; family UBA12049; genus JACOXT01. The sequence continues at coordinate 1,160 of CAYJRY010000030.1, read as the reverse complement.
ACCTCTTGCGTCTAAAAGTACTATTTTTTGTTGAGACGATTTAAGTGTCTTGATCTTAGTTTCTAAAATTGCTTTCTCCAATACATCAACTCTTAGTATCATACCTCTTCCTCCGCCATATGGTTTGTCATCGACAACCTTATGCTTTCCTATTCCAAAATCGCGTATGTTTATTATGTTTATTTCGACAAATTTTTTTTCTTTTGCCCTTTTGATTATGGATAGATCAAAAGGACCAGTAAACATTTCTGGAAAAAGCGTTAGTATGGAGATTTTCATTTAGGAGTTTTCAAAAAGCGCAATATTTACTTTTTTATTTTGTTTTATCGCGAGAATTTTTATAGTATTTCGTATACCTCTTATAACTTTGCCATTTTTCCCGATAATTCTTCCCATGTCGGATGGATCAACTTTTATCGAAAGATTAACCAATCCGTCATCTTTGGTCTCAATTATTTCTACTTTCTTAGGATTTTCAACAATAGACTTGACAATAAATTCTAATGCTTTTTTCATATCTTATTCAATTAGAAAGTAATTTTGCAACAGTTGGACTTGGGGTTGCGCCTTTTTCAAGCCAATATTTATACCTTTTTATATTTATATCTTTATTGTGAGAGGAAATATTTTTCTGATACCAGCCTAAGTCTTCAACTGGTTTTCCATCTCTTCTCTCCCTTTTTTCAATTACAACGATACGAAATCTTGCTTCACCTTTTCTCCCAATTTTAGACAATCTAATCATTAGCGACATAAACTAATTTTATCAAATATTACCTATTCTCTCAAGTGCTTCTTTTGCTGCGAAAGACTCAGCCAATTGCTTTGATTTTCCCATACCTTCAGCAATTAATACTCCATTTACATATACACCGACTTTAAAAATTTTTGAGTGAGCTGGACCATGCTCCTCCAGCACTTTATACACTGGGGAGGATTGTTTTTTTGATTGAACGATTTCTTGAAGCATGCTTTTTGGGTCTTTGAAAGTTTTTTTCTTAATAATATTTTTAATTTCACTTAACAAAACCATATTAAGAAAATTCAAAACTTCCTCAATTCCTTGATCAAGGTATAAAGCGCCAATAAAAGCCTCAAAGCAGTTATCAAGAATAGTTTCATTATCCCAGACTCCACCTGCTACTTCACCTATTGAAAGT
>CAYJRY010000029.1:0-14310 GCA_964372855.1 uncultured Gammaproteobacteria bacterium | reverse complement strand
TATGGCCGCTATTGCCGCAGGGTTAGGAGTCAACGGTAAAATTCCATTTATCTCATCTTATGCTACTTTTTCACCAGGCAAAAATTGGGAAACAATAAGAACTACCATTATTTACAATAATTCCAATGTAAAAATTGCAGGACACCACTCAGGAATTATGACAGGACCAGACGGAGCAACTCATCAAGCAACTGAAGATATCGCAAGTATTCGAGCTTGGCCAAATATAAAAATTCTTGTTCCTTGCGATAGTGTTGAGGCACAAAAAGCTACGATTAAATCATCAGAAGTAGATGGCCCAATTTATCTTCGTTTTTCTCGAGATAAAACTCCAGTTATCACAACACCTGAAACACCTTTTGAGATTGGAAAAATTCAAACATTCTGGGTAAATGAAAATCCTAGTGTAACAATTTTGTCAACTGGTTATATGACTTATTATGCTCTTCTTGCAGCAAAGGAATTAGAACAAGAAGGAACAAAAGTAATAGTTGCGAATGTAGCAACCATAAAGCCTCTTGATGAATCAACAATCTCAAGTCTTGCTCAAATATCACGCGCATTTGTTACTGTTGAAGATCATCAAGTAATAGGCGGGCTTGGAGGCGCTATTTCAGAGTATTTGGCAAAAACAAACCCAACACCAATAGAATTTATCGGTCTTCAGAATACTTTCGCAGAATCAGGCAAACCATCCGAGCTAATTGAAAAATATGGTATGGGAGTAAAATCTATTAAACAAGCAGTAAAAAAAGTAATCTCAAGAAAACAATATTAAAAATTAAATATTAAAAATCAAAAATACATATCAAATATAAAATATTTTATTTTTAATATGTATATTTAATATTTGATTTTTGATATTTGATATAAATGAACGCAAATTTACTAGAACAACTCAAACAAACAATAAAGGGTGATGTTGCAATAGATGATCAAACTTTATCAAAATACAGTCACGATGCTTCTATTTTTGAAGTAAAACCCCAAGTCGTAGTATTTCCCAAAGATAATCAAGATGTACAAAATTTAATAAAATTTGTTCAAGAAAATAAAAAAAATCATCCGCCACTTTCACTAACAGCAAGATCTGCAGGAACTGACATGTCTGGCGGATCAATAAATGATTCAATCATTGTTGATTTCAGTAAATATTTTAACCATACACCAGTAGTGCATGATCATCTAGCATCCACTCAACCTGGAGTTTATTATCGTGATTTTGAAAGAGAGACTTTAAGACATCATTTAATTTTCCCCTCTTACCCAGCCAGCCGTGAAATTTGCGCAATGGGCGGAATTATCAACAACAACTCAGGTGGAGAAAAATCTCTCCATTATGGTAAAACCGAAAAGTATGTTTCTAGACTCAAGGTAGTATTAAGTGATGGTAATATTTATGAACTCAAGAAACTATCTAAACAAGAATTAGATGAAAAGTTAAAACTACAAACTTTTGAAGGAGAAATTTATAGGAAAATATACAAACTAATTATTGATAACTATGATGAGATTGTAAATGCAAAACCTCAAGTATCTAAAAATTCCGCCGGATATTCTTTGTGGAATGTGTACGACTCAAAGTCAGAAACATTTGACCTTACACAACTTTTCGTTGGGGCGCAAGGAACATTGGGTTTTGTTGTTGAGGCAGATTTCCAACTAGTCAGAGTGCATTTACATAGAGAAATGATGGTTATATTTCTTCATGATTTAACCCATCTCAAACAAATAATTCTAGAAGCTCTTAGTCTAAAACCTGAAAGTTTTGAAGCATATGATGATAATACTTTAAAGTTAGCACTAAGATTTTTCCCGGAATTCGCCAAACTTTTAGGAACAAAAGGAATAATTGAGACTGCCTTAGACTTTCTTCCGGAGTTTCTTATGATAATAACTGGCGGTATGCCAAAGCTAGTTCTTCAAGTAGATTTCACAGGAGACAATCTAAGTGAACTTCATGAAAAAATCAAAAAACTCAAAGAGAAAATTTTACCATATAATCCCAAAATAAGAATTGCCATAGAAAATCAGGAAAGAAAGTATTGGGCAATAAGACGAGAAAGCTTCAATCTATTAAGACAGAAAATTCGAAACAAACACACGGTTCCTTTTATTGATGATTTTGTTGTTAAGCCGGAATATCTCTCAGAAGTTTTGCCAAAAGTATCAAATCTTATTAAAAAACACAAAGAATTTATTTTCACAATCGCAGGACACGTGGGTGATGGGAATTTTCATATTATTCCTCTTGTTGATATCGAAAATCCTATTGTTCGAAAAAATATACCTTTTCTTGCTGATAAAGTTTACGATCTTATTCATAAATATAAAGGATCATTTACAGGAGAGCACAATGACGGACTCATAAGAACTCCGTATCTTAAAAAAATGTATGGAGAAAAAATAATTAGTCTTTTTGAAGAAACAAAAAAAATATTTGATCCTCAAAACATCTTCAACCCCAGAAAAAAGGTTTTTGGAGATTTAGATTACGCGATGAGCCATATAAGACAGAATTGGTAGAAATTTAACTTCCAGGCGTTGGAGGATTTTTTTCATGCCAGTCTGAATGGCTATCAGTATCAAATCCAGGACTTAATCTTTGCGTAGAACTCCCAATACCAACAAGAGGATTTTCATCTCCCCAGCTCATCCTATCAATCTCAATCCCATAAGAATTGCGAAGTATTAAATGATCTCCATTATCATCAAGTCCATCTCCAATTGCTTCTCCTAATTTTATTTTCAATGCATTTACATCCTCGTCCCAATTTTCCCACACATCATTTTCTCTCGCAATAAGAGCATAACTATTTGGTTTGAGTTTTTTATCTCCTGAAATTTTAGTATTTTTATTGCTATTTTCCGTCAGAGTCCAATTTTTCAAATTCACTTCCTTATCGGATGGATTATAAAGTTCTATCCATTCGAAGTTTTTATTTGTGTTGTAATAAACCTCATTAATTACTATTTGCTCCTGAACAATTGCGCCAATTGTCAAATGAAATCGTACTGATTTTAGCTGAAACTCATTGCCCGAATCTTTTGGGAAAATAATTTCAAAATTATAAGACTTTTCTTCTCCTGGATCAATTAAGCTTAGCTGATGGCCATTCCCAACAAGAGTATCCTTGAAAAACTCAGAAAGTTTTTTTGGACCATAAATAATTACTCCGTCATCTCTTATGATAATTTCAAGCGCTGTTTCAAATTTTGATCCATTTACTCCCCCTTTTCTTTCTGCCCGAACCAAAACCATTTGGCGATCATCCCCTGCATTTTTCACATCAATATCTCTATCTTCCTTGTCCCCAGGCATCATGTTAAAGATTTCAAAAATGGGTTTTTCAAATGGTACATGAAAATCCACAACCAAATCTCCAATTGCTTTTACAGTATTGGGTTTGAAAATATTCAAATTCCCAAATTTAAATAATAATCCTATCGCAAGAATCAATATTAAAACCCTAATTAATTTTTTCATTATACTAATTCGTCATTGCGATCCGCCAGCTGGCGGAGAAGCAATCTCTTTTTACGTCATTCTGGATTGTCCAGAATGACGATTGCGAAATGTGTATCATAATCCATTCGCCGCCCTTGGCGTCGCAAGTTCGACTACTCCTGAGTCAAGATTTGCTGAAGTTGATGCTGTATACCAGCTAGTACTTACTGTTCCATCTCCCGGAACATTGTTTCTTGACATTGATTTTTCAGGATTATCCGATCCTGCAAACCAATCGCCATTTATATTGGCAGTATCAATAATGTTATTTGAAGAATCACGAAGCGTCAGTTGTTCGCCAGTATTCAATAAACTAATGTTTGCGACGAAATCAGGAATAATGCTTATTATTGAATCTGATTGAGGATCATTATCGCTATCTGAAATAATAAAGAATCCATAGGGTTCGATGTTTTTGCCGCTTGTAATTGTTATTGTTCCGCCTACTCCAGTTCCAAGATTGACAACAGTCCAATTAGACAAGTCAATTGTGTTATTAGTCATATTGCGAAGCTCAATCCATTCATCATTTGAATTATTTTGCGACCCCATCCACATTATTTCATTAATAACTACATCGCCATTTTTAATTTGCGACTCAGATGTTGTTGGGGTTGGGGTTATGGTTATATTGAGTGAAAAAACTTCTGAAGCAGTGAATTTATTATTTACACTTTTTTCAGTATCAGTTGGAAATGCCAAAGTAACTGGAAATGCAATGCCAATTATAAAAAGCGGTGCAAGAATTTTAAGCCCTGACAAATGCATGGGGCGAAGATGATTTCTTATCTCTTCTACAATCTTTATCTTATTTTCGTTTTTTGCCTTTTTTAATGTCTTTATAATGTTAAATAATTCTAAGAAAATCACCAATACCGCTGGTAAGATTATTAAAAGAGGAAAACCAATATCTGATTTTGCAAAAGCTAGGATATGTCCTGCATAAGGCAGTGAAAAATAAGCTTTACCCAAAACATTTTTTTCACTTACAACAAAGCTGTCAACTTCTTCATTTGCATCACCTTTTGTTTTGTAGATAACTCCATTTTTATCTGCCTTCACACCAACGACTCTGTGAGTTACGATTGTATTTGAATTATTTTCAGAGCGGAAAGATATAATATCGCCATTTGCATACTTAGGTGTATTAACTACTGGAGATACGAACTTAAGACTTGGACGGACAACCACAATTGAACCGGCATCAATTGTAGGACTCATGGAGCCTGACCGGACAATCAGAGCTTGATTACCAAAATAAGGAATGGCAATATAAGCAATTCCCAATGCCGCGAAAAAAATCCCGATTGAGAGAAAAATATTTATCCACTTGAATATGGTTTTCATAGAAAAACAAGGATGAAGTACTAAGTTATAAGTATTAAGTTCTTCCCAAACTTTATACTTCATCCTTCGTACTTATTACTTAAGAAACTCTCTGCCCAAGGGCGGGGTTATTTAACTTTATCCCTCAAACTTCAACCTTATTACTTATCCTCCCCGCCCTTTGTTCTCACCACCTTAGCCCGTTGGCCAGACTGGACTGTAGTTTTCTTCACACAGAAAGCCATCATTATTTCGTGCTTGCTCTGCGTAAAACTGTAAGTCGCCCATGATACGGTCGGACTGGGAAGCATTACTTACGCCAGAACCATCACATTTAACTCCAGTGCCCCGCTCAACTGGCTTACCATTTAAATCATCTCCCTGATTGTCCTGCGCTGGAAGCGCTGTAGTCTCGTCGGCAGTTAGGTCTCCAAAACACCATGCTTTTCCAATGAAATAATTATTGCTCCCTATTGCCGGTCTGCCGTTAAGCCCCAACACACCACCCTCACTGTCAGCCAATGTAATCCTATCTAAGCTGCCTATTGAACCTGCATGGAAAATAGTTCTCACTTCGTCCTGCTCTAACACATTATCGCCATCGTCTGCCCAGAATACGAAGTTTAGCTTCTCGTCAAGTTCGCCATCTACACCAGGTGCACATAATGGATCATCTACGAACTCAGGCTCGGTACAATCTACGTCATCATCTTCTGTTATTCTACTTGCTGCACAAAGCCATGCATCGCTCTCGAACACATGTAGTGAAATCGTATCTTCCCCAACATCTCCTGGTTTTAAGTCAGAAAAATTAAAGAATAGCTGGTTTGCGAGGTCTGAGAGCGTCCAACTTGTGCTATCACTCTTCACCAAATTGCCGTTTTCATCAGTTACATAACTCTCGTTGTCTATTTGCAGGTCAATCGCTCCGGCGGCGAGGACGTTACCTTTGGATGTTTCAACATCAGAAAACCACGCAAAGGTCGCGCCGATCGCGATTGCCGCTGCTGCAAGGATAGTTGCACCGCTTAGTAAAATTTTGGTATTTATTGCTTTTAACATAATTTTGTTTCTCACCCCCTCTCTTGTTAAGGATTAAGTATGAAGTAGTAAGTATTAATTAAAATACGAACTAACAAATATTAATTATTAAGTCGTACCTTTATTACTTGTTTGTGTGTCTATCTATATCCTTCATACTTCAAATTAAAACTCTATTTTTTTCTAACTTAATACTTCATCCTTTATACTTATCACTTAGTTTTCAGTTTCTTTACTGACGCTGTCAATATTTTTGTAATTTCTTCTGCTTCCGGAATTATATTTTTCATCCTAGCTTTTATTTTCGAGCCATTGCTTTCTGAAATAAGCTTGAGCCAGTAAACTGTTTCTCTAGCTTCCCTTTTTGCGATATTAGTACAATTAGCAAACTCCCTTCTTGTATGTGCTCCAAGTGCTTCTTCTAAATTTGCGCCAATTGATGTTCCAGACCTCAGCACTTGGCTTACTAAAATCCTATTAACATCGTTTCTTGGTAATTCTTTACAAAGTGCGATTATTCTAAGTGCAAATTTAAAAGCTTTTTGCCTAATATCTTCAGGTTTAACTTCATCCTTCATTTTTAACTTTATTCCAACTTTATACTTTATCCTTCTTACTTAATACTTACTGTTGGCATAAATCTAAATTCTCTAAAGTTGTTTTCAAGCCGCTGTAGTCTGATGCTGAATAATAGTGACTAGGGCTATTGGCGATTTCATTTTTAAGATATGTTTCATTCACATCACTTCCAACCCCTACTACAAATATTTCAACTCCTGCTACTCTTGCATTATCAGCTGATGTTGCTGCTACATCATCTGCTGTTGAGGCAGGCAATGGTCTATTTGGGTGCCCGTCTGTAATAATGATCATTTTGTCAGGAGAAGTCAGATCAATTCTGTCGTGCAAATCTCCTGGATTATCCAATTCTGCCTTAGCAAGATCAATCCCTTCTTTGAGATTGGTAAAACCTCCTGATACCATAGCATCAATTGCAGATTTGATGCTTGTTGCATTTTCTGACAAATGATGGTTCAAATTTCCGGTTGTTGCGAAAGATGATTTCCCTGCATGAATACCAAGTGAGCTTAGGCCAAGCGCGTCAATGAAATCTTTTGCAGCGGTTTTGAGCTGGGAAAGTTCTGTTGAATTGATACTTCCTGATCTATCCAAAACAAGCATTACATCTGCTTGGCTGCAAGCAGTCACAGGAGGAGTTGGAGTAATTGATGGAGTTTCTTCGCAAGTAAAATTCGGGTTATTTCGCGCTTGAACTGCCATAAAACTTATATCTGCCATGAGAGAATCAGTTTGAGACGCGTTATTAAGAGATGATCCATCACAAAGAATACCTGAATCAACAATTGGACTTATTCCAAGATTTCCCGCGACTGGATTTGGAGTAAGTATCCCGAAACACCACGCCTTGCCAATATGGTATGTTTGCCCGCCTGTTAAAGGAGAACCAATCACTCCCCCGACATTGTTTTTCAGCGAATCTGCCAGAACAATACTTGAGTCCAAAACATTTTTTGCTGATCCTGAAGCAATAATATTCTCATGTGCCTCCAAAACATTATCTCCATCATCTGTCCAGAAAACAAAATTTAGCAAACTTCCAAGTTCTCCGTCGAAATTATTCGCGTTTGGCTCGGGATCAGGAACGCCGCAGTTTGGATCATCTATTTTTTCCGGCTCAGTACATGAGGCGTCATCGTCTTTTGTCAGAGTCATTTCCATACACGCCCATGCATCATTGTCTTCAACATGAATGCTTATAGTATCTTCTCCCTCATCGCCTGGTTTTATATCATCAAAGTTAAAAAACAAATCATTTTGCGTGAGGTCTCTGAAAGTCCAAGTGGTTGCTGAAGATGAAGCGTGATTAAGATAGCTTGTGTTATCAATTTTTAGATCTATTGCTCCTGCGGAAAAATTATTGTTTTTGGATGTTTCTGTATCTGAGAAGAAGGCCAGTGAGCCTCCGACAATTATTGAGGCTGCAAAAAGAAGAATTACAAAAGAAAATAATATCCTGCTATTTATAATCATTTAAAAAACCAGCATTTTGTGCTGGTTTATTAATTAAAATAAAAAAGCTTGAATACCCAAAAGTCGATTTTTCATAATTAAATAGTAATGAATTTTTGGAGAATTACAATATACCGAAATTGTATAAAACTAGTTCAAAACTATATTTTGTTTTTTTTGGCGAGGATTACGAGAGCAAGAGCGGACATAATTATAGAGACATTTCTGAAAAGAGACGAAAAATACTCTAAATTGACTACCGTCAAAGCAAACATTGTAATAAATGAGACAAAAGCTGTAAAAAATGGGAATAATCCCAGTATTAGAAATAGTGATAATATTACTTCAAAAACCGCAAACGCATGAAGAAGCGTATGTCCTGGGACTAACTCGCGCATAAAATTAGGAAAATAAATAATATATTTATCAGGATCTAAAGTCATAAAGATAGCTGCATACAAAAAAACAAATGCTAGACCTATTCTTATAAGAAAACTTGAGGCTTTGGTGGTATCTTTTATATACTTATCGAAAAAAGACTCTGATTTTTTTTGTTTGGACTCTAAAGATTCTATTTGCGAGAAAGCATTATTAACAATCTCTATTTTCCATCCAAGATCCAGGAGTTTTTTTATAATAACATCTTTTTTTACCCCACCTGTTAATTCCTGCTTAATATACTCGGGCAGCCGATTGTCCATGCACTTAGTATATCAAGCAAAATTTGTTATTTGCAAATATAAAAAAATTTAACTACAGTATTTATATAATGAACAATATTTCAGGCATTCCGACTTCGCCAAAACCAATAACCGCTGCGTCCACTCAAAGCTTGAACCGAATCAACATATTTAAAATTTTTATCTCAATAATACTATTGCTTATTCTTATTAATCTTGCGTATTTGGATTTTATGTATTTTAAGAATATGACTACTTCTAAAAAAGAAAATGTTCAAAGCCAAAACCAAACTCTACAAACTTGTCCAAACGCTTGTATTTCTGAAATTTATAAGGTAACATCAGCGTCAAAACTTGCAACGCCTTCTGCAGAAACAACTCAAACACCAACAAAGACACCTTCTTCTGCAAGTAAGCCTATCTCTCAAACAAAAGAGTTTTTTATACCTTTTGGAACTGGGTCAAGTTCTGCAGGAGATTGGGAAGATGTGGCAGGACTTAAAGCATATATAGACAGCACTCAATATTCATCTATAAAATCCGTGGTATTTGAAGCATCTGTCCGGATTCCTACAGGAAATCAAGTGGCATACGTAAGACTTTTTAATGAGACCGATAAACATCCTGTTTGGTTTTCTGAAGTATCTATGGAAGGAGGGACGTCTCAGCTTCTAGTCTCTCAACCAATTACCTTGAGTGAAGGAAATAAATTATACAAAGTTCAAATGAAGACTCAGCTTAAATTTCAAGCTAACCTTGATCAAGCAAGGGTGCATATAATTACAGAATAAATCCAGCACCTTTTACCACTATCTATCAACAAGGCTGGTTTGGAGTTTTGAAAAGGTGCTGGATAAATTTATCTTTTCGAAACAGGATCGAATTGGCATACTTGATAAGGACCTGATGCCAATTTTATAAGCGGTTTTCCTCTGATAGCTCCTAAGTTATAGGATACAACAGCAACTATTATGACAATTACTATACCAAGAATAGTTGAAACTATATCAGAAATTTTCTGATTAAGCCAATGAGTATTATTTTTATCTTCCACAATTTCTATTTTCGCATCATGTCCAGAGCTAAAGCAACTACCACGATAACTACCCCCAACCACAACGAATTAAGTCCTGGAAAAAGCGAAACCAATATTATTCCCAAACCAACCCCGGCCAACAAATGCATCATGGAGTGTTGCGTGAAACACTGCTTCATCTTCGCATCCATCTTCTATCACCCCCTGTTAGAAACTCTTAACGAGCCTACGGAGAGTTTAGAGTTTCTTACATCCGCCATACCTCGCTCTTTGAGCCGTATTCGAATAGAATTGAAAAGGCGAAAAGTAAGAGTTGGCGGACTCACCTCTCATAATTAGTGTTTCATTAAATTATACTGTTGTCAATAGTTTACGGTTTGTTAAAATATCTCTATGGAAACTGCAACGTTTGGTGGAGGTTGTTTTTGGTGCACGCAGGCTTTGTTCAAAAGACTCAAGGGCGTTGTGTCAGTAATGTCTGGCTATGCCGGAGGCTCTAGGGAACATGACTCTACGCCTTCTTACGAAGAAGTCTCAACTGGAAAAACAGGCTTTGCTGAAGCTATTCAAATTAAATTTGATCCAAAAATAATATCTTTTGAAAAAATTCTTGATATATTTTTCTCAACTCATGATCCAACAACACTTAATCGGCAAGGACAAGACATTGGAACACAATATAGATCAGTAATTTTCTACCATAATAGTAAACAAAAAGAAATAGCTTTAAAATTAAAACAACCATCTTTTGTAACAGAAATTGTCCCATATATTAACTTCTATAAAGCTGAAGAATATCATCAAAACTTCTATGAGAAAAACAAAGACTATCCTTATTGTCAAATAATAATAAACCCCAAAATTCAAAAATTATTAAAAGAATTCAAAAACGATGTAATATGATTAAGCCTAATATTTCTTTAGAAAAATTGTTTTGGGAAAAAGGATTCAAAAACATTGCAGGAGTTGATGAAGCAGGACGCGGTCCTTGGGCTGGACCTGTTACTGCTGCTTGTGTAGTTATACATTCCAAGCATCAAGTTATTCCAAGCGTACGAGATAGTAAAAAAATGACTGCAATACAAAGAGAAAAAGCATATTTGGAAATTTGCAAAAAATCCTCAGCCTTTGGGATTGGGGTAGCAACGGAGAAAGAAATTGATAATCTTGGAATACAAAAAGGAGTTCGTCTTGCAATGCTTAGATCTTTAGAAAATTTGAAAGAAAACTTTGGAATAGAGGTGAATCTTGTTTTGGTTGATGGAGGAAAAACTCTAAGGCTTTATAAGTATAGATCAAGAAGAATACCAAAAGGAGGATTATTTCATTATTCTATATCCTCTGCATCCATCCTTGCCAAAGTAACAAGAGATAAAATCATGAAAAAACTCGCCAAAAAATACCCCCATTATTACTTTGCCAGAAATGTCGGTTATGGAACGCGGGCTCATCAAGAGGCATTAAAAAAACATGGAGTTTCTCCCATCCACCGCAAATCCTATGCACCTATAAAAAGGATGTTAGATTTGATGTCATCCTGAGCAAAGCGGAAGATCCCGTCCGATTGTCATGTTGAGCAAAGCGAAACATCTCTTGAGATTCTTCGGCTACGCCTCAGAATGATATTAGGGAGAGGTGAATTTGAAGGTAGAGAGAATCCTTAAAATTGTATTTCTCGATGCCTTATAGTCAGCTACCGATTTACTTTTACTGGTTGTAGGATGACCTGTGCCAAATAATATATGGTATTCCTTGTCTTTGACAATTTTAAAATCTACATATGCTCCATCATCCACAAAATTCTCTACAACAGTATACTTTTTATCTTCAAAATCTATCTCTAAATTATTAGTTTCCCACTCACGAACACCACCCCAACCATATGGAGGCTGTGTAGGAAAAACCTCCAGTACCACACTCTGGTTTGGATTATAAAGAGTAACTATCTGATATTTATAATAATCTTCGTAAACTCCTGTAGCTGACCAATTACTGGGGTATTTAAAAGAATAATAACCATCAGCATACGTCTTCCAATTCGTAGTTTCATCTGGTGTTGGAGATGGTATTGAGGTTGGCGCCACTGGAGTTAGTTGGTTCTGGATAACTTTCTGACTTTGTCTTGTTCCCAAAAGATACGCAACTATTGCAACTAATACAAAGAGTATTCCAAGACCAATTGGGATGACAATTGATTTGCGAGATGAATTAACCTGCGATGGCGTTGGATTCGTCGGCTGTTGTGCTTGTAATTGTTCTTGCGGCTTATCCATAAATTTAATTACCCTATCTTTTTTAGCAGAATTCGCAGGTGTTGGATTTTTTTCCTTGCTTTCTTTTTGACCTAGCAATCTTTCTGGCTATAGATTTCCTACTTGACTTTTTCTTTCCCGACATCAGACCAAAAATCCCCATAAATACACTTTAGAAAATTATTAAACCATTGTCAAGATAAAATGTTTTAAGTAACAGTTCACGGTTCTGACACGATTTTGTCATTTCGAGCATAGAGAGAAATCTTCTAGGGAATCTCACGGCTCCTTCGGAGCCTCAGAATGACAGTTTTATGTTAGAGCTGTGAACAGATACTGTTTTAAGTAATTAAGTTATGAAGTACGATTAGCATTTGGCGATATCGAATTAGTTAGATAATTTAAAGGTAGCGAGGCTTTTGCACCTTTCAGGTAGCGAACCTGGCAAAAGATTCGTAGATCAAAAATCAAGAAGTCAAAATATTCAAAATAACAATTTCCTATTTTTGAATAAACACTACCGCGGGAACAGCACCAATATCGTCAATGCCAAACCCAGCATACCACCCAGCGACACTAAGCTTGCCGTCAGGGTAATTTCGACCAACAAAAGCGGCATTCACCCTAGAGGTATCATCTAAAGCCCTTGCAAAAAAGTCTCTAAAAAGCACTTTCCCTGCTATCTGTTTATATACTATATCTGCCTGAGCATATCCTACAGCAGGTAGCATTACTGCTTTGGCATCTGGGAATTCTTTTTCAATCTCATCTTTGGAATATGTATCGATCATTTCTAGTTGTGTGGCACGAGATTTATTAAAGCTATCAGGAAGAGCCAGTTGATTGGGATTTAGAGCAACTACCATTTCTGGAATAACAAAATCTCTTAATTCTTTTCTTGAGTTTACATAATCTGAATCATCGCTCCAAAAGCAATCTGGGTCTTTTTCAACAACTTGAGGCAGTGCTTTTGATGCCAGAGGAAGAAAAACTAACCCTTTTTTCTCCGAAGCCTCTTTCTCAGCGTCTGATGGATGCCTTACTTTCTTTAATAACTCATATGTTTGTTGACGAAGGTCTACTCTTGGTGAAGCTTCAGGTTGAGATAATATATGTTCAACGGAAGTTTTGACGGATGGAAAGGGAATATCACCGTAAGCCTCTCTCCAGGCTTCCATAGCAGTAACAAGCGTCCTTGCTAAACCTGCTTTTGCTTTGTTTGGATCATTTACGAATTGGCCTAAACCTTTTTCGCTTTCTAAATGTCGCATTGCCATAGTTCTGGGATAGTAGCATACTATGAGCTATTTGTCAAATATTTCTATTTTACGTATAGTTAAATTATGGATTTATCTAATCCCTATTCCCAATCAATTGAATTTCTCTTAAAAACACTCAATACTAGCGAATCTGGTCTAACTCAAGAGGAAGCAGAGAAACGCCTAAGTCAGTTCGGTCTAAATCAACTTAAGCCTCCAAAAAAAACATCTCTTATTTCTTTGTATCTTAAACAATTCAAAAATTCCCTAACTCTTATTCTTCTTGTGGCGACACTACTTGTTCTTTTTATCTATTTCTTTGGAAAAAAGGATCCTTCGGATCTAGTTGAGGCAGGATTAATTTTGGCAATAGTTTTTTTAACTACAATACTTGGTTTTGCCCAGGAATTCAAAGCAGAAAAAACAATTGAGTCTCTCAAAAAACTTTTAGCATACAAGACAAAAGTACTTCGCAATGCAATTCCTCAAGAAATAGAAGTAAAAAATCTCGTACCGGGAGACATTGTAGTTTTGGAAGAAGGCACTAGGGTACCCGCAGATATAAGAATAATAAAAGCATTTAGTTTGACTTTAAATGAGGCTTCTTTAACAGGAGAATCAAATCCTGTTACTAAAACTTCAGAAACTCTAAAAGCCGATCTTCAGATTGCAGACCAGGAAAATATGATTTTTTCAGGCACATCTATAACATCGGGCCGCGGTATTGGGGTTGTTGTAAAAACAGGAATAAAAACAGAAATAGGAAGAATTGCGCAAGAAGTATCAGAGACAAAAGAAGAAGAAACTCCAATTCAAAGAAGGCTCAATCAAATAGGAAGTAATATTGCATTTATTATCGTTTCGGTATGTGGTAGTGTTTTTATTTTCATTATATTTTTTGCCAAAGAATTTGCAACACTTCCTGCTGTAGAGCGGATAATACACTCTTTTATAGCCTCTGTTGCCCTTGCTGTTGCTGCAATTCCAGAGGGATTACCAGCAGTTGTGACAATTTCTTTAGCTTTGGGAACTCAAAGGATGCTTAAGAAAAACGCTCTTATTAGAAAATTAAATAGCGTTGAGACTCTCGGATCTATAGATGTCATCTGTTCAGACAAAACAGGGACACTCACTAAAGGCATAATGACTGTAAAAGAAATTTATTTCGATAATAAAC
>CAYJRY010000028.1:0-14375 GCA_964372855.1 uncultured Gammaproteobacteria bacterium | reverse complement strand
TCCTCCCTTACCACTATTCTTGTTTGAATACCCAATTTATGACTTGCTAATTTTAAGGCAGAATATGCTATATCTTTTGTAACCCCACCCATTTCAAATAAAATTCTCCCCCTCTTAACAGGCACAGCAAATTCGTAAACGTCTCCTTTTCCTCCTCCCATTCTAGTTTCTGCTGGTTTTTTTGTAATTGGTTTATCTGGGAAAATTCTGATCCAGAGTCTTCCCCCCCTTTGCGTATAGTGCGTAATTGCTCGTCTGGCAGCCTCAATTTGCCTACTCGTGACTAGCCCATTTGCCTTTGCCAACAATCCATATTCACCAAAAGATATTCTAACGCCACTGTGAGCTTTTCCTCTTACTCTTCCTTTTTGCTTTTTTTTATATTTTGCTCTTTTTGGAACTAACATATTAACAAGTTAAAAATTAAAAGTGAAAAATGAAAAATCACAAAGAAAAATTTTAAAATCTTTTTTATTTTTGTTCATTTTGAATCTTTAATATGTCATTTTTATTTTTTATATTTTATTTTTTATTTTTCTCCACGATTTATCCAAACCTTCACTCCTATATATCCTTTTTTAGTTAGAGCTGGAACACTTGCAAAGCCTACATTTTCTCTGATAGTTGACAAAGGTACTGTTCCTTGCTGCATTTTCTCTCTTCTCCCAATTTCAGCTCCTCCCACTCTACCTGAAATTATAATTCTTATCCCCTTTGCGCCTGAAGCCATAACTCTCTCAACAGTTGATGACATTGCGCGTCTGTGGGGAATTCTTTTTACCAGTTGATCGGAGATATTTTTGGCGACTAAATATGCGTCAAGGCTTGGTTCTTTTATCGGTTCAATTCTAATATCTACCTTAGGACTATTTTTAGAATCTTTTTTAATATTTAAAAGATTATATAAGTAAACTTTCAACTCTTCCAAACCTTGCCCTCCTCTTCCAATAACCATACCAGGCCTTGAAACGTATATAGTTAATTTCATGCTGTTGATAGATCTTTCGATATCAATATCTGATATTCCGGCATTGCCGAGCTTTTGCATAAGAGCTTTTCTTACTTTGTAATCCTCAAGAAGAATATCCTTATATCTTTTGTCGTCAAACCAACGACTGTTCCAATTGTAAATTGTTCCAAGTCTTAAAATTTTTGGATTAATTTTTTGTCCCACAGCTGCTCCTTTCAGTCGCAGAATTTCCATTTTCCAATTTCCATTTTCCAATTAGTTTCTTCATATTATTTTTGATTTTTTATATTTGATTTTTGATTTTGATCATCTGTCAAGATGATCTTTATGTGGCTTGTTCTTTTCTTGTATGGATGGATTCTTCCTCTTGTTGACGGATGATATCTTTTAAATGAAGGGCCTTCAAGGATATCTATACTTTTAATAGCAAGATCGCTTTCCTTTTTCTTGGCATTATTAATTGCATTACTTAACGCTGAGTAAATTGCATCATACAATGCTGATGCTCCATGCTTCTGAGTCAAACTAAGAATATCAAGAGCTTGTTTTATAGACATATTCCTTATACTCTGCGCAACAAGCCTGACTTTCCTAGGACTTACTCTTACTGATTTCGCTCTGGCTTCAATTTCCATATTTTTTAGCGTTTAGTTATTAGCGTCTAGCGTCTAGTAAAACTAAACGCTAGTGGCTAGTTGCTTGACGCTAGGTCTTACTAATCTCCCTTG
The DNA here is from genome assembly GCA_964372855.1 of uncultured Gammaproteobacteria bacterium. GTDB lineage: Bacteria > Patescibacteriota > Microgenomatia > Levybacterales > UBA12049 > JACOXT01. The sequence goes on along the minus strand of CAYJRY010000028.1, from coordinate 12,677 downwards.
CTACAACTCTTCCATGACTTCTAAAAGTTCTAGTTGGCGCAAATTCTCCAAGCCTATGGCCAACCATTGCTTCCTGAACAAATATATTTATAAATAATTTTCCATTATGTATCGCAAATGTATGTCCAACAAATGATGGCGGAATCTGTGAAGCCCTAGCCCAAGTTTTTATAGGGCTTTTATCTCCAGATTGCTTCTGCCTCATTACTTTTTTTAGTAATTTTGGATCTACAAATGGACCTTTTTTAGAACTCCTACTCATATTATACTGATCCTAATCTACAAATTGATCCGAATGATCCTAATTATTCGGATAATTCGGATGCGTAATATTCGAATCGCTTTTTAGGATCGCTCACTTCTTCCTCCTTTGCAAAATGTATTTATCTGAATATTTTTTCTTTTTCCTTGTCTTACCAACAGCTATTCTTCCCGCATAAGTTTTAGGTTTAGACATACCTATTCCGCTTCTCCCTTCTCCTCCTCCATGCGGATGAGATCTTGGATTTTGCGAGACTCCACGAACAGTCGGACGGATACCCATATGAATTTTTCTTCCTGCCTTGCCAAGTACTCTATTTTTCCAATCCACATTTCCCAAAGCCCCAATCGTTGCAAAACAAAGAGAGTTAATTCTTCTCAATTCTCCAGAGGGAAGTTTAATATCGGCAAAATTTTCTTCTTTTGCTAGTACTACAGCTGCCCCTCCTGCTCCTCTTACAATTTGACCTCCTCTTCCTGGAGTTAATTCTATATTGTGAATAAGCGTCCCTATTGGAATAGCTTTCAAAGGAAGTGCATTTCCAATCTTTATTTCGCTATCCATACCTGATCGAATTTCTGATCCGATTTCTAGACCCTGCGGGCGTAAAATATATTTTTTCTCTCCATCAGCATATTGGACTAATGCTATTTCTGAGGTCCGATTTGGATCATATTCAATCGATACTACTTTTCCTGTAATACCAAACTTTCTTCGTTTAAAATCTATAACTCTTAAGAATCTTTTTTGTTCTCCACCCTGATGTCTAACTGCGACCTTACCGCTTGCGTCTCGTCCTGAATGTTTTTTTCTAATATATTTTAGTTTATTCATAATTTTTATTTCTTTTCTCCCTGTTCAAAAAGACCAATTTTCTGATCCTTTGCAAGTTTTACAATTGCTTTTTTCCAAGGTGAAACTAATATCTCTAGTCTTCTTATGCCTACTTTAGCTCTTTTTCCTTTAACAACACTAACATAAGTTTTAAGAACATCTACCTTAAACATTTTCTCAATCGCATTTTTTATCAATCTTTTATCTGCATTTTTACTAACTTTGAAAGTAAATTTGCCGATCTTTACGTCTTTCATTGATTTTTCTGTTATAATTGGTGCTATTATTACTTGATTAAAATTCATCTATTACTCCTTTAAAAAATTATTCTTTATAGAATCAATCGCATCTTTCATTAAAATAACCATTTTATTATCCAAAACATTATAGGCATTAAGAATAGTGGCATTTTGAATTCTTACGCCTTGGATATTTCTTGAGGCTCTATATACATTTTCCATACCATTGCCTCCTGGAGTTACTAAAAGAACTTTTTTTTCATCTAATTGTCCAATGCTCTTCAATACTTTGGCCATTAATTTTGTTTTTGGTTTAATTTTTTCAAGACCTGCTACTATTTTTAATTCTTTGTCTTTTAATTTTGAAGAAAGAGCTGAAAATAAAGCAAGTCTTCTCATTCTCTTAGAAAGTTTAAGTCCATAATCCCGAGGTTGCGGCCCGAAAGCTACTCCTCCATGTACAAATATTGGGGCTTTTCTTGAGCCATGACGAGCGCGTCCTGTTCCTTTTTGCTGCCACACTTTTTTAGTCGTGCCGTGGACTTCTCCTCTATCTTTTGTTTTGTGTGTACCCAATCTTTGATTCGCAAGATACACTCTAATTGCTTGAGACAAAAGGATTTTATTAACCTTTACGCCAAATATCTCTTGTGGAAGTGCGACTTTGTCAATTACAACTCCTTTTGTATCATAAACCTCAACAGTCAAACCTGTTTTCCTTGTTGGTTTAGTTATTTGAAGCTTAGCTTCGGTCTTTAGGTTTCTTGCCTTTACTATTCCAGTACTTTTCCTGGCAACTTTTAACTTTACACTTTTAACTTTTAACTTACTATTTTGCATCTTTAGCCTCCTTCTTTCTGGCAGAGTCAGATCCCGCTTCGCGGGAGTGTGTTTCTTTAGAGTCACTTAGTTTGTCTGAAACATTTAATAACGGTACAAACTTCTTGTCCTCTCCTACCTTTTTTATCATCACCAAACTATTTCTTCCACCGGCAATTAAACCTTTTACCCATACAAAATCCTCATTAACAAGAACTATTTGTAAATTTTTAATTGTTACCTTCTCATGGCCCATTCGTCCCGCCATTCTTTTTCCCTTATAAACTCTTCCCGGTGTAGTTGTTGACCCAATTGCGCCAGGAGCTCTTTCTCTGTCTGATTGACCATGAGTTCTTGGGCCTCCTTTAAAATGATGCCTTTTTACAACTCCAGCATATCCTTTGCCCTTTGAAATTCCTGTAATATTTACAATGTCTCCTGGTTTAAATAATGTTTGAGGATCAAGAGTTTCTCCAACTTTTGGTAGCACTTCTGGTAATTGTCCATCAATTCGTACCTCACGTAAAAATTTAAAGGGGGTAATTTCCCCCCCGAATTCCAATTGTATTGCATTATAATTGTTCTTATCCATTGTCAAAAATCTGGCTATTTTATTACCCTTTACATTTAACTTTGTGACAGGAATACGCGTGCCATTTTCCAAAAATTTTTGTGATTGTTCCAATTTAAGAGCTAACAATGAATTCATAACAACAAAAAAACGACTACATAGAGTCGTTTAAGTCTTGTAAAACTCGACTAACTAACTATGTAGTTAAGACCACCCCCAATCGACTTATCATGACTAATATCAATAATTATATAACGAGGATCCAATAAATGCAATAGACTCTCCCTGTCACCCTGAACTCGGTTCAGGGGCTAAAATCATATGGAAATGAACTACCCAAACAAGTTCTGTATGACAATGAGGAAAATCACATTTTTATCTCAATACTTACACCCGCTGGTAATTCAAGATGAGTAAGGGAATCGATTGTTTTATCTGTTGGAGAAATAATGTCAATAAGTCTTTTGTGAATCTTTATTTCAAAATGATCTCTTGCGTCTTTGTCTATAAAGGGAGATTTGTTGACTGCGTAAACGCTTCTTTGCGTTGGTAGGGGTACTGGTCCAACAACTTTTGCTCCAGTTCTAATAGCTGTATCTAAAATCTGCTGACAACAATTATCGATAACACGTGCGTCATAACTTTTTAAACGTACTCTTATTCTTCCTTTTGGCATAGTAAAAGTGCGAACCAATGTTAGGCAATTATTTTACTTATTACTCCCGCTCCGACTGTCTTACCACCTTCTCGAATTGCAAATCTTAATCCTTCCTCCATCGCAACAGGAACAATGAGTTTAACTGTCATTTTTGTATTATCTCCCGGCATAACCATCTCAACACCTTTTGGAAGAGTTACTTCTGCTGTAACATCTGTTGTTCGAATGTAAAATTGAGGCCTGTATCCTGTAAAAAATGGCGTATGGCGTCCCCCTTCTTCTTTAGTTAAAATATATCCTTCCGCCTCAAATTCTTTATGCGGAGTAATAGACCCTGGTTTAACAAGTACTTGACCTCTCTCAACATCATCTTTTTCAATACCACGGACCAATAACCCGACGTTATCTCCTGCTTGCCCTTCATCAAGTTGCTTTTTAAACATCTCAACTCCTGTAACAACAGTAGGCTTAGTTTCGCGAATACCAACAATTTCAACTGGATCATTAATCTTGACTTTTCCTCTTTCAATTCTTCCTGTTACAACTGTTCCTCGGCCCTTAATGGAGAAAACGTCTTCAACGGGCATTAAGAATGGTTTTTCAACATCTCTTTTTGGAGTTGGAATATAGTTATCAACAGCGCTCATAAGCTCCATTATTTGCTTCTCCCCCTCAGGATCTCCATTTAGAGCCTTTAAAGCTGATCCTTTTATTATTGGAATTTCATCTCCTGGAAACTGATATTTCTTAAGAAGGTCTTTAACTTCCATCTCAACCAAATCCAAAAGCTCCTTGTCAGATACCATGTCAACTTTGTTAAGAAAAACAACAATCGCTGGCACTCCCACTTGTCGAGCAAGCAATATGTGTTCTCGAGTCTGAGGCATCGGACCATCAGGTGCTGAAACAACTAAAATCGCCCCATCCATTTGAGCAGCACCGGTAATCATATTTTTAATGTAATCTGCGTGTCCTGGGGCATCAATATGGGCATAATGACGTTTTTCCGTTTCGTATTCGATATGTGAAATATTTATCGTTACTCCTCGTGCTTTTTCCTCAGGGGCGTTATCAATATCTTCGTATTTTTTGGCTGTTGCTAATCCTTTTTTAGCAAGAACAGTTGCAATGGCTGCTGTTAATGTAGTTTTTCCGTGATCTACGTGTCCGATAGTACCAATATTAATATGGGGCTTAGTTCTTTCGAATTTCTGTGCCTGCGCCATAACTTTATTTAAAAAAAGACCTTAATTTGTTAAGGCTAATGATATTATACATCTTTTTTCCCCTGCGTCAAGAGCCAAAATAGTGTATAATCCTACTTCCATACATTCTGCCCATAAATTATGGGGCAGAAAACCAACAATAAACTTCGCATATTTTTCCTTGATTTTGATGATATAAAAAATCCTCTTCTTCATGGTGGTCAGTCAATTTCAACATATGAGATTGGGAAAAGATTGGTAAAGCTTGGACATAAAGTAACTGTTATTTGCTCAAAATTTCCAGGATCAAAAGACAGAGTTCAAAATGGAATTGCCTATCATCATATAGGAGTAGGTACTGGTAATATTCGACTGAATAATATCGTGTATATTTTATCTATTCCATTTATCACAGCTGCCATAAAAGCAGATATTATTTTTGAATGCTTTACTGCGCCAATCTCAACCCTTTTAACTCCTTTATTTACCAGTATTCCGGTAATTGCCAAACCAACATCTTTCGAAGCAAAGCGCTTCTCAAAGAAATATCTTTTCCCATTTTTTCTTATTGAACGTTTTGGATGTAAAATGTATCGCTACTTTCTATCATCATGTAAATCATCCGATGTTAAAATCAAAATTTTCAATCCAAATATTATTTCTAGGATAATCCCAGAAGGAGTTGATGACAAATATTTTTCTATAAAAAGAAAGAAACCAAAACACATTCTTTTTCTTGGTAGATTTGACATTCATCAAAAAGGATTAGATCTACTTTTAAAAGCTTATAAACTAATAGAAGATAAGATCTCGTATCCACTTCTTCTAGCTGGACATGGTCCTGATAAATATGCTTTAGAAAAACTAATTAAAAAATTGCATTTGCAAAAAAAAGTTTCTATTGTTGGACCATCATATGGAGTAGAGAAGTTAAAAATTCTAAGTGAAGCAATCTATGTTGCATTACCATCTCGTTCAGAGGGGTTTTCTCTTTTTGCTCTTGAGAGCATGGCGGGAGGTGTACCGTTGGTAACCTATGATATTGAAGGACTTTCTTGGATCAAAGATACTGCTAGGTTTGTTACAGGATCTAATTCAATAAAAGACTATGCTACAAACTTACTTAACGCAACTAATTTGAAGAAACAAAGAAATAAAATTTATGAAGCACGACTTCAGGCTAGACTATATTCCTGGGATCAAATTGCCAAAGAATACGAGCAATACTTCATTGATGTGCTATCTTTTGAAATAATAAGAAATAGAGAAATCAAAACTTTTCCAGCTAAAGATTACACACAACCAAAGGTTTAGCGGGTAACTGAGACGTCAACAGTTGCAGGAGGTATCTCGGTACCAGGAGCTGTAACTGTTATGCGATTATTGGATGCACTAACAGATACTGTATATGCTGTAGCATAATTTGTACAATCAACAAACGCAGTTCCAGTCTGGGGATCGCTTGGAAAAGCTGCTATATATGTTGGAACTAAATCGTTACAAAAATCTTCCCCGGTTTCTGCAGTAGTAGCTGGATCTCCATCCTCACTAATTGGCTTGTTTGTATCACCTGCTGCCAATCCACTAGGCAAGACTCCTTTACTATCAACCATAAATTGGTGTACAGCATTCAAAAGAGCATTAACATCACTTTGTCTTTGCGTATTATTTGCCTGCGAGAACTGTCTTCCTGGATTAATAGCTATTAAAGTAATTGCAAGTAGTACTGCGAGGATTCCTATGACGACTAAAAGTTCTATAAGTGTAAAGCCTTTATTATTTTTAAATAATTTCATGGGCAGTAAATTTTTAATATATTATCAATATAAACATATAAAAAACTACTTGTCAAGGGGTCAATTTTTAATAATTCCAGATGTAAATAACATTATCAGCATAACGACAAAAAGTGCAACAAATACAACTATAAGGATGAGTTGTCTTTTCTTTGGTTTCTCCTCAGTTTTGTTCTCTTTTTGTGCAGACATTGAAGAGTCACCTGAAAGTTCTCGAATTAGCTGTTGACCTATCAATAAGTTAACAGATTTGAGAAGTTCAGGATGTTTTAAGATTGACTTCACCAACTCAACAGTTAATCCATTCGTTATATTTATATTTTGTCCATACAAAAAACTAGGAACAACAGCCTCAATTATGAAACCTTTTTTAATAAAAGGGTCAATAACTGAAAAAACAAGATCTCTGTTTGTTCCGACCATAAGAGATAATTTCTCTGTTTTTATTGCTTTGGCAAGTACATCTTCAAAAGGAATACTATCTAAAAATTTTTGGACGTCTGATTGTTCGTTGGTCAGATTTTTTTCATATATTACAGCGTCTGTAAGAAGAACAATTACAATACTTGCTGGTATCTTATTATTTTCTATAAATGAAACAATAAGGTTTTTAAGAAGATCTTTATTGACAACATCTAAATTAGAAACAACTTCAGGGGTAAAAGTAAATTTAAGAATATTTGTAAGAGTTCCTCTAAACAAAATAAATCCAGATCTATCCAAAAGCAATAGGACAATATTTCCTTTTGAAAACATACCTAAATTTCCCTCCAATTAGAAAAAGTGTAATATCCGCTGGAGTATGTGACTTGTGCTTGAACAGTGCGCTTGAAATTGCCGTATTGTCCAACTGAAGTAACAGTTTTAGGATTCGTTCCTGTTACAGTAACTTGCGCCGAAGATGTATCTATTGATAAAGTTTCGCCGGTATAATTCGGATCTCGAAGTATTCTTAGAAATGCGTTTTCAATGCCTGATTCTGCAGCATAATATGCTGTTACTCCCTGTTGAATTTTTGAAGTTGATTGAGTATTTGCAATAAGTATAGCAATTGATGCTGAAGCAATAGTAACTGCAATGACTACAAAAATAAGAAGGGTAGTCAAAGCCTGACCGCGTTCAAAATTCGAAATTCGAAGTACGAAATTCGAAACAATTTTATAATTTTTTTGAACATTTGAATTTAGAAAATTTGGATTTGTTTCGGATTTGGAATTTTGATATTCGAATTTATTCATATTACTGTCTTCTTAAAGAAATAGATGTTTGGAAATCTTTTGTCTTAGCTCCTGTATTTTTTAGAGTTTTACTCGTTAAAGTAAAACTAATTCTTAGCGAATTCTCAACTTTCCCGCTTCCGCTATTGCCCAAACGGGTAACAGAAAAGTTGGAAACATTTGTGCTGTAACTATTCAACGTATTTGTGATAACACCATCATTTACTTCAAGATTTCCGCCATTTAAGCTATATGAATAGTCTACACCACCTATATTTATTTGAAAACTAGTATTTGTACCGCCAAGTGTTGGAGGAGAAGTTATACTTGTTGCGCGATGAATATCGTAGGCTAATTTCGCAAGGATATAATTTCCATCCTGCGAAACAGAGGAGTCTGCTTCTGATTCAAGTTGGACATCAAGGCTGTCTACAAAAACAGTTGTTAGTATACCAAGAACAACCGTTAATAAACCCATATAAATCATTAACTCAACAACTGTAAAACCCTTTTGTATTTTTAATATTTGATTTTTGATATTTAATATTTTCATTATGGGGAATAGTTAATCGTCACGTCATATAAAATCGGTGTCGCAGTCGTATCTGTTGTTGAAAAAAATCCTTCATACCGAAAACATCTTCCAGGATTAATACTTCCAGGAATTGCATAACTAAAAACTGTGGCCCCTGATGTTTGGGTAGTTTCAAAAAATGTCGCGGAGGTTCCATCTGGCCCAACAAAAGTAAATCCAACTGTACTGCAACTCCCCGCGATTGCATCCTCAACTGCAACTTGAAACTTAACATCAGTGTTTGGGGGACGCTCAACAGTTAGATCAAACCTGTTAAAGGCTGTTTGGAATCCAGGATCAAAGGTACTTGAAATAAACTCACCTGACGCTGCATATTGACCACCTGGTCCGCCTTCTATAATCTTAAATTCTGCTGTTGCATCTCCTGTTATGATATAAGAATACGCATCACCATCTGCCTCAAGAACACCCGCAACACCAAAAACACTGGTATTGATATCCAATCCTCCACACCGAACTGGATTTGATTCGTTTGTAATATCTATCACTTGATATTCTTCTGCGTCCACTCCAACCAATATTGCTTTGTTACCAGTTACAACCGCAACCCCATTTGGACTCATCCCATTGGATTCGTAACTTCCTACAGTTGGACGAGCGCCAGTTTTTGAAGTCGTGTCTATTATAAAAAACTCTCTATAGCTCGATGCACCGTTTGTAGCAAGATAAGCTCTCGTACCGGTACTATTCACGTAAACATCTTCTCCGCTTTTTCCGTTTACATCAGCCCAGCCAACCATTTGTAGATTGGAAGGGTTTGAAATATCAACAATCACAAGTTCATTAATCGAACCAACTCCTGAAACTGCTATATAAGCATAAGTTCCTACAATATAAATATCGCGTCCTTTTGTGCCGGAGGCTGTAATTACTACTCCATCCGGATCAAGAATTGGTCTGCTGCCAGACTTGCTGGTTAAATCAAAACTATATACCTTATTTTCTGAAAGCATATATCCTACATTCCCCGATACAAATATACCATTTCCATCTCCATTTCCTGGCGCATCAAAATACCCAGCTTCTGTGTATTTACCTCCAACTACATTATTAAGATCAATAATCACAATTTCTTTGTTATTTGTGTCTGTTCCAAGATACGCATAATCATCCTCTCCAAAAATAGCATTTGTTTTATATCCATCAAAGGTTCCAACTACACTTGCAGATGGCGGATTGGTATTTGTGATATTTATATTGGCAAAAGATACTCCTGAGGCATTTTCTCCTGTTCCTGCAAATGCTTGCCCTTCAATTACCCAAACTGCATTGGCAACTCCGCTTTTTGGCAGATCCAAAGATGCAATTGTAAGTTCCGGTTCGCACCAATTACCATATCCTCCTACACCCAAAGTAACCTCACCGCCCAACGTATTGGTAACAGTTGTGCCTGACTTTGTCCCAGCATCAAAATCTGCCTGTGTTGTTTGAACATAGGCATCATTATCTAAATATCTAGTCAGGTAAAGGGTCTCTGATACTTGAGAAGAAGATAATGAACCCCATGAAACTGTCACGACAACTTTTTTGGTTGATGGATCAAATGTGCCGCCTGTTGTAACGATTGATCCAGATGAGTCTCTATTAACATCGTTTATCACAACACTTCTTGTAAACCCATTAATACTCTCTGGCCCCGCAACAAGCGTCCAAGAAGTGCCTGAAACTTGCGGATGAAATGTGCCGTTACCCGAGAAATTGCTCCAACCATTTTCACGAAAAGTCCGTATTGCCTCAACAGTCTCTTTAAGATATGCCAAAGCTTCTGATCTTTGGGCATCTTGAGCTTTTCCTTCGCGTGATGCATAAAGACCTGTAAAAAGTGCTGGTATCAAAATCGCCATTAGTCCTATTACTATTAGAATCTCAACCAGAGACTGCCCTAAATTGAAGTATGAAGTATGAAGTATGAAGTATGAAGTTTTTAATTTAGAATATTTAATTTTAAACTTTGAATTGTAATTTTGCATTTTGAATTTTGATGCTTCGACTTTGCTCAGCATCAATCTTGAGCTTGTCGAATGGATTGAACTTTTAATTTACCTGTGTGACCACACCTAATTTATTCAGCTGAATTGTTTTTTCTTCGTTGTTAGTTATATTTTTTAAAACTACCGTTGTTGGACTTGAAATTTCTCCCGTGGTTTTTGAGAAAACAATATCACCTATTGTTGAAAATTCAAGGTTTTCAGGCAATTTTACTTCGAAATTTGACGGCTCGATTGTTGAGTAAGTTGCGCTATAAAATAGTACGTATTTATCGTTATCAAAATGTACGCCATAATCATTTGCTGATGCTAAACCTTGCGTATCTCCAACCATTGCCTTTACTTGCTGTGATCTCAAATCTGCAATTATTATTTCAACAGTTGTATTTAGAGACGTTCTCTGCTGAGTATTTATAAGACTTATTGTCGCAAGTCCAACCAAAGTTAGAATAATCCCAAGAACTACTGATAACTCAGCTAGCGTAAACCCAGCACCACTTTTCAAAACTTTAAACGCTGATCCAAGGCTAGAAAATCCAATTCTTTTCTTCAATTCTTTCATCGCATTGCCATTGTGTTTTAATCTCTTTTCTCTCATTCTAGCTAATTTTTCTGTTTGATATGCTTCATAGTAAATCAATTTCCATGGTATGTATCGTTTTGTTGAAAATACTTTTCCATTATTATGGTCTTGAAAACGATGCTTTAAATCATTAGCTGATCCAACGTATATTTCTCTATTTATCTCACTTTGCAATACATAAACATAATACATATAAGTGGTGCTGGGTAAAACCAGCAGTACTTTTTAAAATTGAAAAAGCTTTCCTCATCTTTGTCCAATTTGACCAATAAGCCCATATATAGGAGCAATTATTGCAAGCATCATTCCGCCAACCAACCCCCCAATGACCACCATAAGCATAGGCTCAAGAAGAGAAGTTATAGTTTTTAAGCGATTAGCTGTTTGATAATCAAGAAATTCTGAGATTTCAACCATAGACTTATCAAGTGTACCGCTTCTTTCCCCTGCTTCAGTTATTCTAATTGCAATTGCTGGAAAAATTTTTCTTTTATCCTTAAATCCCTCTGATAGTTTTTTTCCGCCAACAACTGCTTCTCTTGCGTGTTTTACAGCCAATATTATCTCTTTTTTCACAATTACATCCTCTGTAAGTTCCAATGCGCTTGTTATAGGTATTCCCGCGTTGAGAAGTAGATAAAGACTTCTTGAAAATCTTGTCAAATCTATATCTTTTGCTAGACTTGACAACAAAGGCAAATTAAACATTGCGTTCAAAAGCATTGATTTGTTTCTCTTGTAAAGAAAAATTATAAAGACAAGAAATATTATTACTCCTGCAATAACTAGTATCGGCTGACTAAGAAGTGTATTTGACATAAAAATCAATATTTTTGTAGGTAATGGGAGATCAACTTTAAGCCTTGTGAATACTGTTGAAATCTTAGGAACTACGACAATCAAAATCATAAGTAAAACTCCAAAAAAAACAAAAACTATAAATAAAGGATAAATAAGAGCTGACTTTATTTTGTCTGAAAATTCTATTTCTTTCTTCAAATTTTCTTTAAGGTCTTTTAGAGTAACATCCAGAGTACCTGCTTCTTCCGATGCTTTTATTATATTTGTAGTAACTTTTGAGAAAACGTTTGGGAATTTGGAAAATGTAAAATAAATATGTTTCCCCTGGGTTAAATCACCCCTTAATGCTTCCAAAAGCTTTCTTTGATTACCTTTTGAGTCTTCAAGAAGCGCGTTAACACTCTCAAGTAAAGGTATCCCAGCTGAAAGCATGGTTGAGAGATCACTTAATATATTTAGCTTTTCATTATTTGAAATAGTTAAATGCTCTGTATTCATGTGTTTAACTGAACTTTTGTGACTCTGAGTACCTCCTCAATTGTAGTAATTCCTTTCAAAACCTTATCCAATCCGTCGTCAAGCATTGTTGTCATTCCTTCTTCTTTGGCTTTTTGTAGGATTACATCAGCATTGCTTCTTTTTGCCACTAGGTCACGAATTGCCTCAGTTATTCCCAAAACCTCAAAAACTCCAACGCGTCCAGAGTACGAAGTGAAGTGGCAGATCTTACAACCAATGCCTTGATACACAGTAACATTCTTCTTAGATCCAATGTGTTTTTCAATAACATCAGTTGGTAAATTTTGTAAAAGTTCATCTTTTGTGATACTAACGCTTCCTTTGCACATCTCGCATATTTTTCTAACCAATCTTTGAGCAATAATTACATTTATAGTTGAAGCCACTAAGAAAGGCTCAATATTCATATCCAAAAGTCTTGGAAGTGCTGTAGCAGCATCATTTGTGTGAAGAGTTGATAAGACCAAATGACCAGTAAGCGATGCATTAACTGCAATTCCCGCGGTTTCACTATCCCTTATTTCTCCGACAAAAATTATATTCGGATCTTGGCTCAATATTGACCTCCCACCATTTGCGAACGTTAGATT
>CAYJRY010000027.1:6045-14610 GCA_964372855.1 uncultured Gammaproteobacteria bacterium | reverse complement strand
TTAGAAAAGAAGGAAAGAAGGGTAAGGCATTTTCTTTGCTTGAAGGATTTAGTCGGTCAACTGGAGACTTGGTTGCAATGATTGATGCGGATCTTCAATATCCACCAGAAGCAATCCCACATATGCTAAATTCTATAAAAAATGCAGATATTGTTGTTGCAAATAGAAAAAACTACAAAGATTCAATTGTCAGAAAAATCTTAAGCAATACTTTCAGATTTATATTTGGAAAGTTGATTTTTGGATTGGATCATGATATCCAATCTGGGTTAAAACTTATGACTAGGAATGTAATTGAGAGAATTAAATTTACTCCCTCATCTTCCTGGACATTTGATCTTGAATTTCTTCATAGGGCAAAACAGGCTGGTTTTAAAATATTGAATTTAGATATCTCGTTCGCAAGACGAGAAAACGACATCTCAAAAGTTAATTTTATTAAGACCACATTTGAGATAGGATTTAATACTCTTCTTCTTCGTACAAAAATTATTGAGCCGGTTACTTTTTGGGGAAAAAATTCTCAATCAATGCTTGGAGCAGGCATTGGTTATAAAAGTAAAAAATATATTACCCATACAAATATTGCCCATCATGCAAGCGCAATAAAAACATTTACTTTTGCTCAAAAAATTGGATTGATGGTTCTTGTATTAACTATATTTCTAGGATTAAAAACCAATCTACTTTTGACATTTCAGCTGATAATTGCATTTATAAGTTTTGTTTATTTTGTTGATGTTATTTTCAATCTTTTCATAGTAATAAGAAGTTTGAAAAAATCAATTGAAATTGACTGTAGCTTAGATGAGCTTGCAAAAATTGATGAAAAAGCATTACCTGTATATACAATTCTTTGTCCTCTCTATAAAGAGTCATCTGTTCTTCCGCAGTTTTTAATTGCAATGAATAGATTGTCATGGCCGAAAGATAAACTTGATGTAATTCTACTTCTTGAAGAAGATGATAAAAAAACAATTAATGCTGTTTCAAAGTTAGACTTGCCATTTTATGTTCGAATTCTTATTGTTCCTCATTCAATTCCCAAGACAAAACCAAAAGCATGTAACTTCGGTCTTTCGCATGCAAGGGGTGATTATATTGTAATTTATGACGCAGAAGACATGCCTGAGTCAATGCAGCTAAAAATTGCCTACCTCGGATTCCAAAAGGTGAAATCTCAAGTTATTTGCCTTCAGGCAAAGCTTAGCTATTACAATCCTCATCAGAATATTTTAACTCGATTTTTTACTGCTGAATATTCTTTATGGTTTGACGTTATGCTTCCTGGTTTTCAATCATTAAATACGACTATTCCTCTTGGAGGTACATCAAATCATTTCAAAACTTATGATCTTAAAAGTGTTGGCGGCTGGGATCCTTTTAATGTAACTGAGGACGCAGATTTGGGAATGAGGCTATTCAAGAAAGGCTATAAAACAGCGATTATCAATTCAACAACGCTTGAGGAGGCAAATAGCCAAATAGGAAATTGGTTAAGACAGCGATCGCGATGGATCAAAGGATATATGCAGACATATCTGGTTCATATGAGAAGTGCAATAAGTTTTGCAAAACAACATAAAATTCATTCTTTGATTTTTCATTTAATAATAGGCGGAAAAATTGCTTTTATTCTTATCAATCCAATGCTTTGGATAGCAACAACAGCTTATTTTGTTTTATACGAATATGTAGGGAACGCAATTGAAGCTCTCTATCCAACATGGGTGTTTTATATGGCAGTAACGAGTTTGGTTTTTGGAAATTTTCTGTTTCTTTATTACTACATGATTGGTATTGCTAAAAAAGGACAATGGAATCTAATGAAGTTTGCATTATTTATTCCAATCTATTGGTTATTGATGAGTTTAGCATCGTTTATAGCTTTATTTCAACTATTTTTTAGACCACATTTTTGGGAGAAAACTGTGCATGGTTTTCACTTGGAAAAGCCTAATAAGAAAGTAATAGTTGATGCTTTTGAAGGTTCGAATAATCTTGAAGGCGGACTTGTAATACCTGCTTATGCAAAGAGTAAATTTATTGAACTTTTTGCTAGCAAAAAAACTTATATAGGAGGAATATTTTTGATCATAACTTCAGTTATAGCCAATTTCCTCAATTTTGTCTTCAATGCGTATTTAGGAAGAGCATTGGATTTTAGTGAATTTGCATTAATTGGTCTTATCGGAGGGCTCTTCTCTTTCGCGTCTATTATATTTGGTGCGTTTTCGACAACAGCAAATTTTAGAAGTGGGTTTTTAATCGGGAAATATGGAGAAAACGTTGCTTTTAGGTTTTGGAGATATTTAAGAAGTAAGGTAATCTTTTATTCGATCATTGCAACCGCAGTATGGATCTTGTTAACTCCACTTTTGATGAACTACTTCGGTAATAATAATCCATTTCTATTTATTGTCTTTGGTGTAATTTTATTGGTTGGACTGGCAGGAAGTGCTGATCGTGGATTTTTGTCCTCAAGACTTAAGTTTGGATCTATTGCCATACTTAATATATTCGATCCAGTTATAAAACTTATAGCCGCATTTTTATTTGTTTATTTAGGACTAAACTATTGGACTTTTGTGTCAATTCCTTTGGCAATTTTAGGAACTTTTTTTATAGGTTGGACTTTGGCGGTAAAAAATAAAGCAAATAAAACACCAAAGATCACAAGAGAGATAAAAAAATTCCCTAAGAGTTTTTTTGTCGTTTCTATCTTGTCAGGTTTTTCATCAATTGTTTTTATAAGCGCCGATATACTATTGGCAAATCATTTTCTTTCTCAATCTGAGGCAGGAAAATATACGCTTTTGTCTTTAGTGGGTAAAATGGTATTTTTTTCGGGAAGCTTAGTTTCACCTTTTATCACGCCACTAGTTAGCAGAAGTGAGGGGGCAAAAAAGAATTCAATAAAAACATTATATCTACTTCTTTTATCTACTATAATTTTGTCCCTCGGAGGATTTTTATTATTTGGCCTATTAGGAAGCATAACAATACCATTTCTTTATGGAGATAAAGCATTTGCTATTGTTCCTTATCTAGCATGGTTTACTCTGGGAATGGCTCTTTATACAACTTCAAGAGTTTTTGTTAACTATTATTTAGTCAAAAGGATATATACCTTTATTATCGCTTCATCTCTTTTAGCTATTGTTCAAGTTGTACTCATTTACAACCATCATAACGGCTTTGGAGCAATTGCCCTCATTATGACGATAATATGGGGACTACATCTTTTTATGGTTGCACTTCTTCATTTTGGCATTAAGTATGTGAAAACTTTTGAAAGTAATTGTAAGGATTTCATAAGCTTGTTTTCAAAAGATGTAAGTAAGAAAAGTAATAAGTTAAATATCTTAATTCTAAATTGGAGAGATACAAAGCATAAATGGGCGGGAGGAGCAGAAACATATATTCACGAGTTGGCAAAACGTTGGGTAAGAGACGGAAATTACGTTACTGTTTTTTGTGGAGTTGGGAATGAGGGGCCAAAAAATGAGAAAATAGACGGAGTCGAAATTTTTAGACGAGGGGGATATTACACTGTTTATATATGGGCGTTTTTCTATTATATTTTTAAATTTAAAGGTCGATACGATATAATTATAGACTGTGAAAATGGAATACCATTTTTCACACCACTTTACGCAAAAGAGAAAAAATTTCTTTTGATTCATCATGTCCATCAAGAGATATTTAGAAAGTCTCTCATGCCTCCGTTTTCTTGGCTTGCATCTTATCTAGAAGGAAAGCTTATGCCTATGGTTTATAGAAATGTAGAAATCATAACTGTTTCTCCTTCTTCAAGAGAAGAAATTATAAGACACAAGCTTACAAAAAAAGAGCCAGTTGTAATTTATAACGGTGTTGATCTTACTAAATTTAAACCTGGTGAGAAGAGTAAGTTGCCATTGGTATTGTATTTAGGACGTCTTCAGCATTACAAAAGCTTAAATATATTTATAAGAGCAGCAAGAAAAGTTTTGGAAATCATACCGAATATAGAGTTTGTTATCGCAGGCGAAGGTGAGGAAAAAAAAGCTCTTATGAAGCTCGTAAGAAAACTAGATCTAGGTCAAAATATTAAATTTCTGGGAAAGGTATCAGAAATAAAAAAAATTAAACTTTTACAGAGTGCTTGGGTATTTGTAAATCCATCTTTTATGGAAGGATGGGGAACTACAACGATTGAAGCAAATGCTTGCGCTACACCCGCAATCGCATCCGATGTTCCAGGGCTTCGGGATTCTGTTAAAAATCCTCATACTGGGATACTTGTGAAATATGGCGATATAGACAAGTTTGCCGAAAAAATAGTTGAGATTGTAAAAAATAACAAATTAAGAAAAGAATTATCAATTCAGTCAGTTAAATGGGCAAAAAATTTCTCGTGGGTTAAAAGCAGCCAAGAATATATAAGTTTATTTAAAAAAAATTATAAGATATCTAAGAAATTAGATATTGCCATAATGGATATGGATAGTTTGAGAAATCCATTTTGGGCAGCTGGGCAAGCAAGAGCAACAAGGGAAGTAGGCAGAAGGCTTGCATTAAAGCATAAAGTTACCGTTTATACCTCAAAATATCCCGGTTATAAGGATTATGAGGAAGATGGGATAACTTATAAGCATATTGGTTTAGTTTCAAACAGTCCAAAAATCACAAACATGGCATATATATTAAGTATCTTTTTTGTAGTTAAGAAGATTAAATCACATATTATAATTGAAAATTTTAACGCACCTACTTCAGTAAGTTTCTCCCCACTTTTTACAAAGACTCCAATAATTGCTTTACCTACAATGTTTAACGCAAAAGAGTTTGCTAATAAGTACCATATTCCGTTTCACTGGTTTGAAAAAATAGGTATGAAATTATATAAATATATCTTGCCTTACTCAGAAGTTGATGCTGCCAAAGCAACTAAGCTAAACCCGAATATAAAATATAAAATTATTCCTCAAGGGGTAGGCAGAGAGTTTTTTGAAATTAAGCACAAAAAGCCCCAATACATACTTTTTTTGGGAAGATTTGATTTAGCGCATAAGGGAATTGATTTACTACTGGATGCATATTCTAAAGTTTATGAAAAGATTAAGTATCCATTAGTTCTTGTTGGACATGGTCCTGATGAGGATAAAATAAGGAATATTATTGTTGATCTTAAATTAGAAAAAAAAGTTAAAATTGTGAAGGCATCTTATGGTAGAGACAAAATTGATCTAATATCAAAGGCATTATTCGTAGCTTTTCCATCCCGTCATGATGAAATATCAATTTGGGCTCTTGAAGCACTAGCATCGGGACTTCCTATTGTTGCATATGACATTCCAGAATCTTATTGGATGAATAACTCATCAACTCTTAAAGCTAAACCATTTGATACTAAGGAATATGCTCAATTACTTATTAAGGCAACAGATCTAAAATTGAATAAAAAGATGAGTAAAGCTTGTAGGCTTCTTGCACAAAAATATACATGGGAGAAAGTCGTCAACGAGCTTGAGAATTTTATCAAAGAAGTTATAAAAAAAGAGCAGTTAAACTAAGATGAATATCATTAAAACTGCCCTTTCTTATATGATTGTGATTCCTAAAATAACAGATGAAGGATATCTATCTTATGCTGAAGGAGAAAAAAGCATACCTTTTAATATTAAAAGAGTTTATTACATTTATGATGTTGAGACTAATGCAGTAAGAGGCAGACATGCTCATAAAAAAACAAGACAAGTACTTTTTTGTGTAAAAGGAAGCATAAAGTTACTGCTTGACAATGGATATTTAAGAGAAAATATTTTGTTAAAAGAGTCAAACAAAGGAATCCTTATAGATAGGATGATTTGGCATGATATGTATGAGATAAGTCATGATGCAGTTTTACTGATACTAGCGTCTGAGTATTATAAACCAAGCGATTATATAAGAGATTATCGTGAGTTCTTAGAATTATCAGGAACAAAACTTAAAAATTGGTTAAGCCCTTATCGGCTATTTCTTAAAACTATTAAAGGATTATTATGATTTACATGAATGATTTAAAGAAGGATTATATTTTTTTGAAACCAAAAATAGATAAAGTTATTGAAAGAGTTTTTGAAAGCGGTTGTTTTATTTTAGGTAAACAAGTTGAGGAGTTTGAAAAAGAGTTTGCGAAATATATTGGCGCCAAGTATTGTGTTGGAGTTGCAAATGGTTTAGAAGCTCTTCAAATAGCACTTCAGGTAAGTGGAGTTGGTGAAGGGGATGAGGTAATAACTGTTTCAAATACAGCAATAGCAACAATCCTTGCAATAACAAATATTGGGGCAAGACCTGTATTTGTAGATATTGATGACTATTTCCTCATGGACAAAGAAAAGTTGGAGGAGAAAATAACAGAAAAAACAAAAGCAATAATTCCTGTTCATTTGTTTGGGCAGGTTGCTGATATGAAAAAAATAATATCTATTGCAAAAAAATACAAAAAACTTGTAATTGAGGATGCATGTCAAGCACATGGGGCTTCCCAAAAAGGAAAGATGGCAGGTAGCTTTGGAGATTTGGGGTGTTTTAGTTTCTACCCTACAAAAAATTTAGGAGCATATGGTGATGGTGGTGCAATTATTACAAATAATAAAATTTTCTATGAGAAATGCAAAATGCTTAGAAATTACGGACAGAAAAATAGATATCTACATGAAATAAGGGGAATAAATAGTAGGCTTGATGAGTTACAGGCAGCTATATTAAGAATTAAACTGAAATATCTGAATATGTTTGTCGAAAAAAGAAATAAAATTGCAAAAATATATAACATTGAACTTAAAGATATAAGACAAATAAAGTTGCCCAAAGTAATGAGAGGAAATTATCATGCATATCATTTATATGTTGTTCAAGCAAAGCAAAGAGATGAGTTAATGTCATATCTATTTAAGAATGGCGTCCATACATTGATCCATTATCCAGTTCCTATACACAAGCAGAAATGTTTCAAAGAGTATAATAATCTATTTTTAGAAAATACTCAGATGCTTGCTAAAAATATTCTTACTTTACCAATTCATCCATTTATGAATGAAAACGAGGTTATAAAAGTAAGCTGTTTTATTAAAAAATTTTATGAATAAGATAAATAAATTCAGTACCTTTATATCACAGAGAATTAACTTAAAGGAAAAAAATAAATATAAAAATGTGATGAATAAAAAATTATTTACAGTGACTGTTGCAGTATGCGCTCTAAATGAAGAGGCAAATATTGGCAATTTAATAAAATCTATTTTATCTCAAAAGATAAATGGATTCATTCTTGATGAAATCTTAGTAATATCAGATGGATCAACCGATAAAACTGTTGAGATAGTTAAATCATTTTCTTTTCCTATTATTAGGGTTAAAGAATATAAAGACAGACTTGGTAAATCAACAAGGCTTAATGAGATTTACTCTTGCGTTAAAAGCGATATAGTTGTTCAACCAGATGCTGATGTTATTTTTGCCCACGAGTTTGTATTACAAGAAATAATCACACCTTTTTATAAAGATGAAAATGTAGGTATGACTGGAGGAAATCCTCTACCTATTAAACCTAAAACATTTATAGAGAAATCTGTTAATTGCACTTTGGATGCATATATTCCTATTAAGAGAACATTGAAAAATGGGAATAACATCTTGTCCGCAACAGGAAGACTTTTAGCCATCCGAAAAAACGTATTTTCAAAAATCATAGTTCCGAAAGAGACAATTGCAAATGACGCTTACGTGTATTTTTGTAATTTAACTTTAGGCTATCAATATAGGTTTTCGCAAAAAGCCACAGTATATTTTAGATCACCCCAAAACTTAAAAGATCATATGAATCAAATTACACGATTTGCTGCGACAAAATATTGGATGAAAAAATACTTTCCGTCGGATTTGGTAGATAAAGAATATTATATTTCAATAAAAGAGTTAAGAAGAAATAAGTTGCGAGTGTTTCTAAGAAATCCAATCCATAGTCTTTTTATTTTCCTAATTAATAAATATTGCGAGATAAAAGTTTTCTTTATCAAGGAAAAAATAAATCCTTTGTGGGATATAGTTTATAGCACCAAAAAACTTAATTAAAATGAAATTTTTTAAAATAAATTTTTTAACATTAATTACTTTTATTTGTCTATTTATTTTAATACTTTCCTTAAGAGGAGAGAGTGGTAATCCAAAATCTCAAGAGTTATTGTCTTCTAAATGGCAATTTGATGGTCCTTTTGAATTATCTCCAGAAAGAGGTAGATTTGCACTTCTTTACTCAATAATTGAAGATAGATCACTTTATTTCTCGGAAAATATTGCTAAATTCGCAAACCCAGATGTTGCAGTTTATGATGGTAATTTTGTCTCTCTTTTTGCGCCTTTACTTTCTTTTATAGTAATTCCTGGTTATTTAAGCGGTAAAATTTTTGGAATTTCTCAAGTTGGAACGTTTTTCGTAATTTCTATATTTGCTTTGATAAATTTCTTATTAATAAGAAATATTGCGATTAAATTGGGAGCTCATCAAATTAGTGCAACAATTGCAGCTTTAAT
>CAYJRY010000027.1:0-6035 GCA_964372855.1 uncultured Gammaproteobacteria bacterium | reverse complement strand
CAGAGTTCCATGGAATGTGACGTTGATGCCAGGTATTGCAGCTTTAATTTTCTTATTTGCAACTCCCGCATTCGCATACGCAGTGAATCTTTATCAGCATCATGTTTCAACTTTTCTTATTTTAATTAGCTTGTATGCTTCTCTTAAATTTAGAAATTGGATTTCAGCATTTATTGTTTTCTTTGCCACGGGAGTCGCAATTCCACTTGATTATCCAAACCTTTTTTTCTTTTTACCAATTGCAATATACATTTTTTTTAAATCATTTTTTTTAGAAAAAATAAGATCTAAAATTGTAATAAAAATTAGTTTATTAAAGGTTTTAAGTCCTGTGATAATGATTATCCCAATCAGTTTTTTTCTTTGGTTTAATAATGCTTCTTATGGGAGTCCATTTCAACTGTCTGGTACTCTACCGACAAGTAAAAAAGTTTTAAATATTGAAAGCTTGTCAAAGAAAGACATCACTTCTCAGGTTGAGGAATCTAGACGAAGAAGTTTAAAAGAAGGCAAAACTAAATCCGCTTTAAATTTTTTTAAGACAAGGTTACTTTTAAATGGTTTTTATATTCATTTTGTAAGTCCAGATAGAGGAATAATTTATTATGCTCCTGTTATTTTGTTCGGCATAGTTGGTTTTATATTGGCATATAAAAATAAAGTTAGACTCTCTTCGCTTTTGGTTTCAATTATCGGAGCAAACATACTTCTTTACTCTATGTGGGGTGATCCATGGGGAGGATGGGCTTTTGGTTCGCGATATCTTATCCCAAGCTATGCAATTTTGTCAATATTTGTTGCTTTATTTCTTACTTACTTGAGGAAAAGAATTGTCTTTTTAGCGATATTTTCTTTAATTGCTTTTTATTCAATTGCGGTAAACACATTGGGTGCTCTAACAACTAGCGCAATGCCGCCAAAAGTTGAGATCCTAGAACTGGAAAGAATTTCAGGAGTTCCCCAAAAATATACTTTTGAGAGAAATTGGGATGTCCTCATTTCAGGCAACTCAAAGTCTTTTGTTTATAATAAATTTTTCAAAAATTATTTTAATCCAGTCATATATTATCAAATAATTATCATTTTGATTTTTATAGTAACTGGTGGACTAATTTTTATATATGTTATTTCTTGGAGGAAGGATTGGTATGGTTAAATTTGAAAAACAAAATTTTATTATAAATTTTTCAATAAGATCGTTGTCATATGATATTAGGAGTTTTTTTGAAAGATTTACAATAGTTTTTTTATTATTTTTTCTAATTGGAGTATCTATTTGCTCCTTTATATATTTTTACTTAAATGGTTTGGGTCTTGCGTACAACGATGCAAGGTCACATCTTGATATTGGACGAAGAGTTGTAGAAGGACTAAAGCCAGGTCTTGCTCAACTTGGAAGTGTCTGGTTACCTTTGCCCCATATACTCATGATCCCAACAGTTTGGAATGATTTTATGTGGCATTCAGGATTTTCAGGGTCAATTCAGTCAATGGTATCTTTTGTCATAACATCAATTGTTATATATCTGATATTGCAAGTTATTGGCGTTGGTATGTTTGGAAGATTGCTTGGAGTTATAGTTTTTGCTACAAATCTAAATATTTTATATCTTCAATCAACCGCAATGACAGAGCTTTTACTTATCGCCACAATGACTATCGGGATATATTATATATTACTTTGGTTTAAAACTGAAAATATCTTAAACCTAATCATATCCGCTTTCTGCATAATGCTTTCGACTTTAGTTAGATATGACGGATGGTTTTTATTTGCATTTTCAAATCTGTTAATTACTATACAAATTCTGAGAAAGAAGGGATATAAAGTGGCAGAAGGAATAGTTATATTATTTGCAACCATGGCAGGATTTGGAATATTTTTATGGTTTTTGTGGAATCAGCTAATCTTCAAAGATGCATTATATTTCATGTACGGACCTTATTCAGCACATGCCCAACAACAACAATTGCAGGAAGCAGGAGTATTGGCGACAAAGGGTGATTTTCTTATGGCGACAAGGGTATATTTACACGCTATAGTATTTAATTCAAACGCCTTCATTGTTTTTTTGGCATTGATAGGTGCAATAGTTTTGTGGATCAGTAGAGGTGTTTCTTTATCTATAAAAATTGCCTTATTAACTCTTCTTGCTCCCTTGCTTTTCAACATACTCGCTTTATATCTTGGTCATTCAGTTCTATTTATAGAGGGTATATCAGGGGATACGTGGTTTAATGCCAGATATGGAGTAATGATGATGCCATCATTTGCCATATTCATTGGATATCTAGTAAATAAATTTAAAGATCTCCGTTTTGTAATCGTTGGATTATTGTCTCTTCTTTTATTTTTTAGTTTTGTAAACGCTGATGCAGTTACAATCGATGATGCGAAAGTGGGGTCAAGCCAGAAGAATGTCTCAGAGGTAAGTGGATGGCTTAGGAAAAATGCTAACAAAGATGGATTCATACTTATTTCCGTTGCTTCACATGATGCAATAATTTTTTCCTCCGGTTTCCCTATGATTAAGTTTATACATGAAGGGACAGGAGCGTATTGGGAAAGCGCAACAACAAGTCCTGATAGATGGGCTCGCTGGATTATTATGAGAACAAATGATACAAATGATCTGACATTTAAATTAATAAACAAAACAAAATCTTTTAGAAAAGGAGATTATAAGCTAGTTAATCATTATCCATTTGCAGACATTTATGAAATAAAACCCAGTTTAGTTAGCAATCTAAATACGAAGCCTATTATTAAAAATAATAAATGAAAAAATTCAAAGCCGTTATTGGAATACCTGCATATAATGAAGAAGCTAATATTGGGTTTTTGATTCGGGACATCCTTAATCAAAATAAAAAAAATATTAAGCTTGAGAAAATTATTGTTTATTCTGATGGAAGTACAGATCGTACAGTTTCTGTTTCTAAAAACATAAAAGATAAAAGAATACATCTAATTGATAATAAAAAACGGTTAGGGTTAGCATATGTTGAAAATCAAATAATAAGTAGTTGTGATTCTGATGTGCTTATTCTGTTGAATGCAGATATTAGAATTGTAGATAAAAATTTTTTAGAGAAAATTGTTCATCCCATTATTATTAAAGACTATGATCTTACTTCGCCTAATATTCGAGAAACTAGACCAAGAAATCACTTCGAAAATATTCTTCAAGTTGGCATGAGTATTAAAAATTTTATATATGAAGCATATAAAAACGGAGATAACGTCTATACTTGCCATGGTCAAGCTAGGGCATTTTCAAAAAGACTTTACAAGAAAATTCATTTTCCCTCAAGTATTGGTAATGATGCGTATTCGTATTTTTACTGTATAGATAATGGATTTAAGTATAAGTATATAAAAGATACAGATATTATTTATAGTCTGCCAGAAAATTTTAAAGACCATTCAAGACAAAGTATTAGGTTTTTCCAATCTCAAAAATTACTCTCTGTGTTATTTAATAAAAGCTTTATAAATTCAGAATATAGAATTCCTAGTATGATTATTGTTAAAAGTTTACTGAGAATGTCGATAATATTTTCTATCTATATAAGCTTTTATTTATTTTTAGTTTTATATCTGAAGATAAAGTCATATTTTATTAAAAATTGGAAAGACACTTGGGAAATCGCAGTCAGTTCCAAGGAAGTAAGTAACAAGATATAAATATGAAAAATTTTTTGATTAAGATAACAGCTTCAATTAGGGCAATTGTTATGAGAAAAATTAAGCCTAAAGATAGATTTTTTCTAGCTACTCGTAGCCTAAAACCAATAAGCACTAAGTTTGGATTTGATAGGGGAAAACCAATAGATAGATACTATATTGAAAAATTTCTAAATGTTAATAAAGGTTTAATAAAAGGAAGTTGCCTTGAGATTGTTGATAATTTATATACTTTAAAATATGGAAAAGATAAGGTTTCGAAAAGCGATGTCCTTGATAACAATTTTAAAAATAAACTAGCAAATATTCATGGAGATTTACGAAAATTAGATATTGTTCCTGATAATAAATACGATTGTCTAATTATTACTCATACTCTAGGGATGGTAGACGATTATGAGGCAGCGATTAGGGAGTGTTTAAGAATCCTAAGGCCAGGAGGCAATCTTCTCGTGACATTATCTTGCTTTAGCCCAGTATATGACAAATATACTATGTGGAGGTTTACAGCAAATGCTGCAAAATATGTTTTTAGCAAATATTTCAGAAGGGAAAAATTAATAGTAAAGTCATATGGTAATGTTTTGTCTAGTCAGTGTTTTTGGGTTGGTCTTGCTACAGAAGAATTAACAAAAGAAGAACTCGACTTTAATGATCCACGTTTTCCTTGCATAGTAACTGTGGTAGCTACAAAGCAATAATTATGAAGAAGTTACTTAGAAAAGTATTATATGCTCTTATTAAATTGTTCTCAACTGTTGTTAAAAAAGATGTTGAGATTGTCGTTCTTTGTTATCACAGTTTTTCTGAAAGCAGTTGGAGGTTTAGTATAAAGATCAGGAATTTTAAAAAACAGATGGAATATTTACAAAAGAACTATAAATTCATCACAGTTTATGATTTATATGCATACATTAAAGGAAAGGAAAAGATATCAAAGAATTCGGTACTTTTGACTATAGATGATGGATATAAAGATATACTAAAAATTGAACATTTCATAAATAATTTAGGTGTGAAACCACTTTTATTTGTTTTATCAAGTCCTGATCGGATAGATGCAAAAGAATTAGGTACAAATCAAAAGCTCTTGACAAAAAAAGAACTATTAAGATTTAAAAAGAATGGGTGGATTATTGGATCTCACGGAGCAACACACACTAATTTCTATAACTTGAGTGATAAACAAATAGAAAATGAGATAAGAGATTCAAAAAGAGAGTTAGAGAAAAAAATAAAAATTAAGATAGAATATTTCGCTTACCCAAAAGGAAGATACAATGACAGAATAATAAAAAAAGTTGAGGAGTCAGGCTATAAATTAGGATTTTCAATGGATGATGAGATTATTACCCCAAAAATTAATAGGTTCAAGATTCCAAGAATTGGCGTTGATGGAACACACAGTTTTTTTGAGTTTACAATAATTTTTACATTTTGGGCAATTCAAGTTAGAAAAATAATTAAAAAATATTTTTCGAATCTCGCTTTAAGATTGATTTAATCATGATCAGTAAGAATAATAAACGAATAGATGTTATAGTCAAATATTTTCACCCTGCTGCGGCAGGTATTGAGACGAATATTCTTAATACGTACAGCATCTTAACAGATTTAGGTTGGGAAGTTTGGATTCATACCTCTAAGAATACCCATACAGAAAAAAATATCCTGCCAGAATATGAGGAAATAAGAGGCCTGAAAGTACGCCGTTACACATATCATTGGTATGGATTTATTAATAAAACTAACTGGAGTGAAAGTTCCTTGTTGTGTTTACACAACTTCAATATTTTTCCTCATAGCTATATTTTGCTTGTGTCAGCTGTTAGAAAATTTTTTGGAAACAAATCCTTGAGAATAATACTTACACCACACGGAGGGTATACGCCTGAGTGGAAGGTATTTGGTTTGGGATCGCGTATTATTAAAAAGTTCTACCATTTAACTATTGGAAAATTTTTAATAAATATATCTGTCGATAAGATTCGTGCTGTCTCAGTCTGGGAGAAGGAACAAATGATTAAACAAGGAATTAGAAAAGATATTATTCGTGTAATAAGTAACGGTTTAGAAGATGAGGCATTTATGGATGTCGAAAAATTAGCGAGTAAAAAAATAAAGGCACTTGTTCCATCTCTTGGAAAATATATTATACAAGTAGGAAGAATTTACCCTATTAAAAACTATGAAACGGTATTGCGCGCACTTCCTCATATCATTGAAAATGTGAAATACGTTATAGTTGGGGCAAACTCTGAAGATCCTAAATATTTTACATCAATTAAAAATATTATAAAATCTATTAACATACAACATAGAGTTATTTACACTGCTGTCGTTTGGG
>CAYJRY010000026.1:0-14650 GCA_964372855.1 uncultured Gammaproteobacteria bacterium | reverse complement strand
CGAAGAGTTTTAAATTGCTAAATCTTTCTTTTTGAATTCTAGTCCAGTACCAAAAATGCGCAATTTTGGGAAGATCTTTTTCTTTGTCAATCTCAATAAGTTTTATTCCTCTTTTAGTAAAATTTTCACAATCTACGGGGGCTAATCTAATCTGTTTTGGAGACAAAAGATAAAGTGTGTTTTTCTTAAAAATAGAAAGCCCTCGGATCAGAGAATGAATTGTTCGGCCATTTTTTATATCACCTGCTATAACGCCTATTAAATTATCCAATCTTTTATGTTTTTCATAAATTGTATAAAGATCAAGTAATGCTTGCGTTGGATGCTCCCCTATCCCATCTCCCGCATTGATAACGGGTATTTCTGTAGCACTGGCTGCAATTAATGCTGCTCCAACTTCTGAATGGCGGATTACAATAACGTCACTGTATGAGGAAAATGTTTGTATGGTGTCTTCAAGACTCTCCCCTTTTGCAACGGAAGAATTTCCCATTCCTTGAAGGGGTATAAATCCTCCACCAAGCCTTTGGATAGCAGCAACAAATGATCCAAAAGTTCTTGAAGATGGTTCGTAAAAAAGAGCGGACATAATTTTACCTTCGAGTAGATTAGATCCTCCTTTTATCTGAACAAGTTTCTTCATTTTGAAAGTTTTAGAGAATAAAATATCGATATCTTTTTTGAGGAATTGATCAAGAGAAATTATATCTTTCCCTTTGAAATTGCCGTTAATTTTATCTGGGGTTTCCATACAGAGAGAACTTTGTTCTGGGAATCTACTTTACAGAAAATCTTATTTGGTGTCAATGAGGAAAAATTTGAAAAAATTTTGAATTTTCTTTGATCTTTCGAACCATTTGAATAAATTCAGTTTATACCTAAAATTAATTACTAAATTGTGTTATACTTTTGATAAAGCTTGCTAAATTAATCTATCTATGGTATATTTCACCCATGAGTCAGGCAAAAGAAACACCAGGAGTTTATCCAGAGCAACCACATGTGTTTAAGGGAGTTCTCGGTGAAATTGTAAACGATGTTCAAGCTGTAGTAAAAAATTCACAAACGTTGACCGGAGAGTATAGAAATCTTGACGTTATAGTCACTCATAAATTAACTCATGAAAAAAAGAGGGTTGAAGAATGGATGGGTAAGGGTTTTCAAATTTTGGAATTTTTGGAAGAAGAGCAATTTACCAAACTTTCGCCAGGGCAGCAAAGAAGAAAAGTATATAAGTTTTCTACAGACTATAGCAGATACGAGAGTGGTGCAGTATTAGAAGTAAAACTTGATGAACTTTATAATGCATTTCAATCTCGAGCTTGGTTAGACAGAAGTGCGTGGGAAAATTTTGTTAAAGCATATAGACTATTTGGAGCACGATACGATAAAAGTAGTGGTTTTCGTGCATACTTTCCAGTAGTTTTTGAAACATTCTCTCTTGAATTGCCCAGTTTAACAAAAATATGGAATTTTGATAATAATGAGACAAGATCAGAAACTGCTAAACAAAATACTCGACTTCAAGAAGAACTTGCAAGAAAAATTGGTATTCTTCTACCAGAAGAAACTTTGAGTGATTTTATTCAAAGAGATAAAATAAAAATAGTAAAAGTTGATGATTGGAAGGAGTGGGAAAGTTTAAAAGAAGAAGATCCTGGGGCAATTGTTGGAATTCAAAATGGGATTCGTTACATGAATAAGGTCTTTTATGAAGGTATACCTTACTACTATTCAGTACCGACAAGATACCAAGGAGTTAGAGCAAATATTAGATTTGAAGCGAAGAGAAACTTCCGGGAAAAACCGCTTGATGAATCGTTAAATACTGGACAAGCAACAGCTGGTATGGAACTTGAAGTTCCCACGGAATTATTTTTTTCTAATTAAGATTTGAGATTAGATATTAAATTCTTCAGGAGCATAGCGACGTTGACGGGGCCTACACCGCCTGGGGTTGGGGTGTAGAATGAGGCGAGGTTTTTGATTTTTTCCTCATCGTAGTCTCCATGAAGCTTGGCATCTTTTCCTTTTGATAAGCCAATACTTATTAGAATTGAGCCTTTTTTTATCATTTCTGGTTTTACTAAATTTTGTCTGCCGACTGCGGAGATTATAATATCGGCGGATTTGGTTAAATTAGGGGGATTTGGGGTTTTGGAATCGATTATTAAAGGATTGATGCCAATTTTTTTTAGCATATCAATTACAGGCTTCCCGCCTGTTTCTCCTTTGCCAAAGATCACGATTTTTTTGGATTTGAGCCATTGATGGAATTCACCTTCGAGGTGTGCCGCAGGCGCAACACCACCTCGAAGGTGGCCGAATATACTTTCTAAAATCTTCAAAACAGCCTGTGCGAGAGGAGATTGGAAAGAAGTCACAGGGTGAAAACCATCAATATCTTTTTTAGGATCTATAGCTTCTATTATAACTTGAGTATCGATGTGTCTAGGCAATGGCCTCTGAACAATAATACCATGCACAGAAGTTAAATGATTCAAATCATTTAACTTATCTAATAGTTGTTTTTGTGAGATTGAGATTGGATACTGAAGAAACGAGGTTTTGATTCCAATTTTATTCGCAGTCAAGATTTTTTGTTTTACATAAACCTTTGAGGCAGGATCTTTGTTTATTAAAATTATTACAAAGTGAGGTACAATTCCTATTACTTTTAGTTTGGAAACTTTTATTTGGAGATTTTTAAGAATATTGGTTGCAATCTGATGTCCTTCTATTTTCATTTATTACATAAGACTTAATTTAGATTCTTCGCCTTCGGCTCAGAATGACATACGTCTTATTCTTCAATACAAGTTGCAGAGCCTACATGATCATTGGATTTTGAAAACCGCATTAAGAAGACTCCCTGTGTGTTTCTAGAACGACGTGGTACTTGTGTGATATCAAGTTTTACGACTTGTCCTTTTTTGGAAGTAATAATAAGGTTTTTACAATTTGGAGGAATTACTTGTGCAAATGTAACTTTTCCAGTTTTGGCAGTGACCTTAGCGACTTTTACACCTTGCCCTCCTCTGCTTTGGCCTCTAAATTCTGATGTTTTTGTTTTTTTGCCCAAACCATTTTCCATGATAGTTAACAAATCTGCAACATCGGTTTTTCTTATTATATCCATTCCAATTACTTTATCATTTGGCATAAGGCGTATACCTCTTACACCGGTTGTTGAGCGGCCCATTGGCCTTACAGATTTTTCAGAGAATCTAATTGCTTGTCCATTCAAGGTTGTAAGTATTACATCATTATCCCCTTCTGTAAGGTTGCTCCAGACAAGCTCATCGCCAATATCTAGTTTTATAGCAATAATTCCATTTCTTCTTATATTCTCAAACTCCGATAAGCTTGTCTTTTTCACAGTACCATTTTTGGTTGTTAGAAATACGTATTTATATGGATAATCCTCTTGGTTTTTCCTTGTTCGGTAATTAATAAAGGATTCGACTTTTTCCCCACTTTCTACATTTATAAGGTTGACGATAGCTGTCCCCTTACTGGTTCTTTGAGACTCATTAATCTCATAAGCTCTAAGCTGATATACTTTGCCTTTGTTGGTGAAGAAAAGTATATTATCATGAGTTTGGGCATAGCGGATATTTAAAATTCCATCCTCATCTTTTGTAGTCATCCCTTTTACTCCTTTGCCGCCACGAGCTTGCACTCTAAAACTATTTAGACTTTGGCGTTTGATATAGCCAGTATCTGTAATTGTAATGACTGTTGATTCATTTGGAATAAGATCCTCTTCAGAAAATTCACCGACTTTACTTTTGTAAACCTTTGTTCTTCTTGGGTCAGCGTATTTATCTTTTAGGAATTTTAACTCATCTTTTATCACTCCCAGAATTTTTTCCGAGTGTTTCAGAAGATCTTCTAAATAATCAATTGTTTCTTTTACCATCACTAGCTCATCTTCAATTTTTTGCCTCTCAAGCGCAGCAAGACGCCTAAGTTGCATATCCAAAATTGCAACAGCTTGAATTTCAGTTAGTTTAAATTTAATTATTAGGTTTTGCTTTGCTGCATCTTGATCTTTGGACTCACGAATGGTTTTAATAACCGCATCAATATGGTCAACCGCGATTTTAAGGCCTTCCAAAATATGAAGCCGAGCCTTTGCTTGACGCAGTTCAAATTCTGAGCGTTTGGTAACAACTATATATCTATGTTTTAGATATTCCTCAAGAATTGCTTTGAGATTAAGAGTTTGGGGCGTTCCATCAACTAGGGCAACAATATTTGCAGGGAAAATTGATTGAAGAGATGTATGCTTGAATAAATTATTTAAAACTCTTCTGGGAGCTGTGTCTCTTTTTAGCTCAACTACTACTCTTATCCCATGTCTGTCTGACTCATCTCGAAGATCAGATATTCCTTCGATTTTTTTATCTCGAGCCAAATCCGCAATCCTTGCAACCATAAGGGCTTTGTTTACTTGGTAGGGAAGCTCTGTAATAATTATTGCAGATTTTCCTTGTCCTATATCTTCAATTTCTGCTTTTCCTCGAATCAAAATTCTTCCTCGTCCAGTTGTATAAACATTTTTAATTTCTGTCTGATCATAAATAGCTCCAGCTGTTGGGAAATCAGGACCTTTTATATATTCCAAAAGTTCATCAACAGAAACACTGGAAACTAACGAAAATGCAGAGTGACCATTTGTAGTTTTTGTAATTTTGGTTTTCCCTATCATAAAAATAATCGCGTCTATTACTTCTCCTAGGTTGTGGGGAGGAATTTTGGTTGCCATACCAACTGCGATACCCTCACTACCCATCAAAAGTAGATTTGGTAATTTTGCTGGAAGATATTGTGGTTCTTTTAAGGTTGCATCAAAGTTGGGCAAATACTCAACTGTTTCTTTATCAAGATCTGTTAACATCTCAGAAGTTATCGCAGCAAGTCGAGCTTCAGTGTAACGCATTGCAGCTGGCGGATCTCCATCCATTGATCCATAATTTCCTTGCCCATCAATGAGAGGATATCTCATAGAGAAATCTTGAGCAAGGCGAACTAAGGCATCATAAATTGGCAAATCTCCATGAGGATGATATTTTCCCATTACCTCCCCGACAATTTTTGCACTTTTTGCATATTTTGCGGAGTGAGATAAATTTAGCTCATGCATCGCAAAAAGAATGCGTCTGTGGACTGGCTTTAGTCCATCTCTTACATCAGGAAGAGCTCTAGAAACAATTACAGACATAGCATAATCCAAGTATGCCCGTTTCATCTCCCCTGTTATTCCTGTTTGTTTAAGAGTTCCGATATTCATAAACTTAGAAGCGTTTAGTTATTAGCGTCTAGCGTCTAGTTAACTAAACGCTAGTAGCTAGTTGCTAAACGCTAAACTATAAACGAGGCAATCAAAAGCGCCACGATATTTAGTACCTTTATCATCGGATTAATTGCTGGTCCTGCGGTATCTTTGTAAGGGTCCCCAACTGTATCTCCAGTAACTGCAGCTTGATGAGCAAAACTTCCTTTGCCTCCAAAATGGCCTTCCTCGATATATTTTTTAGTATTATCCCAAGCTGCACCACCCGTTGTCATAGATATTGCTACAAAAAGTCCAGTTATTATACTTCCAACAAGTACACCTCCAAGAGCTTTTGGGCCAAGAGTAAAACCAACTAAAATTGGGACAATAACAGGGATAAGGGTTGGAATAATCATTTGTTTAATTGCAGCTTGGGTTACAATATCAACTGCTTTTCCGTATTCAGGTTTGGCTTTCCCTGTCATAATACCTTTGATTTCCTTAAACTGTCTTCGAACTTCATTAACAACAGAAACGCTTGCTTTTCCAACTGCTTCCATGGCTAACGCGCCAAAAAAGTATGGAAGTGCTCCTCCAATAAAAAGCCCGACTAATACTAAAGGATCAGAAAGTGAGAATTCAAATGTCTGTTTATCAGCAAGCTCTTGAGTATAGCTTGCGAAAAGAACAAGAGCGGCAAGTCCCGCAGAGCCAATTGCATAAGCTTTGGTCACTGCTTTTGTGGTGTTGCCAACCGCATCCAAAGGATCAGTTACTTTTCTGACGCTTTGGGGAAGTTTGGCCATCTCGACAATTCCGCCTGCGTTATCAGTAATTGGTCCAAATGCATCAATTGCAACAATAATTCCTGTCAAAGAAAGCATGCTTGTCGCAGCAATCGCTACTCCATAAAGTCCTCCCAGGTTATAAGCTACCAAAACTGCCGCTGATATTAATAGAATTGGGGCAAGGGTTGCTTTCATAGAGACAGCTAAACCTGCAATTACATTTGTTCCGGATCCTGTATTTGATGCATCTGCTATTGTTTTTACTGGAGAAAATTTTTTGGAAGTAAAGTATTCTGTTATAACAACCATACCAATAGTGACAATAAGGCCAATAAGAAGACTATAGAAAAGATTAATACTAGGAATATTTAAAATCCCTTGGGGGAAAATAATTGTAGTTATATAATAAAAACCCAAGACAGAAAGAAGTGTTGATACAGCAAGGCCTCTATATAAAGCCATCATAATACCTTTTCCTTTTACTTGGACAAAGAAAGTTCCGATAATACTTGTTACTATTGAAATCGCACCTATTAGTAACGGGTAAAATATAACTGATAGATTATTAGGAAACAAAAGATTTCCTAAAATCATTGCGGCAACAATTGTTATTACATAAGTCTCAAATAAATCTGCGGCCATTCCAGCATCGTCTCCTACGTTATCTCCTACCAAATCCGCGATTACTCCAGGATTTCTGGGATCATCTTCAGGAATTCCTTTTTCAATTTTTCCAACCATATCTGTTCCGACATCAGCGCTTTTTGTATAAATCCCACCACCCAATCTAGCAAATACTGAAATAAGAGAACTGCCAAATCCAAGAGCTATTAATGGTGTCCAATCAATATCAGTGCCTGCTCTTATGGTATTTAGGTAAAGATAAAATCCACTTACTGCCAAAAGCGCAAGTCCAGCTACCAAAAGTCCTGTTACCGCTCCGCCTTTGAATGCTACGGAAAAAGCTTTGGGTAATCCGTCTTTCGCGGCTTGGGCTGTTCGAATATTCCCTCTAACGGCAATATTCATGCCGATTATTCCAGCCAAAGCTGAAGCAATCGCGCCAATTGCAAAACCAATCGCTGCATTAACACCTATTGTCAAAAATAAAATCAAGAAAATAATTCCGCCAACTAGACCAACAACTTTGTACTGTCTCTTTAGGTATGCCGCAGCTCCTTCCTTGACAGCATCCGCGATATCATTCATTGTTTTATTGCCTGTGGGAAGCGATAGGATATTAAATGAGAGGAAAATGCCGTATCCAATAGATAGAAGACTTGCAATTATTGCTGTTGGAATTGCGTTGTTAACTATGAAGGATAAATCCATAAAAATACACCCATATTATATGTTAATTTGCGTTTTATTTCAAGGAGATAATGTTTTTATTTTGTCATTTATCCATATATTTCCGATCTAGAATCGGTTTAGCTTCGACGATCCGGTAAAGATTTAAATATCCAAAGTTGCCGTGGTTGCGTTACTTTGGATGAATTGTTTGCGGGGGGGGACTTCATCGCCCATAAGCATTGTGAAGACTGCGTCTGCCTCTTCTGCATCCTCAACAGTTACTTTTTTCAATATGCGGTTTTGCGGATTCATTGTCGTATCCCATAGTTGATCTTTATTCATTTCTCCAAGACCTTTGTAGCGTTGAATATTAATTGTAGCGCTTCCATTCCTCATCTGTTTCAAGACTTGCTCTTTCTCCTCATCAGAGTAAGCATACTTAATATCTTTTCCTCTTTGTAGTTTATAAAGAGGCGGCTGTGCTATGTAAAGATATCCATTAGTTATAATTTGTGGCAAATGACGGTAAAAAAAAGTCAAAAGAAGAGTTTCAATGTGTTCTCCGTCAACGTCCGCATCAGTCATGATAATAATCCTATGGTATCTTAGCTTTTCAAATTTAATAGTCTCCCCTATTCCCATCCCCAAAGCAATAATCACATTTTTAAGTTCCTCGTGTTCAATAATCTTATCAAGCCGAGCTCTTTCAGTGTTTAAGATTTTTCCTCCGATTGGAAGAATTGCCTGGAACTTCCTGTCTCGTCCGCCTTTGGCTGTTCCTGCAGCTGAATCTCCTTCAACAAGATACAATTCTGAAATACTTGGATCTTTTTCCTGACAATCAGCCAATTTTCCAGGAAGAGATGATCCTTCCAATGCGCCTTTTCTTAGTATTGCTTCTTTTGCTGCTTTTGCCGCTAAACGAGCTTTGGCTGCCAAATAAACTTTCTCCAAAATTTTGCGTGCATCAGAAGGATTTTCCTCAAAATAAACTGATAAACCCTCTTTTACTACAGCTGCAACTATCGGCTGAATCTCAGAATTTCCCAGTCTTCCTTTTGTTTGACCTTCAAATTGGATCCTGTCTTGCGGCATTTTGACAAAAACAACAGCGGACAAACCTTCTTTCGTGTCATCTCCTGTTACTGAATCTTCATTGTCTTTGAAGCTTCCAATTTTTTTACCATAATCATTTATCGCACGAGTTAAGGCCATTCTAAATCCTGTTAAATGTGTCCCTCCATTTATTGTATTGATAACATTAACATAGCTTTCAACATTTTCTGTATATCCGTTGTTATATTGAAGAGATACTTCGATTTCTACGTCTCCATCCTTCTTTTTAATAAAAATTGGCGCGTGTAATGGACCTTTGTTTTCATTTAGTTTCTCAACCAAAGATGTAATCCCACCTTCAAAATAGAAATTGGCTTCTTGCTTTCTTCCATCACGCAAGTCATATAAATGGAAATAAAGACCTGGAACCAAATAAGCTCTTTCGCGAATTGCTTTTTTTACTGTATCAAAATCAAATACAATTGTTGAGAAAATTTTGCTATCTGGAAGAAAAGTTACAATTGTTCCTGTTTGATTTTTAGTTAGCGGTGAATCAATAGATGAGGAAGCTTTCTCTAGAAGTTTTGTTTTTGGGTTGCCTCTTGAGTAATCTTGAGAATATATTTTTCCGTTTCTTTTTACCTCAACTCTCATCCATTCTGATAATGCGTTTACAACAGATGCTCCAACCCCATGGAGTCCTCCTGAAATTTTGTATGCTGATCCTCCAAATTTGCCACCGGCGTGAAGTTTGGTCATTACTATTTCAAGAGCAGACTTTTTGTATTGCGGCATCACATCAACAGGAATACCGCGACCATCATCAACAACAGTTGCGGTGCCATCATTACTTAGAGTTATCCAGACGTTTTTGGCAAAACCAGCTAATGCCTCATCAACTGCATTGTCTATGATTTCCCGCAAAGACTCATGAAGTCCAATTGCATCGGTTGAGCCGATATACATGGCTGGACGTTTTCTAACTGGCTCAAGGCCTTCTAATACTTGAATTTGTGCTCCAGTGTAGTCTGAGGATTTTGGCATATTCAAAATTTTACCACAAAAATTCTAAAAATGCCACAGCTATATCTTAGGTTACATCAGATTCGTGATAATTTACTTTTAAGCGAGTCTAAGCGAATCGAGAAATTGCACTGTGTTTGTTCTGCCCAAGATCGAGTCTGCTTTCGACAATCCTTATCGTCAATAGAATTCCGTTATGGGATCGGCAAAGCTTCAACGAAATAGATATCTTATGGAAAATTATACATTGCGGATTCTTTTTCTGATGATTTCAATTGCGTAGTTAATTAAATATTTGGGATAATTTATTATTAAATCCTGTGCGTGAAGGTACTCAACGTCAACTCCTCCAAATCCACGCTTAAATAATGAAAGACCGGAGAAACGATGTTTGGGTTCATTAACTGGTGAAACTCCCCATAAATTATATCGCGTCATGCCTCTTTTCTTGGCCTCTTGTATTGTCTCCCATTGTATTAAGTATGCTCCAGGATAATTTCTTCCTTCATCTGTGCTCGCGCCGTAATGATAAACCCCTTCTTTACCATAGAAAATTATAAAAGCTTGAGCTAAAAGTTTTTCTTTAAAATACGCGCTATAAAGAAGTGCTTTATCTTCTTGGGCAAATACCTTAAACTGTTCGTATAAATATTTATAAGAAAAAGGCACAAAGTTTTGTCTTATGGCAGTTTGCAACTGAAGCTCATAGAAGTTTTTTATCTGACTCTCATCATATGATGTTATAATTTTTATACCCTCTTTTTGAGCTTTTTTTATCTCATATCGAGTTGCCTTCCGCATATTTTTGAGTAAATCATCTCCTGATTTTGTAATATCAAGTTGTCTTGTTAATTGTGCGTGTAAATGCATAGGAGCGTTAACAAATCCATTATTTTTGAAAAGATTTTTTGAAAAATTATTTAAGACCAGCTGGGGTCGGACTCTTATAAAAACGCATGAATTAATATAAGCAATTTTTTTTATTTCTACTACAAAAGATTTAGCTAGTTGAGAATTTGTCCAATCAATAATTGGCCCGCCAGGTACTGTTAGATATCTTCCTCTTTTTGCGTTTTCAACAATAGAAAGCATTACGCCTATCAACTTATTGTCGTAATAAAATCCAGTCCTTTGGATTTTGTTTCCTAGATTATTATAAAATTCTCCCCAATACCAAGACTGTAAAAAGTTAGCTTCTTGGTGATGCGACAAAAAATCTTCCCATTCATTTTTATCATCAATGTTTTCTACTGTGATTTTATCCATTTGTTAATCCTTTCACATATGAGTTTTGCATCAATCTCGCTAATATTGATATGTGTTGGCAGATTAAGAATTATGGATGCAATTTTTTGAGCGTTGGGACAATCCGGTGAAACATCATCGTACCAAATGTCAGAAACATGGATTCCATATGATTTAAGGTGATTTATTAAGTCTTTTCTTTTATTTACAAAAATAGGAAATCTCAAGTTGGAAGAATGCTCTATTAATTCATTGATTTCGTTAGTTAATATACTTTTACTTAAATTATTTTTGTAAATATTAGCAATTTTTCTTCTGTGGGTAAAATTTCTTGTTAAGTTATTAAATTGGATTAACGCTAGTTGGCAATACCAGTTAGGAAGAGAAAACAAACCATACAAATTGTCCTGCATTGGTTTTGATAAAAGGTTTAATTTTTTAATTAAAAAATGAATTAGCTTACCCAATCCAAAACCATAATAAGCTCTAATTTTATAAGTAAGAATAGGATAAAATCTGTCTTTTAATTGCTGTTTGAAATCGACCTCGCAAGTTGCGTGCGTTAGACTTACGAGGTCAGAGGTTAAATATTTTTTATTTCTAATAACCAAAACTCCACCAGATACCGCATCAATAACTTTGTCTTGACTAAAAGATAGAATTGCAAAATCTCCAATAGTTCCTGCTTCTTTGCCGTTTAAATATTTTGTTCCAACGCAATGGGCTAAATCCTCAATAAGTATTAACTTGTTTTTTTTACAAATAAAAGAAATTTTTTCTATGTCACATGGGTATCCTAATGTGTTCTGGATAATTATAACTTTTATATTTGGATTTTTCTTAATCTCTTTTTCAAGTAGAGATGGAGTAAAATTAAGATCAAATTTTTCTAAGTCAAGATCAAGACAGGCCGGTTTTAAGTTAGCCTCCTCAACTGCTTTATAAACAGCGAAGCAAGTAAATCCATTAATCGCAACCAAAGATTCCTTAGGAAGATTAAGTATTTTTAAAGCAAGAGTTAGCGCTTCTCTACCTTTATATAGTAGCAAAGCTTTGCCGTTATATTTTGATTCAAGGAGATTAATTAGTTCTGATCGATCTTTGTCATTACTATTTGCAAAAAATGATGTTAAGACAAATTTCAAATCGTAATTTGACCCCAAAGAATTAAATATGTTCATATATCAAATCCGCAACTTGTTTTGCATGTGTGAATTGTGGTGAGTGTTTTGCGTTTTCTATAACAACAAACTTTGATTTTTTTATTAGCCTATGCATCATTTTCCCATCATAAAGAGGAGTTGTTTTGTCATTTCTGCCCCAGATAATTAATGTCTGTGTTATAACATTGTTATAACGAAGGAACTTATCTGAATCAATAAGATTGATCATAGTTTTTCGCATATTTAGTTTGGCGTTTTTATAATCCCTCTCCCCTATTATTTTATATAAAAAATTTCTAAGCATTTGAGAATTGGTTATTTTTTTAGCAATTTTTGCAATACTTTTAAATATAACCCTTTTCGTCTGGATTACTAAATCCTCATGGTAGATACCAGCGCTATCTATTAAGATTAAATATGAGAGTAGATTTGGATATTTTATTGCGAAATTAAGAGCTATTCGGCCTCCATTTGAGTGACCGATGAGGACAGTTTTACTTTTGGTTTGATTAATTATTGCATTGTTAATTTTTTGCCTTAGCCATTCAACATAATCACTTATTGTCCAAACTTTATCACTTTTTTCAGTTAAGCCTGGAATTTTAAGAAGATTAAGCTTAAATCCTTTTTGCCTGAGTTCATCAATTAAACTATTCCATTTTTCAGTAGAGTATGTCCAACCATGTAAGATAAAGATTTCGTAGTTCATAGTTCGCAGTTCACAGTCCCCATTTTTTTCTCCTAATTTGCCAAATTTTTTCTCGTCTGCATAATTTGTAGACATCATTTTTATCTGCAAGCAAATGTTCAATAATCCCTTCCAAAAATCTCGCGCCTTTAAATAATATTACTTCCCCACCTTTTAGATTGTTTAATAAATACTCTAAAGCGTCTTTTGGCAAGATGAATTTTCCCGTCTTGTCATTCCGTCTCAATTTAGGAAACGTATATTTTGAAACACGAGATCCAACTAAATTAATTTTGTCCAACTTCATAGAGAAAATAATGTCAGCTAATTTTTCGTGTTCTTCTTTTTCTTCGTTTCCAAGTTCAATCATATCACCCATTACCAACCACTTTCTGTTACTTGGATACTGATCAAACATTTCAAGAATAGAAGCCACCCCATCAGGTGTTGCGTTGTAAGAACTATCTATAATGGTTGTATTTTTTATCCCTTTAAGGAGACTACACCTTCCAGGTGGAAGGCTGAATTTTGAGAATGTGTAATCTGGTTTTATATTAAGATAGTCAAGAAGAACTAGAGTCATTTGTATAGTTATAGACGCTTCTTTTGGAATCAATCCTTTAATCATAAATGTTTTACCATTTATTTTAAATTCTGTGTGATCTTTGTACAACTTGTATTCTACCAATTGTTTCCGGCTCACTGTTTTAACTTTCGCCTTTGTTCTAAATATTTCTTTTAAAATGAGATACGAGTCACCGTTAACAATTACCAATTTTTTTGCGAATTCTATAAAATAGCCAAACTCGTAAGCAATTGCTTCTTCAACAGTTTTAAACTTACCCTTTTTAATCTCTTGGTCAAAATTCATGGTATGCGATCTTCCAACATTTGTCCAAATACTGACTTCTGGTTTTAATAGAGATGCTAAGAATTCTCCTTCATACGGTCGATCGCAATCTGCCTCAACTACATAGAGTTGTTCCTTGGGCGGTTTTTTAAAAGCCTTAAATGGAGCTAGCAAGAAAAGAGATGGCCATTCATCAATTGTTAGCTTTGTGCGTTTTAATCCTAAAATATCAAATGGAATTCCAAAGCTGCTGTTTGCTTGATGGGAATAGTAAGCTTCGTTTCCGATTTGGGATTCTATAAGTTGAAGTAGGGTTGTTTTTCCGCTTGAACCTGTCACCACAATAATTCTTGGGTTCCAAATCGCAAGCTGAATCTTTGCAAAGCACCTAAAATAGTATGCGATTGGGAAATAAAGTAGTTTTTTGAGTTGTTTAATCATGGCAAATTAAGAAAAAGATTTTCTAGAGTTAAGCGCGGGTTGACATTGGTTGATTTTAGAGCTTTATAGGTTCGATGAAAAGATTTTAAGATATGAAGATATTGAGTAATGTTATCATCTAAAGTGGAATAAGTGATCTTCAGAGGATTCCTCGGCTTCACCGAGGATTGACAAATTAGATTAATAAGCTGCTCTCTTACCGCAAAAATCATCTTCTCAATCCAAGTAATTACTTCTTCTTTATTTTTTGCGAAATCTTGTGCAATTTTGAGTCTATCTCCTATTCCGCTTGAAAGTAAAGATATTAAGGTATTAAAATATTGATTAATTTCCTCTTGGGAAACTATTAAGTGTTCCATTAACACAATCACTCTACATCGCGAAAGAATAGTTGGGAGAATTTGCCCAATTTTTTCTACAACGATTATTATAATAGTATTATTTGGTGGTTCTTCAAGGAACTTCAGAAGCGCATTTTGCGATTCAATAGTCATTTCACATTTAGCTTCAATAACAACTGCTTTTGATGTACTTCTGAATGGTTTTAAAAAGATTTTTTTTTGTAAATTTCTTACGTCGTCTATGCCAAGTGCTTTCTCAAAAGAATTAACATTAACATCAAGTTGGTCAATTTTTTCATTTTTGCAGAGCTTATCAATGTATTCTTTGAAAAGTTTTCGGTTTTTTGATACCAATAAGATGCTTTGCATGTTGACATTATAACCTAAGACTTACTATTATAAAAGTAATGCCCACTTCAGATTTTCAAACTCAAAATATAAATATTAATAAAACGCTTTTAGATAGTTTATTTTCTGAACA
>CAYJRY010000025.1:11019-17885 GCA_964372855.1 uncultured Gammaproteobacteria bacterium | reverse complement strand
TAAGCCATTCTATATCTTTAAACCTATGGGGTCGATAACTATACCATTCTAAACCATAAAGAATATCAGACAATTTATAGAGATAATATTTAAATCTTAGTTTAGGATCAGATAGTAAATTAGGATTTCCATATCCGTTAAGTAAAGCCTGGACTCCTTTATCTCCTCCTATCCGATCTCGTTCATAGACTACAAAATGAGCAATATCCCATAGAGGATCACCAGCTTTTGCATTTTCAAAATCAATTACTGCTACTAGTTTGTTATCTTTTTGCAGTATATTGCTTAAGGCGAAATCGCCATGAAGTAGCTTGCGAGGACAATTATCTAATAAAAATCTATTGGAGTTTGCAAAGTTAATTGCCTTTATAAGATCCGCTTTACTGATAAAACCTCTGTCTACTAAAAAGGTTAATCTTTCAGAATGAAAGGGTTTCAAAACGAATTCTTCCCAGCATTTATTGGTTCCGTTTCCTTGTTCATCGATAAATCCAAAACCCCTTCCAACTTCTATCTCATGTATTCTTTTTAATACACTTCCAATCTGGATAAGTAATGAAGTTTCAGCAATTTTATTTTTTGTAGGATCTCCATTTAATGTTTCCCCAGGTAATCTTTCACATACAAATATTGTCCTGTCTGGAATTATTGTTTTCGTAGTATCTAAGGCAATAATACGCGGGACTGGAATTCCATTTCTTCTTAATAAGTCGAGGATCATTTTCTCTGAGAGAAACTTGTTTCTGTCATTTTGACTTGAAGTTCTAATTATTACTTTATTGCCATCCAATGTTTCAGCAGTTAATACTCTATTATTGTCACTCCTAAGTGCTCCAATTGATTTAAGCTTTGTTCCGAGCCATTCTTCGACTTTACGTTGATGAAGTTGTCTAAATTGTAGAAGCCAAATATTTTCTTCTAGTTTTGTGGTATCAGTTAGCTTAAATTTACCGTTTTTAATTTCCCATTTTGCTCCTAATAGCGCCATTGCTCTAGTGAATGTATCTATTCTTCCTTCTATTCCTAATCCTTTTTCTTCTCCTAGAGAATCGTAGTAGATCTGACCAGCTTCCAGTTCAAATAACGCTCTATTGAATACTTTATGTCCTTTATTGATTGCCTCTTGGATTAAATCATCAGTTTGCATTGTTCGGAGATCTTTGTTTCTTTCAAATTGTGAGTATTGTGTTTTAATTCGTTCTCCACATATAAGTCTAAAAATATCTCTTCGAGGGTCAGTATCCATTGAGATTCTAGATACATAACGTATTCTATTCCCTGATTGAAATTTACCTCCTCTAATCAAAGCTTTATTAAAGTCTCTAAGTTTTGGATCCCACGATCTTATCCACTTAATTTTATTGCCGATCTCAACATCTTCTCCTGCTCGATCTCTTGGATCGTAATTACCAACAGCAGCCACCATTTTTAGTCTAATTGCTGAATTTCTTCCCACAAGAAATGGTTGTTTTGTAACTTTTAGACTATATATACTGTCCATATATTGCCATAGACGTCTTGTAGCTAATTGGACTGGAAGTTGAGCCATTTGAGATTCTGGCATATCAATCTTGCCAGCTAAAGCATCCATATTTGGATGGGTATCGAATTCATGGATTATGTCTGCGACGTAAGTAGGATTTATTGCTTTTTGTGGCATATCTCCATCGTTACTAATATAAATCAATTCTCCTTTTGGATTTTTTCGTTCAAGAGATCTTGCGATTACAGCAGCGGCAAGCATATTTCTGATATGACCAATTGTGGCAGTATCTTTAGTAAATTGTGCTTTTACATAATCAACTGGGATTTCAGGATGATCCTTGATAAATCTTCTTACTTCGGCTTGAGTTTGATCAGGATTTGCTCCTTCTGGATAATTATCAAAAACCACAATACGAAGCTTACGGCAATCAAAAGCTTTTGTTGTTGATACTCCTTCTTGGGGCATCTCTTTTTGTCCTAAGTAATTACTTAGAGTCCGATAAATATTGCCACCTTCTTTATACGTAGGTATGCATACTACTGCTCTAACATCATCTCCAATTGGTTTAATTTGCCCTGCCAATGAATCTACTTCTTTTCTTTTATGTTCTGAAAGAGTGCTCAAATACCATCTATATTCTTCACTTTCTTCTAATTTAGCTTGAGGGTCGGACACCAATCTTGGAGAAAGTTGTTCCCACTCCTGTGGAGATAATGCTTTTCCTCCCAACCATTGTTCTTTTTTCCAAGCTTTATGCTCCAAAACACTGATTATAGGCCCCAAAGATCTTAGATTTTCTGTTCTTTGATGTAACAGTCGTAATCTAATACTAAGACTTTCTCTAAGAAACCAATCATAATTTTTGGTTTCATCCAAGTGAGCTAGTTCTTTGGCAATTGCAGTTCTTCTACCAC
The DNA here is from genome assembly GCA_964372855.1 of uncultured Gammaproteobacteria bacterium. Classification (GTDB taxonomy): domain Bacteria; phylum Patescibacteriota; class Microgenomatia; order Levybacterales; family UBA12049; genus JACOXT01. The sequence continues at coordinate 15,485 of CAYJRY010000025.1, read as the reverse complement.
GAATCTCTTCGCTTGAGGCTCCCATATCTTCACGTAATAAATTAAGACGTCTTTCCATCAACACGATCTCTTTTCCTGCATCTTTACTTTTTCTAGAACCATTAAGACTAGCCTTTCTTACCAATAGTCTTTGCTCTAACTCATGAGGCATTAGCGCCAATATACGTTTTTCAAAAGGTGGTTGATGAGTTAATTTTTCCATATTTAGCTTCTATTATAAGAGCTTTATTCTTATTTGTGATTCTTGATAGATATTTTTCTTAGGAGCCAGCCGGCGAGGCCGGTTGGTAAAAGAGAGAAGAGAATTAATGATTCTCCTCCTGTTGGGGGAGTTTGATAGACAGGGACAGGAGAAACTACTGGAAATCCTCCTTTTATTTCTCCGTTTTTCTCGATACAAAATTGAGTGTTGTCTTGGCTTGTTTGTTTGGTATCTGCTGGATTTACTGCCTGAACCTGATTAACAACACAAACAAATCCATTTGTGAGAGTAATTTGATTTGCATCAGCAACTTTCCCCGCAATTTTAAATGTTCTTTTCTCTTTTGAGGCCAGATTGCTTAAATTAAAAGTTAGGATTTTGGTATTTGCGTTGAAGCTCCCAGGTCCTGACTCGAAATTCAAATATTGAGGGAAAGTGTCTTTTATGTCAATAGTTCGAAGTAAGGCATCACCATTGTTTATTATATCAATTTGGAAATTTACTATATCACCTGGCTTGAACCTTGCGTCATTGACTCCTAAATTGTCTACATAATTATTGGTTATTGGGTTTAGGATTTTTTTGTCGACACTGAATTCTCCCGTAGTAACACATGTTTGTCCTCCGCCGTAAATAGGAGTGCAAATAGTCTGCGCATAAGAAGCTATAGGATGTGTAAATAGTATAATACCAAGCAGAACAGCTGATGTTAAAAATGATTTTATATTCATGTTGCAATTAAGAAGGTGAATATAACATACATTATAGGATATGTCAAGTAGAGAAAAATTGTTTTGCCTATTGACACATTAGTTTAATTATGTAAAAGTAGATATATGGTAGATACATCAAAGGATGCTAGTGGCTCTCAGATAAAGCAGGATAGTAGGTCGGGATTAAAGGGGTGGTTGAGCAGCCATCTAGGGGGTAATAAACCGCCAGCAGACAACCCCACACAACCAATGGTTGATCAACCATTCTCTTCTGACCAAGGAAATCCTGGATTAGCGAATCAACAGCCAGGAGAAAGCATGCCACCAACATCAGCACCATATGATTTTGCATCTCAATTAAATGAAATTAGCAAACAAGAGGTCCCAAGCGCTCATGAGGCGCAATCGCCAAACTTGCCAAATTTAGATACGTCCGGATTAGACGGGGCGGGAGTTGTCAGCGAGCCTGAACCTTTGGCCCCAGCGATTCCTCCTGCAGAAACGACTTCAGAAGCTCCAGCTACTCTTGAGCAACCTTCTGAAGTTACACCTCTTCAAACTGAAGATAAAAAGCCAGCTGATACCATTGCATTTGACTCAGGAAGCGCAGTAACAACTGAGCCTCAAGCACAAGAGAATCCTCAAGAAACTCGTGAAGAAAAATGGGATAAAGCTTGGAAAATATTGCAATCCATGACGCCTGATGAATTTTTTAAATTATTAGACACGTATCAAACATCAAAAGACAACCCCTAAAAAGTATCTTGACAAAATTGACTAAATATGATGTAATGCGGTTGGATTAATAAGTTTCCTTCAAGATAATTTTTCCACAACATGTTCAATATCGAGCTTAAATCATATATTTAAAATTTCAATTCATAGTTCAAAGTTCGCAGTTCATAATTAATCATATGGTCTATAAAAAAACTACTCCTATAAAGGAATCCCAAAAAAATACAGAAGAACCAAAAACACCATCTGTGGAAGAGATTGTTGGAACGCAGGCCGAAGGTCGAGCGCGCTTGCTTGACAAGCGAGGAACAGACGAAGGAGTTCGCTTGCTTGACAAGCGTGGATCGGAGGTCACAGACCGAAACCACCTTATTCCTCAAACCCAACCCACGCCAACTCAAGAAGTTTCAGGAATACTAGATATTCAGCCAGAAGGGCATGGGTTCTTGCGTCCCAAGTTTATTCCTTCAAGTCGTGATATTTATATATCCCAATCCCAAATCAGAAGATTTTTACTTCGTCCCGGAGACTTAGTATCAGGGATTGGCAGGCCTCCGAAAGATACTGAGCGCTATTTTGGTCTTCTTAAGGTTGAGAAAGTTAATGATTTACCAGCAGATGACTCTCTCAAAAGACCCTACTTTGATGATTTGACTCCAATTTATCCCAAGCGACAAATTACTCTCTCAACCGGTAAATTTCCTATTTCAACCAGAATGATAGATTTAGTTTCTCCGATTGGCTTTGGACAAAGAGGAATGATTGTGTCACCGCCTAAAGCTGGAAAAACAACAATTCTTAAAGAGATTGCTTCGGGAATTGCCCAAAACTTCCCAAAAGCGCGCCTTATGGCAGCGCTAATTGGAGAGAGACCTGAAGAGGTGACTGATATTTCTCAATCTGTCAAAGGAGACGTAGTTGCTTCTCATTTTGATGAACCGCCAGATGCTCAAACAAGGGTCGCTGAGATAACTCTTGAGCGGGCAAAAAGACTTGTTGAGTTGAAATTAGATGTGATTATACTTCTTGATTCAATTACACGTTTAGCTCGGGCTTATAATCTGTCAGTTGCGCCATCTGGAAGGACTTTGTCAGGAGGATTTGATCCAGCAGCCTTGTGGCCTGCAAAACGCTTTTTTGGCGCAGCAAGAAACTGTCAAGAAGGAGGGTCATTGACAATTATTGGAACAGCTTTGGTTGACACTGGATCAAGAATGGATGATTTGATTTATGAAGAGTTTAAAGGCACTGGAAATCTTGAGCTTCATTTGGATAGGCGTTTGGCTGATCGAAGGATTTTCCCAAGTATTGATATAACTCGCTCAGGAACAAGACAGGAAGAATTGCTATTATCTGAAAAAGATCTTAAAAAAGTTGCTACAATGAGACGAATGATAGATATGCTAAACCCCGAAGAAAGAACTAGTATTTTTGTAGATAGGCTTTCAAAAACAGAAACAAATGAGGCATTCCTCGAAAGCCTTGGGAAAGGCTAAAAAATTGGATTTTCTATCGATAATTAGATCTTTGTTAAGAAACATAAGGTTTTATATATTATTTTTTAGCCTTGTTTTGTCTTTGACAATCTTTTTTTGGACTATTTTTACAACTCCTCAAGCTGCCATTAAAGTAATCAACTTAACAAGAATCTATGCTTTTTGTTCGATCACTTTTTTGTATTTTGCCCTTCTTTGCGGACCTTTTTGTTATACATTCAGAAGTTTTCCATATCGGCCTCAATATTTAAAAGCTAGACGAGCAATAGGAGTTTCTGCTTTTTACTTCGCACTTTTGCATAGCTTGTTTGCATTTTTTGGAGTTTTGGGGGGATTTAAGGGGTTGGGGTTTTTAGACGCAAGATTTATCTTTGCAATCGCACTTAGTTTTGTTGCGTTAATTATTTTAAGCCTCATGGCTGCGACCAGTTTTGATTTTGTTATTACAAAAATGACATTTAAGAGATGGAAGATACTGCATAGATTAGTTTATATTGCCGGAATATTTGTGCTTATTCACGCTTTGCTTATTGGGTCGCACTTCCAAAATCTGCTTGAACCAATTCCTTTGATATATCTATCGGCAGTGGCATTTTTATTGTATCTTGAAGCAAAAAGAGTAATAGTATTTTTGCAAAAAAAACTAAAAAAATAAAATGGACTATAGGATCATTGACTTAAGTGTTTTGTTTTGTTAGTATCACAAAGTCACATGGTCAAAATCGATCTTAGTAGTATAGGCACAATTATTTCTGAATTTACAACATTTTCCTCATTCTTCTTAAGCTATATCAAGAAAAAGATAATAACGATCTCGATTATTTTTGAGGCAAATAAAAATATTTTAGTTAAACTCTTCACAATGAAGAGGGGAAGGTACAATAGGCCTTTTATGCATTTGGTTTCAATGGCTGTTTTGGGTATTGGAGTTATGGTTTCGCCATTTCTTGCTGAAACTTATCCTATATTTTCCCCAAACCAAGGAAACGCTCTGGCGATTAGCTCTCCATCTACAACTGAGTCTATTATCGTCGGCGCTGACGTTTTCCAAACAGATATTTCCCAAAAACCTCGTGATAAAGTTATAGAATATACAGTAGGCAAAGGAGATACTCTTTCAACAATTGCTGAGAAATTCGGCATATCAGTTGAAACTATCAGGTGGGCAAATGATTTGACCAATGATGCTATTTCAGTTAATGATACTTTGAAGATTTTGCCTGTCACTGGTATTGCTTATAAAGTGGAAAAGGGAGACACTGTTTATTCAATTGCAAAAAAGCTAGATACCGATGCTCAGAAAATTGTTGATTTCCCATT
>CAYJRY010000025.1:0-11009 GCA_964372855.1 uncultured Gammaproteobacteria bacterium | reverse complement strand
CCCATTTAATGATTTTGCCAATCCAGAGACTTTTTCTTTAGTTGAGGGGCAGATTTTGATAGTTCCTGATGGAGTCAAGCCTTCAGAGAAACCAACATTCAGACGTCCTGTTTATATTGCCCAAGGACCAACAACTTTTTCATCACTTGGGTTTACATGGCCGGCTAAGGGTGTTATTAGTCAGTTTGCGACGTGGTATCATATGGCTGTAGATATAACTGGTGATGTTGGTACGCCAATTGTTGCTTCGCATAATGGAGTTGTAAGCCATGTGTCAAGTGGGGTTTGGGATGGGGGATATGGTACAAATTTGATCGTCAAAAATGGAGATGTCGAGACTTTGTATGCTCATTTATCTGGAGTCAATGTTGGAGTTGGACAAGAAGTAATAGCAGGATCAACTGTTATAGGATGGATTGGGATGACAGGAAGAACTACGGGTCCTCATGTACATTTTGAAATCCGCAAAAACGGCGTCTTGGTCAACCCCTTGCCGTATCTACAGTAAATGATTTGTAAATCTGATAAAATATGTCTATGCCAGAATTATCAGTAAATTTAGAATCTCCAAAACTTTCTGAAAAACCAAAAGTAAAAGACAAATTGTCTGATGAGCAAGTCGGAAATATGTTATCTAGCATAGGAAACCATGAGGGGAAAGCAATTACTCTACTCGTAATGAAAAATGGAGATATATTTGATAGTAAAGATCTCCACGAAGGGATTTTGAGAGCTCAGGGTGAAAACGTAGTGTGGAGAATGAATACTTTTGTTCCTTTTAATTATTGCATTAAATCTCTTGAGCCAATTGGTCTTGTTGCAAAAGAAACAATCGATGAGACGCTTAAAACGTGGGGATACGCAATTACAGATTATGGAAAAAAATTTGGTATTCCTTGGGCAGGAAAGCTTCTTGAATTCTCAGAAAAACACAATATTCCGCTAAGTAAACTTTTTGGAGGAACAGTATCACCATCTCTTGCTAAGAATATACAAGCGGAAGGAGAGGATATTGAATATAGAAAGAGGGCGCCAATGACTGCTCTAAAATAATTTTTGAATTACTTACTCACCCCTCTCTTCCTATAAGAGAAATAGATATTGAAAATGCAATAGGTGAAAGTCATATTAATGATCACTTGAATCGTTTATCAGAAATAGGTTTAATTCAATACGAGTCAATTAAGCGAAATATACCTTTTGCATTTTACAAATTATCTAACTTCATTCCAGAAGGAGACTTACCAGTTTGGAAACACCAAAAGACACTTTCTGAGTTGGTATTTTCTGTAATTATTAAGAATCCTAGTAGACATTTTACACGTGAAGATGTCTACAATCTTTTTCCTCAAGAACAAAGAGATAAATATAAAGATAAAAACAGGATATTGATAACAATATCTAGTATCCTCTCTCATCTGGAAAAAAACAAATACCTTCAGAGAGAAAAGTTTGATAGCCGAAAACAATCAGAAATAGATATTACAGAAGATCAGAGAATGATTTTATCAGAACTCTTAGAAATAATTGACAAATTACAAAATAAAGATCCGCAAACACTTAAAGAAGGAAGACAATTTGCTGAGAGATTTATTATTGATCCAGAAAGAGTTTCAGGTTCATTACATAGGGCGAAAGAAGCATCAAGTCAGGCAAATCAATCTCCTATCGAAGAAACCCAAAAAGATGTTCTTTCTTTAATAACGTCTAATCCTCAGGGTCTGACTAATAGACAAATACAAATACTACTTGAAGACAATTTTGGAAAGAAGAAAGGAATAAATCATGTTAGTGGTATTACTTCCTCTTTAGAAGAGAGATATTTAAGAGTAGAGAGGAAAGGAACTGTTAAAACATTCTTCCCGAATACCAACCTCCAAGCTCAATAGTGCTTCAAACTGTCTTCCGAGCGATGAAATTTAAAAGGTTCCACCAAGGTCTCGGTGGAACCTTGACATCTTAATACTCTCACGTCCAAACGCTTTGGTGATACTTAAATATCTTTTGAGTTGCAAACTAATTAAAAACTTGAAATAATATAGATGTGAATCTCACTTTGGTTCTTTGGATTTTGGTTGGAATTATTGCTTTTATACTTCTTTTCCTTTGGATGAGTTATAACTCGTTTGTAACTGGAAGAAACAAAGTCAAGACAGATTTTGCTGATATTGATGTACAGCTTCGCCGTCGGGCAAGTCTTATTGAAAATCTTGTCGCAATTGTTAGGGAATATGCCAAGCATGAGAAAACAACTTTTTCAGACGTTGCCAAAGCACGTGCTGCGCTTGAAAAGCCTCATGGTCCGAAAGAATCCGCTCAAGTAGACAATATTTTAACTTCAGCTTTAAGGTCACTTTTTGCAGTTTCTGAAGATTATCCTGATTTAGTTGCCTCCAAGAACTATCAAGATTTAAGAGCTGATATAAAAGAAACAGAAGATAGAATTGCACAATATCGAGAGGAGTATAATCAAACAGTACTGAATTTCAATACAATGCTTCAAACCTTCCCAAATTTGCTAGCTGCTTCTCTTTTTGGCTTCAAAGACGAAGAACTGTTTGAGACAGACTTAGAGGGAAAACGTGAAATCTCCATATAAAATAGGTTTGGATCCTAAAATTACAAATAGAGCAAAGTGGATCTTGGGAACTCTTTTTTTGGCTCTAACAATTATAACTTTTGCTAGTTTTCATCAAGCTATAGCATCGGGTGAATTTGAAAGGGTGATATTAAATCCATTAAAACAATTGGCTGAAGAACTTGCAAAATCAGACAAGTACACTCCTATTCCAACTCCAACACCTTTTTCAAGCTTTGATTTTAAGACCAATTTCGAGATAAATATTAACGAGTCCACTAGAAAAATCACTCCAACTCCTCAGACTATAAAATACACAACGCCAGTTGCTCCTTGTATTAGGAAAAATATTAGAGAAGGGGAGTTTGCGAGCAATAAATGCTATTCACAACAGGACTATGAGGATTTGGAATATTATTTAGGAAGATATCAAGATGCTCAGTTTGATTTAAGATCAGCGGAGGGTTTTGAAAAGATCAATTGCGGAGCGGCTCAAACTTTTGAAGAGAAAAAAGCTGATTGCGAAGAAAGTCAGAAAGACAAAGCACAGGCTTTAGCAGATATCGAAAAATACAAAGGAATTATCCACGGAATAATCGCGAAGGGAAAATAGTGGACCGTATCAGATTTGAACTGACGACCTTTCGCATGCCATGCGAACGCTCTACCAGCTGAGCTAACGGCCCTCTTTGGAATTCTTGATGTTGGAAGTTGGAAATCTTTGATTTTGAGTCCTTGACATATTGATTGTCATGATCAATTTATTCAAGATTTCAAATATTCAAAATCGCCAATATCAAGAACGTCAAGAATATCCAACTTCAAGAATTCTAATATCTTGTGGACTCGGAGGGAATTGGACCCTCAACCTCCACAATGCGAATGTGGCGCACTACCGTTGTGCAACGAGCCCAAGTTTGGCCCTATGAAAATGCATTGTAGCACGAAAAGCGAGTGAAATAAACTATATCTTGACTTTTCTTTTGAATTCCTCTCATAATAATCTTAATGCCTGAAATTATCTCTGCCCATCACCGTAAGGGAAATATTATTGTATCTTTATATAGGCAGTATAAGACTATTCCATCAACCCTAACTCCAGGAACATATTATATAGGGGCAATTGTTGATTATAGAAAAGTTATTAAAGAAACAAATGAAGGGAATAATTCATTAATAGGTAACTCCATAACTATACAATAACCCATGTTATTTATAAATTTAATTATCTATATCCTATCCTTCGTTGCTATTTGGGCAGGGGCGGGATTAATTATCTCATCAGTTGATAGGTTTTCCAAGAAACTTAAACTCTCAACTTTCGCAGTCTCCTTTGTCATCCTTGGCATTTTAACATCAACGCCTGAATTTGCAGTTGGACTAACAGCAATTTCTGAGAGAAAGTCGGATGTTTTTATAGGAAATCTTATTGGTGGAATACCTGTAATTTTTCTTTTTATTATTCCAATCTTAGCTATATTTGGCAATGGGATAAAGCTTAATCATGATTTTAATACAAAAAACATACTGCTTTCCCTAGCTGTAATCGCAGCTCCTTCAATATTTTTGCTGGACAACAAAATTACTTTCAATGAAGGTATTATTTTCCTTCTTTTTTACGCGATTTTAATCTTGACAATTGAGCGTCATCATGGGTTTTTCGACAGAAAAAACACGCAAGTTTTGAATATAAAGGCATATTCATATAGAGATCTTGTTAAAGTTCTTATTGGGATAGCAATTGTTTTTGTCGCAAGCCAAATGATTGTTGAGAAAACACTATTTTTCTCAGGAATTTTAAAAATTCCCACTTTCTACATAAGCCTTTTTGTTCTTTCCTTTGGCACAAATCTTCCTGAATTGTCTTTAGCTATTCGATCAATTGTTTCTAGTAAAAAAGATATTGCGTTTGGAGACTATATGGGATCAGCCGCGGCAAACACACTTCTTTTTGGCGTTTTTACACTTCTAGCTGGTGGGGAAGTAATAAGTATAAATAACTTTTTTAATGTGTTTGTATTTGTCGTTGGAGGATTAGCTTTATTTTTCTTTTTATCAAAGGGGCATAATACTATTTCAAGAAATTCTGGATTAATTCTATTTTCTTTTTATATTTTGTTTGCATTATTTCAACTAGGTCAATAAATCCAGCACCTTTTGTCGTTAAGCATTGACTTAAGAAAAGAAAATATTTAGGTGCTGGATAAATTTTGCCTATTGTGTTTTTGAAGAAAGTATCGTATACTGCAAACATAGTTTTACCCTCTCCTTTCTCTGATTCTCAGTTGACTGGCAGATGGGAATTAGAGATTCAATGAAATATAAAATCCCAAAGAGAAAAAGAAACAGAGATATTATTGTGGTCATGTCCGCCTAAGCTTACTTTCGGGCTTTTTCCCGCGCAGCGGGATCCTGCTTCGCAGGACAGTATTATTCATACACGCCCGAAAGAGCGCTTGAGCGGCGGATTCAAGACATCTCTAAGCCCCGCCTTCGGCGAGGGCAAGAGAGTCTAGAAGGAGGTGAGTAATAAATGGCAAATTTTCAAGATCAAACATTGAATTGTAGAGATTGCGGGAAGCAATTTGTTTGGACTGCGTCAGAGCAGGAATTTTACCAATCAAAAGGCTTTCAAAACGCGCCTGTGAGATGTCCAGCATGCCGAGCGCTTAAAAAAGCTCGTATGAATGATGATCGAGGCGCAGCTCGTCAATCCTATCCAATAACTTGTGCGCAATGCGGCAAGTCAGACACTGTGCCTTTTGAACCAAAAGGTTCAAGACCAGTACTTTGTCGGGATTGCTTTAGGAAACAAAGGCAAGGCGGACAAGCTTAAATTACACGTTTTTTGATATATTACTATACTTTTTGAGATATTAAGTAGTAAGTTTGGATTTAGTTTTTTTGCCTCAGATTGAAGCGATAATCTTGTCACTTCGTTATACTCTGTCCAATTAGCTTTGAGTTAAGCCACTTCTCACAAATCTAGCGTAGGGAAAAATGTGATGAAAATATAATTATCTTTATAACTTGACAAGCGTCTTATAGTATGGTAATCTGCTTTCATTATGAGACCTGAAAATGAAGCTAGTAGGTTTAATCCAGAAGCATATAATCAAGAGGCCCAAGCCAATCCTTATTCCCAAATTCCTGATTTGGTGCGAAAATCCATATTGGCAAAACCAAAAGAGGCTCGACGCAGCCAGTCACAATTGATAGGCGTAATACATTCTGAGGATTTTGGTTTAACATTATTCTCTGTTGCTGAGATACAAGAATTTCTTTCTTCAACAGACCCAAAGCAAATAAACAAATCGGCAAATCTTTTGCGTGAGGTTATTCATCATGGATTAGGTGGAGATTCACCTAAAGAAGAACTTACCTTTCCCGTAAATAATCAAGCTAATGACATTTTAAATACTATACATCGTAATCATGCCATTCTTCTTAAAAAGAGATTTCTAGAACAAAAGTTACCTGGTAATTATAGATGGCTTATAGGACTCCTCCCATCAATGATTGACTCCTTTCAGCACGCACAGACAAGCGGCCTAAAACGATTGAACATAGATCTTATTAAACCACCCGTAGAAGGCAGTACGTTCGAACAAGCACAACAGAATCTAAAAAGACACAATGAATGGGGTATTGCTGCTGATAAATTGCTTCATGAAGAAAATCCTGAAGTCAGCGATATCTTAATTGACCTTCTTAAAACAGAGCCTGAATATGGGCAGGAAAAATTATGGTCTCAAAAATATTCCAAAATATCTTTAGAAGACATTGAACACATGAAATATCCTCTTTCAGATGAGCAATTTGTGCAAATATCCAACTTTTTTACAGAAGCAATAACTGACAATACATTACCCGATGTTAAAAAAATGATGCTTTACCGGCTCTTGTTAGGCCAAACCTTTTTCGTAAATTTGTCCGGTCCAATTCAACATCATAATCCTAATATTCTTGCTAATATCAATTATTGGCAGGAATTACTTACTTATAACCTTGTTTTTAATGAGAATAAAGAACGGGATACGCAGCTTAAAAACATTTTGCAGTATATACCCCAAGGTCTCTTCTATAATATAGTTTTTCATGCGTCGGTTGAACCGATAATAATGGATCCTGATGGGGGAAAGAACTTTTTGGAGTCTAAAGACCGGCATCCGATACTAGATAAAGCATTTGAAGACTTCATCTCTAATTATCAAGGAAGTGGATACGTTCAATTATATGATCGGGAACTGTTAAGTAAATATTTTATTAGCACTGTATTGCCCCTTCTTGAAGACAGACTAAAGGAATTGGGCATGCATGACAAGTTTCAAGAAGACATTGCATTGTTAAAAAAGTCATTTGAGGAAAATGCATATGAAAAACACCACCTTAAGACAATTAAAGAACTTTTTGAGATGAATGCTGGTGAGGAATTTTTAGATAGACTCACTATGCACAGTGAAGATATTCAAGAAGTTACAAAAAGAGTTTGGCAAGACACATTAGTCCGAGCACACTTTCTTCCTATGCAGCAAGGAATTAATACAATAGAATTCACAGAAAGTAGTATTCCATCTCTCTTGGGTATCCAAGAGATTAATCTTACAAGAGTCGGTTCAGAAGATGATTGGGCAATAAGCATAATATTTAAAATGCAAAATTCTCCTTTTACGCTCGCGTCTGTTTTCAACAAAGAAGGAAAATTAGAATTCAAAGCACCTCTCGAACAAGAAATTCCAGGGCTTTATACGATGCTCAATCATATTGCAGTTCTTGTATTTCATGATTTGGTAGTTCAGGAGAGAAAAGAAAGAGAAGGAGGAGTTAGACCACAAGTTGATAAACAAAGACAAGAAGGCGAGCCTTCAAAAAGCGAGAGAGACAATATTGACACAAATGGAAAAGATACTCAACCTAGAAAATCAATCCCAAGAAGTCTTCCAAGAGTTCAATCAGATAAAAGTTTGATTAAAGACGTTTACAAAGCAACAAATCGTACTCCAAGAAGAGTAGAATTGCATAAGCGTTACCTAAGAGGATTAAAAGAGTACGAGATAGCAGTAGATTTATATAATAAAGCATTAGAAAATCAAGCTTCAGAAGACATAATTCTTTGGGCAAGAGATGAGGTAGAGGCAGCAAGAGAAAACGTATTTAGGGTTAGTCAGAAGAAACTTCAAAATTTACCTGCAGGATTTCAGCTTCCTCAAATTGAGGATCCTATTACAGGAGAAGTTAAATACTTAAAAACATGGGTGATCGAACACTCAAATCCCAAGCCAACTGATGAAGAATTAAAATCGCCTGTGAAACTGTATCTGAGATATTACAGAGGTTCTTCTGCTCTTGCTTCCATGGATCAAATGAAGCCGTGGTTTGTTGGAGAGTAATTATCTAGATGACTTTGTCGCGACATCAGGTGCTGGGATTTTGACTTGAGGAGTTTTTGGAGGCAAAGTAGTTTTGGGCGTATCGATATTAAGCTGCTGATCCGAAGTAGCGCTTGCTCCGGCTACTTCTTCTGATTCCTCACTAACTGTTGCATTTGAATTTATTTTGTCATTAAGTGATGCTATTTCATTTGTAATCACATCAAGACTATTTTTATCGTTTGCAACAAGTCTTTTCACTATCTCATATTGCGACATGGCATTTTGTAAGTCTCCTTTTTCCTCCAAGGCATGACCAAGATTGTAGTATGCGTTAGCAAAGTCAGGCTTTAGTCTAGTTGCTATAAGGAATTGATTTTGAGCATTGTCCCACTGCTGAAGTTGATAATATAAGCCACCTAAATATATATATTGCTGCGGATTGTTAGGGTCCAAATTTATGCTTTGGCGAGCTGTTGCGATTGCGAAGTCTTGCGCATTTTGACCAAAACCTATTAAGGATCTATATACCGATGATAAATTTTGCCAGTTAAGATATGTTTGAGGCGCAAGGTTAGTAGCACTACGCGCCGAGTTTATTGATTGTTGAATAAGATTAATTATATCCTGCTGAGCAAGATTGTTCTGATTGTTATCTTGTTGTTGTCTTTGGGCAAGAGCTGAGGCAATTGCAAGATTTGTTTGGGAAAAAATCCTATGAAAAGAATCTCTATAAGGAAATTGCGCAATCGCATCTCTTTGAGAGTTATATATTAATTGCGCGTTATTCTGGGGGGGGACTAATGATTTCTGAAAAGCAATATCAGAGGCAATGTAGTTAAAACTAAAAAACCCTAAAATTGCAACAATTAGTATATTAATAGTACTTAATATAGCAGGAAGGATAATGTTTTTTTCGCCTTTGGTTGGGGTATCTAGAGATATTAACCCTTTTTTGAAAGCAACTATTTCAATCTCAACGTCAAAAAATCTTTTATTGTTCTTTACCAAAGATTGATATCCAGCAAAAAGAGCAAGAACAATAAACATCAAAGCTAAATTAATAAAACCAAAAGGTAAAAATAATGAGATTAAGACATAACCAATAATTGATAGTAAAAATGGATTTGAAAGTGCTTTTTTGGCTTCTTTGAGTATTCTTACCAACAAAAATCCAAAAGAGGTCAATCCTAGTACGCCAGTTGTCGCGAGAAGTTCCAAGACAAAACTTGATGATCTGAAAAATGACATATTCCAAAACTCTCCTTGATTAAAAGTTGCCTGCTTAAATCTTGTGAAGTCAACAAAGTATGTTCCCAATCCCGAACCAAACAAAAATCCATAAAAAATTCGTCCTGTGTCAAGCGAGATTTGGGCAAACGCAGTTTGGAAACCTGTCTGAAGAGGAAGTATAGCTGGTTTTTGGGTGGTTGTAAGTTGAATAATTGTTATAATAAGTGATATTAAGAGGATGATTGATGCTATTCCAAATAGTGATGCTTGTGTACCATGAATTGCAGATTGAGCTGAAATTGGCATAGTTGTTTTATTGGCTCTAACAGCTATTAATGTATAATAAGTTGATATTAAAAATATAATTGACAAATATATTGCCTGATCAAGCAAAGACCCCATTAGGCTGAATCCTTGTGAATGGGTTGCCTCAATTGGAAGAATATAAATCTTAAAATACGTTAAAATTGAAAAAATTGACAAAATAACGCCACCTAGAGTAAGGCAGGAGATAAGAAAAAGTAGCGAGTTATTATCGTTAGCTTTATTTACTGTTAAGAAATATAATAGTATTACAAAAAATAAGGGCACGAATGCCATTAAAGAGTCAGCCTTGTTAACGGCAAAAATAGAGGATAAGAAAACAATTATCAAAAAAAGTACAATTGGAATATCAAAATAAGTTCGCCTTATCTTTACAGACTTTTCAAGGATCAATGAGAGAGAGGATAATAATAATAGAATAAAAACAACTAAGGCTAACAAGGCTACTTTAGGAAGAAGCAAAGGATTGGTTGTAAGTGAGGTAAAGACAAGAGGAAAAAAGATAAATAGTAGACCAAGTAAAAATAACTGAGCGTCTCCAATAAGACCAACAACTCCTGATTTTTTCTCCATATACCTTTTATAACTTAACAATCTGATAAGTAAATGTCAAGACACAATTAGTTTACATAGTTGTCTCTTGACACAAAATTAATATCTTATAATATATAAAAAACCTTTGAATAAATTGGTATTGAAGTAAATTTACTAACAAAGTACTTAAATATATATGAATCTATATTATTCAGCATCAATAAATACAAAGATTAAAAAAAATGATGGTTGTATGGATGAATTTTTTCGAAATTAAAACATGCAGTAATCTAGGCTTAATTAAATGAATTTTTCAACTGTAATAAAGTATATCAAGCCTCAAAATAATCTAAATTGGCATTTAAATATCATTAGTGATAATAAATAATGATGATAGTTTGGATTAATATAGAGACAAAAACATAAAAATCGAACTATTTTAATATAATAATTATAAGATAAATTATTATAGGACCTAAAAAATAACTTATTTATGATAAATGATAATGATAAATAGAGTAATTTTTCATTTTGTATTTTTTTCTTAAATTCATGAAAATGCAATTTTATAGAATTCGTAAAAACTTCTAAATATTAGCTTCAATTAACTTACAATTTTAATATGATTAGGGTAAAACCTTAAGTCTTCTAAATTTTAAACTTTTATTCAGACTACTAAGTTTAATATACTAATATATATAACTTTTTGGCCTATAATATTGTGTAAGAATCGAGAAGTTTCGTTTCTTAATTATGGAATTATGATCCGTTCACGTGCTATAATGGAAAATGTAATTCCTAGAACACTATGTTAGTAAATGTTTATAAGCCAAGCAACATAGAACCTTTCTGGCGCAAAATTTGGGAAAAAACAAAACTTTATAGTCCAGATCTTTCCATAGCTAAGAAACCATTTTACAACCTCATGATGTTTCCTTACCCGTCAGCAGAAGGACTCCATGTTGGAAATA
>CAYJRY010000024.1:0-18317 GCA_964372855.1 uncultured Gammaproteobacteria bacterium | reverse complement strand
TCTCGCAAAAAAGTTTATATAATTGATGAGGTACACATGCTGACAAATGAGGCAGTTAACGCGCTTCTTGAGACTGTGGAAGAACCACCAAAACAGGTAGTTTTTGTTCTTTGCACTACTGAGCCTCACAAAGTACCCTCAACAATCGCGTCTCGCTGCTTTCATGTCCAGTTTGGCAAAGCAACTCCGCAAGAGCTACTTTCTTCTTTTGAAAGAATTATAAAATCTGAGAAGTTAGTGGTTGATAGTGAGGCGCTACATCTTATAGCCAATATGTCAGATGGTAGTTTTAGAGATGGATCCAAAATATTGGAGGAAATGGTGTTGGCATCAAAAGGAGGTAAGCTAACAAAAGAATTAGTTGAGAAAAAATATCAAATATCAAATATAAGTACTCAAATATCTCAAATGTTAGAAATGCTAATAGAAAAAGATACAAAAAAAGCATTGGGGCATGTTTCAAAACTTACTGAGCAAGGTGTGGATATGGGGTATTTTATACAGCAAATGATCCAGACCCTGCACGGTCATTTTCTATTTAAAGCCGGAGTCCATGAGAGTTCGAAATTCGAAGTTAGAAATTCGAAATTCGAATTGGGGATTGAGGAGACGAAAGGACTGATAGAGTTATTATCAAAGGCATATGGTGAGTTGAAGTTCGCAGTTTTACCCCAATTACCCCTTGAGATGGCGATTGTTGAGTGGGGCTTGATGAGAAAGAACTCGCATCGTCCACTCAACGACTCTTCGTCCGCTCGGGGTCCTGCCACTCCTTTCCCTCCCGTCAGTGCTCCTGCTAATCTCGCTTCGCGCCGAACGCAGATGCGCGCTGTCGGGAATCCTTCCAGTCGTGTTACCCCTCGCTTGGTCAAGACTCCTCGCGTAGGAGATTCAACTAATTTACTTCAAGACTTGATTAGCAAAGTGAAATCTCATAATCACTCAATAGCTGGACTCTTGCGAGGATGCAAGATAATAAGCTATGATAATAAAAGTATCGTAATTGAAACAAATTATAAGTTTCACAAAGATCGTTTGGATGAAAAAAAGTCAAAAGGAATTATTGAAAAAGCTTGTGAAGAAATTAATGGAAATAAGATTGAAGTATCGGTGAGATTGAGAGAATAAAGGGGCTTGCCCCACCGAAGCCCCGCCAATAAATGGTGAAATAAGCTTGCGATAAAGGTTTGTTAATTAGGAAAAACCCACTTCGCTAAAGCTACGCGGGGCGAAGGGGGGTGAGCAATTATGATTAATCCTTTTAAACAATTGGGAGATCTGAAAAGAATGCGGGATCAGGCAATGCAGATACAACGTGAGCTTCAGGCGGAGGAAGTGATTGTTGATAAAAATGGAGTGAACGTTGTAATAACTGGCGATCAGAAGATTAGAACTCTTTCGTCAAATGGACGATCTGATAATGACATAAAAGATGCGGTGAATGAGGCAATTAAAAAGTCACAAGAGGTTGCGGCTCGTAAGTTATCAAAGATGGGGGGTGGATTAGGAGGACTTTTGGGAGGAAGTTAAATGCTGATTTTTAGCGGGAGTTCGAATATACCGCTTGCTAATAAAATTGCAAAAGCACTTGGTTTTACGCTTCAAGATTTAGAAATTTTTATTTTTCCTGATGGGGAGAGAAGAATAAGAGTTCTTGATAAAGTTCTGGGAGCTGATACTTTTGTTGTGCAGTCGACTTCAAAACCAGCGGATGAGAATTACATGGAGCTTTTCTTTATAATAGATGCTCTAAAAAGATCTGGAGCAAAATCTATTACTTGTGTTGTCCCGTATTTTGGATACCAAAGGCAGGACCACATATTTCGTGAGGGAGAAGCTGTTTCGGCAAAAGTTATCGCCAAGATCTTTGAAAGTATTGGGATAAATAAGCTAATTGCAGTTGATCTTCATTCCATCAAGATCAAGGAGGCCTTTAAAGTAGAGGTTGTTAATTTATCGGCAGTTGTATTGTTTGCACGTAAAATTATAGAGAATGGTTGGGATAAAGATGCGAGTTTGGTTTCACCAGACATGGGCGGGATAAGAAGGATTAAGATTTTGTCTGAAATGCTAAATAGTATGCCTTTTGCAGTAATAGAAAAAAATAGAGACTTATCAACCGGAGAAGTTTCAGCTTCTAAAATTGAAGGACAAATTATGGGAAAAGCAATTATAGTTGATGACATGATCTCATCTGGTGAAACAATAAGTAAGGCATCTGAGCTACTTTCTAAGAAAGGAGTTAAAGAAATTATTGTGTTCGCAACTCATCCTGTTTTTTCCAAAAACGCTCCGAAGATTTTGCAAGAGTCATATGTCAAGAAAGTTTTTGTTACTGACACGATTTATATACCGAAAGAGAAACAATTCCCAAAGCTTGAGATTATATCGGTAGCGGATATAATAGCGGAGGAGATTAAAAATCCTAAGTTCTAAGCACCAAATTCCAAATAATGTTCAAAATTCAAATTACCAAAATTCTAAGAATGTATTGAATTTAAGATTTTGGAAATTGCAATTTATTTGGGATTTGTAATTTAGGATTTGGAATTTTATTATGAAGGTTCCTAAAGCTATACAAAATTTAATTGAATCATTTGAAAGACTTCCAGGCATTGGGCAAAAAACTGCACAACGCCTGACTTTTTATCTTTTGCACGTTCCGCAAGGTGATCTAGATAAGTTTGCAAAATCAGTTCAGAATCTCAAAAAAGAAACTGTTTTATGCTCAACATGTTTTGCAATAGCAGAAACAAATCCTTGTGATATTTGTGGAAATCCAACAAGAGATAAATCAACTATTTGTGTTGTTGAGCAATCATTGGATGTATTGGCGCTTGAAAAAAATGGAAAATATAATGGGGTTTATCATGTGCTGCATGGAAAAATAGATCCGCTGAATAATATCGGGCCGGATGAAATTTATATAAAACAATTACTGGATAGAGTGAGAAATTCTTCAAATGAGAAAGGTATAAAAGAAATTATTTTGGCAACAAATCCTACAATGGAAGGCGAAGCAACGGCAATGTACCTAGCTAAAGAACTCAAAAGTCAAAATTCAAAAGTCAAAATTACGAGAATAGGACGAGGCCTTCCAACGGGCGCGGACTTGGAATACGCCGACGATCTTACACTTCAGAGGGCTATGGAGGGGAGGAGTGAGTATTAGATATGGATGGAAATGTAAATGTAGAGATTCCAAAGTCTCAGTCTGACGTTAAGACTTTAGAAGTTTCGAAGAGCAAAGAAGACGTTGGACCCAAAATAAAATATGAATTTTTCTTTTCTCCGCATTATTCTCCAACTGACATGAAGAAATTAGAAGACAGATTTCAAAAAGCAGATATTTATATCCCTGAGGCTCATGGTTGGACTCAAGAACAATTAGATATTTTAAGAGATGTAGCCAGTGGTAAAATTGATGTTAGCCAAAAGTTTCCTGGAGAAGATGATGGACCACCTTCACATCGTTTGGCGATTAAATCTCTGCGGATGATTTATAATTCCCATAAACCTATAACACTTGTTGATGTTCCGAGAGCTCAGAGTAAAGAAAGAGTTATTTTGGATCTCGATTGGGATGGTGACTTTAGAAACGCTTTGACTAATATGAGAAAAATAGCTACGCAATCTTTAAAAGAGACTAGAGAAAGAGAAAAATATATATTAGAGAATATTGAACCAAAAGTTAAAGATTTAATAGATGAAAACCCTTCTCTCGAAGAAAAAAAAGAGATTAGTGTTTTGATATCATTAGGGCTTGCACATGAACCTATTTATATTGATCTAAAAAAAGGAAGAGGAGAAGTAATCAGTTTTTTAGGACAACCCTTAATAGTTTATTCTTATATGGAGGAGGGTAGTAGAAGGCTAAGATTTAACAAGGCAATAGATGATGATTTGGCATCAAAAATGTATTTAGAGATGAATTTTAATGGTGCTTTTGGTCAAGATATTGATAATCTTACTGAAGACTATGTGAAACAATTGAGACTCAAGAGGAAGATTGTAAGTCAATTCAGTATTGAAGATATAGAACAAATGTTTGAATTATTCAGAAGAGGCGAGGACATAAGACGGGTAATTACAGATAAATTTAGAGAAAAAAATATAATATTTCCTAAAAGCGAACAAGAGTTGGATGACTTTTTGGCAAGACCACTTCCTCATCCTCCAAACCCTTCGCGATAAAACCTCAGATGTCGCAGTTGACAGTCACTTTAATAATATATATTATTAAAGTATAAATATATGGCGCAGATTTCCAAATACCCAGTTCATAAAAAGGTAGAAGAAAGAATGTTTGAGGTCCTTAGAGAAACAATATCTCATCTAAAAGGTAAAGAAGTTGAAGACTTTTTGGCTGAACTACTTTCGCCTGTTGAAAAGATCATGTTAGCAAAAAGGCTTTCAATTGCCGTTTTATTGCATAAAGGATACAACTATGAAGCAATTAAACAAATCTTAAGAGTTACGCCTCCGACAATTGCAAATGTTAGTTTATTACTTAAGTATTCTGGTAAAGGTTATAAAAAAGCTGTTGAGAAAATAGCATTAAATGAGAAAATGGATGCGTTTTGGGAGAAGGTTGAGGATATATTGTCTAAAATTCCAAGTTCGAAAGGCAGCCCTTGGACAAATCAAAGAAAAGAGTATGAAAAAAAATAAGAGAGTACGCAGAAAAGCTTTTTAATGTATTTAACTTAAATAATATATTATTTAAGTATTGTGAATATAGAGTTGTTTGGGGGATTGAGGTAAAATCAAATAAAATAAAATTAGAAATAAAAAAGTTTTCTTAAGGTATGAATGATAATAATTTAATGGGGGCAGCGGTTGGGCAGATAGGACAAGCAGTCGGTCAAGCAGCAAAAAAAGTTGGACTAGAGGTTGCAAAAATATCTGAAGAGGTTGTAAAAGAAGCAGGGAAACAAATAATTGGTGAGAAAAAAGAGGAGAAACCATCAGAGAAAAATAAAAATGATCAATACTTCAAATCAGATGAGGAAAGAAAAGAGTATTTAAAACATCTATATGGTTCTTCTGATTCTTCAGAGAAAAGTATTAATAACCTTAACGCAAATAAATATGAAGCAGTTGCGAAAGACAAGGGGACTTCTGAATTTGAAAAACAAATTGCTGATAAAACTCCTGAAGAGCAGAAAAAGCTTATTGCAGTTCGTAATCAATTATTGCAACAGCATAAACAAACTTATTATGATCCTACTTTTAATCCTCCCAAAAAACAAGAAGAAGAGCGTCCGGCTGAAAAAGTTGAGAAAGAGAAAAAACAAGAATTGGCAGAGCTTCAAGAAAAAGAAGCTAAAAAACCGCCACCACTTGCAGTAGTCAGAGAACGCAACAAAGCAGAAATGTTTAGAGGAGTCGCAGGGTAATATGTTGAAATTTTATAATACTCTTACTCGCAAAGTTGAAGAATTTAAACCGCTAAATCC
Organism: uncultured Gammaproteobacteria bacterium; assembly: GCA_964372855.1. Lineage (GTDB taxonomy): Bacteria > Patescibacteriota > Microgenomatia > Levybacterales > UBA12049 > JACOXT01. The sequence goes on along the minus strand of CAYJRY010000024.1, from coordinate 12,858 downwards.
TCCGATTGTAAAAATGTATTCATGTGGGCCGACAGTTTATGACTATCAACATATTGGGCACATGCGCCGATATGTTGGAGATGATTTCTTGATCCGAGTTTTGGGATATAACAATTACAAAGTCCGACATGTTATGAATATTACAGACGTTGGACATTTGGTATCTGATGCTGACACTGGTGAGGATAAGATGGAGAAAGGTGCTCGCAAATTTGGACTTAGTGTCTGGGATATTGCTAAAAAATTTGAAAAGCAGTTTTTTGAATCAATTGATCTTCTAAATATTCGCCGTCCCAATAAAGTAATGCACGCAACAGATTACATAAAAGAACAAATAGTTTTTATTAAAGAGCTTGAGAAAAAAGAATTTACCTACAAAATAGAAGACGGAATTTATTTTGATACATCAAAATTTCCAAATTACAACAAACTTTCCCGTCAGAAAACAGAGGATTTAAAAGCTGGAGCAAGAGTTGAATCAGTTGTAGGGAAAAAACATCCAACTGATTTTGCGCTGTGGAAATTTAGTCCTTCGACAAGTTCAGGATTGCCTAAAAGGCAAATGGAGTGGGAGAGTCCTTGGGGAGTTGGGTTTCCTGGCTGGCATATTGAGTGTTCGACTATGGCCATTAAAGGACTTAATGCTGAGACTTTCGATATACACACAGGCGGAATTGATCATATTCCAATTCATCATACAAATGAGATAGCTCAAGCTGAGGCAGCAACTGGTAAACAATTTGTTAAATTTTGGGTGCATCATAATTTTTTGCATTTTGAGGGAAGTAAGATGAGTAAAAGTATTGGCAATATTTATACTGTACAGGAAGTTGTACAAAAAGGATTTGATCCTTTAGCGCTAAGATATTTATATTTGCAGACTCATTATAGACAAGAAATGAATTTTACATTTGGCGCGCTAGAGGCAGCGCAGATTGCATACAAGCGTTTACTTGAAGAAGTAGCAAGATATGGTAAGCCCAAAATTGGATGTAGCGAATATGAAGAAAGATTTTTGCAAGCTATAAATGATGATTTAAATATGCCAAAAGCGCTATCTATTCTTTGGGAAGTTGTTAGATCGGATTATCCAAATAGCGCAAAAGCAGAAACTGTTTTTAGGATGGATGAAGTTTTGGGATTGAATCTTTCGCATGCAAAAGAGAAATCAAAGCGCATAAAAGTAGTAGTTCCACCTGAGATTAAAAAACTTATCGAGGAAAGAGAAGAATATAGGCGCAAAAAAAGCTTCACAAAAGCAGACCATTTGAGAAATAGGATTAAAAAATTAGGATACCTTATTAGAGATACGAAAAAAGGAGTTGAAGTTGAGAGAATTTAAAGATTAGGGGACTGGGAGGGTAATGATAATAGTTGATGATTCCTCAGCTGTTGCTTCATCTCCATTTGAGGGTATCGAAGTCGGAGTTTGAGAGGGAGTAGATGTTTCCGAAGGGGGAGAAGTTGGTGTTTCGGAAATTTGCGGAGTTGGGTGGTTGGCTTCTGGAGTAATTGTGGGTTCAATTTCAGTACACGTCTTTGAAGGGGCAGTTCCTTGAATGAAATATTCGATATAAGCAGAACCTGTCGCGACTTTTGCTAGGAGACCATTATTTTTGCAAATCGAGACTTCTTCAATCCCAAATGGAGGAATAAATTTTTCAATTGGTTTATTCACAAGAAACTTTGTCATAACTTGCCTCCAGATTGGCGCTGCACCTAAAGATCCTGCTACTCTATCCATGGGTGTTGCGTCATTATTTCCCACCCAAACTCCTACAACAAAAGAAGGAGTATATCCTATTGTTAGAGAATCTTTATAATCTTCTGTCGTTCCAGTTTTTACAGCAGCGGGATGTGAGATTGTCAAAGAGTTACCAAAAACTTCTCGTCTTGTCTTGTCATCAGAAAGAATTGATGAAATTATAAATGCTACTTCTTCACTCAGTACTTTTTGGGAAGAAGGATTATAAGTATAAATTGGTTCTTCAATTTTATTTCTTATTTCCAAAATTGTCGTAGGCTTGTTAAGGAGCCCGCCATTTGCAAATACTGCGTACGCATTTGTTAATTCCAAAAGCTTCACCTCACCAGCTCCTAAAATAAGTGATAGGCCATAATTTGAAGGATCGGTGAAAGAATTTATTCCCAGAGTTTTGGCAAAATTCAGTGCGTTTATAACACCAACTTTTTCCATAACTTCAATTGCTGGAATATTTATTGAATTAGCAAGCGCGCGTCGGGGAAGCATATCTCCTCGGAATTTTCCATCATAATTTTTAGGTTTATAATTACCTTGAAATGTTCTAGGCTCATCTTTTAAGATTGTGGCTGGTGTAATAATTCTATCCTCAAATGCTTTTGCATAAATAACTGGTTTGAAAGCTGATCCAACTTGTCTATCTGAGATAACTACGTTTACTTTACCATATTTCTCATTGAACCAATCTTTGCTTCCAACAAGAGCTAAAATTTCAGATGTTTTTGCATCCAGAGCAATAAGCGCGCCATTAGTTACTCTGTTTGGAGAAAGTCTTTGGACTTGTGTTGCAACTGTTTGTTCGGCAAAATCCTGAAAAGATAAGTCAAGTGTAGTTTTGACTTTAAATCCAGAAGTTTCAAGTTCATCCTGTGAGTATTTACTTAGGAATTCTTCTTTTACCATTAATGCAAAATGAGGTGCTTTTGCATTTATAATTTCTTTCTGCGGCGAAAACACTATTTTTTCCTTCAAAGCTAAATTTAATTCCTCTTTACTTATAAAACCTTGATTTTGCATTTTTTTTAATACATTTTCTTGGAGCCTAAATGCCGTTTCCTTATCGCCATTTATTGGTGATAGTCGTGATGGTGCTGGTAAAATTGCCGCGAGAAGCGAAGCCTGCGCAAGTGTAAGCTGTGAAACATCTTTGCCAAAATATGCCATTGCACCCGTTCCAACTCCTGTTGCGCCTTCGCCAAAATAAATAGAATTCAAATACATTTCTAGTATTTCTTGTTTGTTATATAGTCTTTCAATTTCAAAAGCCAAAACAATCTCCTGATATTTTCTAAATACGCTTTTTTTTGGTGTCAAAAGGGTATTTTTTACTAATTGTTGAGTTATAGTTGAGGCACCGTATTTGAAATCCCGTCCCAAAATATTGTCAAACATCGCTCTAAAGATTGCTCTTATTGAGAATCCTTTGTGTTTATAAAAGTCTTTATCCTCAGTTGCGATAACTGCTTTTTCCATGACATCTGGGATTTCAGAAAGTGAGACTACTTTTTTTTGTTTTGCTTCATAAAAATTAAAATACGGGACTTCATTTCTGTCTAGGAGTATTACGCCTCTGTTGTTGGAGTTTATAATTGATTCTTTTGAAGCTAGATCCTTAGCAAAAAATATATATATAAAAAGAGGTGAAAGTAGAATTAATATAACAACTAGACCGCCCATTAAAATCAATGGTTTTTTAAAAGTTTCATGAAGTTCAAATAGAATTTCTTTAGCGATCAAAGCATACATAATATAATTATAGACTAAAAATATTGTAGTTTCTGTAATGTAGATTATTTAACAAGGGAGTTAAGTTGGGAATTTATTTGGGACTCGTTTTCAGAACCATAGCTTATTAATACAAGATCGTTGTCTTTAATTTCTTCAAACAACAAATCATCTGTTTTTACTCCATTTAAATAAAATTTTAGTGTTGAATTAGGTGTAGTGCAAAAAGTTTCTTTAGTCCCAGTTATAATGCAATCTTTGTCAAGCTTCATAGGGAGAGTCAGGAAAAAATCAATCCAAGTTATGTTCTTTTTTTTAACATGAACAATTGAGGGATCGGAGGCTTCGATATATACATCTGAGGAAAGGTTGTGATACATAGGATTTGTAAATACACGCTTTATTCCATTTGTATAAATCACAAATCTTGCTTTATAGTCCACATTTTTTGGAGTATCTGTTGATGGAGAGGGAGATTTGGAAACTGAAACTTGCGCTTGATTAGATTGTTGGTTTAGTGAAGGTAATTTGATCAACAATAAAATACCTGCTATTAAAAAACCAATTGTTATAAAGATATATGTTCTTTTCATTGATTTAGAGTTTCTCGGGGTTAACTCGGATTATTTTGTCATCGTCTGTTTTTGGATTGCCCCTTCCGTCGCGATTTGATGTCGTAATATAAAGCATGTTGTCTGGGCCTAAAACAACTTCCCTAAGCCTTCCGAGTTCTCCTTTGAAATGTTCTTTAATTTCTACTACTTCATCATTTTCAATAACCGCTTCATAAAGCGTTACTCCTCTTAATCCAGCGAAAAATATTGAATTTTTGTAGAAGGCTGCGCCTGATGGAGCCCAAGTTGTATTTGGTCCTGAATGTTTTTTTGGCGTAACCATGTTCAAGCGTGTCTCATCCCCTTGAATTTCCGGCCAACCATAATTTTTTCTAATTTCAATTAGGTTTATCTCATCGAATCCTGAGGCAATACCTGATCTTCCATGTTCTGTCGCCCATAATTTGCCGTTTGAATCCCACGTAAGTCCTTGACCATTTCTGTGTCCATATGAGTAGACATGATTATTAAAGGGATTTCCAGGTGCGGGTTTTCCATCTGGTGTTATTCGCAAGATTTTTCCAGCTAATGAATTGATATTTTGGGAAAGATTTGGACTTTGCGCATCGCCTGTTGTGATATATAAAAAACCATCAGGTCCAAATTTTATTCTTCCTCCATCATGATTTGGCGCGCCTGGAATATTATCTAAAATTACAGTTTTGTCAGAGAAGGCATTATTTTCAAATTTATATCTTACTACTTGATTGAGAGTTTGACTACCATTATTTCCATAAGTGTGATACAAGTAAACATAATTATTACTTTCAAAATCAGGATGAATTTCGATACCATGAAGCCCTCCTTCGCCGATTTGTTTTACATCAAATATTTGGGTAACGACAATAGGTTCTGCATTTAGATTATCTTTAAAAACAAGCCTTACATTACCAGGACGTTCTGTTACTAGCAATGAGTCATTAGGCAAAAATACCAAAGCCCACGGCACTTCTAGATTTGTAGCTATTGTGGATATTCTTTCAGCAGATGAATTTATAGAATCATTTGGCTGTCTTGTTTCAGTGACAGTTTGGGAATTATCATTTGTACCAAATGGAATAGATGGGCTTTTTTGGAAAAAGGTTATATAAACTAGACCAAATATCACCAAAACCCCAATTATAGTTAGTGTCTTGTTTCTTATTGACATTTCTTATTTTATTATACACTATTAATATATGCTTAGGGAATTTTTTATTGGGAGAAGACCATCTCATTTTCATATAAATCCACTTGTCAAAGCATTTATTATCTCTGAGTGTTTTTTATGGTCGGCGTGGAACTTTATAATTCCCATTTTTGCAATATTTGCTCTTAATAATATTATTGGCGGAAAAATAGAACTTGCTGCTTCTGGATATAGTATCCATTTGGTATTTAGAGTTATTTTTGAGCTTATTATTGGAAAATATTTGTCAAAACGACCCGATATTCAAATGCTAAGGATGGCGATTTTTGGAATTATGCTTATAAGTGTTAGCTATATTGGATTTATTAATACAAATACAATTCCTATGTTTTTTTTCTTCTATGCTGTCGCGGGAGTAGGATTTGGAGTTTTGTCTCCTGCAAAAAATACTCTTTTTTCAACACATTTGGATAAAGATAAGGCAAGTGTGGAATGGGGAATTGCTGATGCTTCGGCTTTTATGTCAATTGCTTTGGCTGCGGCATTAGGTGGATTTATCGCAGGACAATATGGATTTCGAGTTCTATTTATCCTCTCAGCAATAGTAAATTCAATATCCATAATTCCTTATCTATTGTATTCAAAACAATTAAGGGAGAAAGAGAAATTAGTTAGATAATAAGTCTTGTACTTCTTGGGCGGATTTGAAATTGGAGTTATAAAAAACAGCTTTTTGGAATTCCAAGCGGGCGGCTTCTAAATTGACTTGTTTTTGATAAATTTTCCCTCTTAAGATGTAAAGTTCTGAGAACGCGCGGTTGTGATTATTTAATATACGATTTGTTATTTCAAAGACTCGATCATAATTGCCTAATTCATAATAGGAAAGAATTGGTTCGATTTGATACCAAAGAGTTCGGAAAGGGAGTGAATTTTCAACTTTTTCAAACTCCTCAACAGATTTTTGGAATTCTTCGATGTTATACAGAGCCACTGAAAGATTGAATCTAGAGTAAATATCATTAGGATTTTTTTTGAGCTCACTTTCAGAGCTTAGGACAGCTTTTTTCCATGCAGTTTCTTCATCAACATCATCTTCCAAAATTGCCTTGGCTGTTTCGATTTTGTCTTTTGGCACAAGTACTAAATATTCAAAGTTAAACTTCCTCCAGAGAGCATTAAATTCATCATAAGAATACCTCAGATTTTTTCCTTGAAGTGAATCGTCCTGAATTATTTGCTTTGAAGTTTCATCATAGCCTTTTATAATGCGATAGTGCCCGATATCTTCTTCTACTTTTGTCCAAGTACGAGCGATAATTGGAATGTCATAAGTTATAAAATGTTTGATTAGTTCAATATCTCCATTTGGTCTATGGTATGGAATAAAGCCGTATTCTTTTGATTTTTCTGCCATTTCTTCAAGTGTCACTGATTTGTCATCATTGTCGCCATTTGGAACTTGAAAGGGTCTTAATTCATTTCCCAGTTCTAGCTGGGATTTAGTAATACCATAGTAAGAAAACGCCATTGATAAAGCAGCCGGACCACAGTTGTTAAACGTTTGAAAAATATGATAATTATTTTCCAAGATTTTGCTTGAAGGAGGAGCTTGAAGAACAGGTTTAGGTGTGGGAGAAGGGAAAATCTTTTGTATATGCGGTACAGATGTGAATGTTGTTTGGCTTTTATGTTTTAAGGCAATATAAATTCCAGTCATAGCAATTAGAATCACAACATGAGATATAATGAGAATCTTGAAAAATTTTGTCATGCGTCGTATTTTATCAAATCCACTCTGTATTTTTTTCCAATGGGATGTGGGCTAGATAGGACACCTAGGGTGATTACCTCAAGATGTTATAGCAGTGGACGTTATAACACGTTCTAACATGTAATAACGCGTTATAAACAAAAAGGCAGGTATTAATATTAGTGTTGATTTGTTGAGAAAGATTGGTAAAATAGCTAGAGTTATTAAAGTTAGTTATCACTATGCGGAAAATATTGATTCTACTTCTTTTAATTATAATGCTCGGGGTATTTAGTTTTATTTGGAACTTACAATCAAGTAATCCAAAAAGTGTTTTATCGTCACAGATTTTATCCGAAATTAAACCTTCTTATTGGCTACTTCTTCATAGAAAATCAAATAATGAATATTTGTTTTTGGGCACGCCGGGGAAAGAAAATGAGAGCAAACTTATAAAGACTTTTAAGGTTAAAACAGGAATACCAAATCAGACTCCGACCCCGCTTCCGGCGCTTCTAGGAAGGAAATATTGGATTATAACTGATGAGGAGAAATCAAATTATAATCCAGAAACTGCACCATATTTTCTGACTCTTGATATACCAGTTTCAGAAGATGTGCCTTTTGGGCCAACTCCATATTTAGAATGCAATGGGCAATGTAATTGGAATATACCGGGATATTTTGGCCTTCATGGGGTGGGGGGAAATCCTACAAAATTATCTCAGGATGATCCCGGAAGTTCCGGTTGTATAAGACACTCTGATGAAGATATAACATATTTATTTAATTTACTCGATCCCAAAAAAGAAGAGATTAGATATTACGTAGAAGATTTATGATTGTTTTTTAAATTCTGAAGAACGTCGTGAGCTACATCTCCATATCCAGCATTTCTAAGCTCAATTACTTCACCGAATACAATTGCTTTCACATATTTTTCCGTTTGACGATCAATAATTAAACACATTCCTGAATCTTCATTAAAAACACTTGGATTGAATATTCCCTTTGCCCTATCTTTTCTTGCTTGTTCTAGGGCATTTTCAGCACTTACAATTGTTTTGACTGAATGAGTTACCTCTGGAGGATAGGCAATTGAAACTTCTTTTATCATTTATTCTAAAATAGCAAGTTTATTTATCAAAATCAAATAGTAAAATTGTTATTGACATAATGGATTTTTAGTACTACTATTAAATAGTAAAGGATTTTAAAATGCCTGCCAAACACAAAACACATTTTAAAAGAACAACTAGAAGAAGAGTAGTTCATAAAAAAGAAGTTCCAGCTTCAGAAAGTAGCATCCAAAGCGAACAAGAAACAGTTATTCCAGATACTCCAGCTCAACCGGTTCAGCAAGCTCAGTCAAATCCACTTGCGCAATCGATTCCACCATCTCAAGGCTCGACACCATCATCAACGTCTTCTCCATTTAAACCTGAAGATAATACAATCTCAGCTAACACTCCAGCCACAGATACCTCATCAACATCAACTCAGCCCTCAAACCAGGCTACACCACCTCAGCAGCCATCTATTCAGACGTCACCATTAACATTTGATAATTCACAACCGCAAACCTCAGAGGCACAAACTGTGGAGACGAGCATTGATAATGCAGAGATAAAAATGGGCACAGAATCATCAGCCACACTCGATCAGACAAAAACTGATATCAATACAACGAATTCTGACGATAAAATAAATAATCCTCCATCCCAAGTTACGGTTACAAAAAAACACTTCCTTTTACCAATTATTTTTATAGTTTTGCTAGCAATTGCTGTTATTACTGGTCTATATTTATATCGGCAAAGTTTTACAACCAAAAATGTTGAAAAAGAAAAAGTAACAATAAAAAATATCTCACCTGCGCCTAAGACACCCACACCAGAGGCGATTGATTTAACAAAATTCACAATCAATGTATTAAATGGCAGTGAAACAGCTGGCGCTGCATCAGGTCTAAAGAGTAGTTTGGAAAGCGAAGGATTTGATGTCCCATCAATTGGCAACGCAGACGCATCTACCTATGAAGATACAGTTATTCAAGCAAAGAAGGAAGTTGATAAAGAATATCTTGAGAAGTTAAAAGAATTTCTTGAGAAGTCATATGTAGTTGCAAAAGTCCAAGAACTAGATGAGGATTCACAAACAGATGTTGTTGTAATTATAGGAAGTAAGACTGCGGAATAAAATACCTTTTTGACCCCTCTTAAATGAAAAATATATTAATATTTTTTGTTTCCGGTTTAATTGCTTTAGGTATTGGAGCAAGTATTGCGTTTCTTGTTACGAGGCCCACAGAAGATCCTTTCGAAGAAAAGAGAGTTAATGTTGTTGAACGGCCGTTAGATAAGTATACATTTGATAATTTAAGAAAAATAAGATTTACCTCAAATCCAATAATTTTAGGAAGAAAAATAGATGAAACTGAAAATTTAATATCGCAAATTTTTTATTTCGATGTGAATAACCTCAATGGTAAAAAAAGTAGAGTAAGTGGTATGCTGAATATACCTAAAAGTGACGGAGTATATCCTATTGTAGTAATGTTTCGCGGATTTGTTCCAAAGGAAAATTATGAGACTGGAGTAGGTACAAAAAGGGTAGGGAGGTATTTTGCAAGAAATGGATTTATAACCATAGCTCCTGATTTTTTGGGATTTGGAGAATCAGAAAATCCCTCTTATGATGCGATGGAAGAAAGATTTCAGACCTATACTACAGCACTAAGTCTATTTTCTTCTTTGCAAAGCTTAAACGCGGGACTAACCGCAAGTTACTCAGGGAAAATTGTTGCTGATCCATCAAAAGTTGGAATATGGGGACATAGTAATGGGGGACAAATTGCGCTTTCAACTCTTGCTATAAGCGGCGCAAGTTATCCAACAGTTCTCTGGGCGCCTGTTTCTAAACCTTTTCCCTATTCTATTTTATTTTATACGGATGAGTTTGAAGATAAAGGTAAAGCGCTTCGAAGAATACTTTCTAATTTTGAGAGTATTTATGACGTAGAAAAGTATTCTCCTTCAAATTTTTACTCTTGGATCCAAGCCCCACTTCAGATCCATCAAGGAATTGAAGATGATGAAGTGCCCAAAAAATGGTCTGATCAATTTGTTGAGGATTTGGAAGGTTTGGAGAAAAAGATAGAATACTTTGTATATCCCAACTCCGATCACAATCTAATGACAGTAGGTTGGGATACAGCAGTGCTTGAGAGTATGGGATTTTACAGAAAGCATTTTGAGGAAGAATTTTAAGGAGAGGTGCCAAGCTAGTCCACCTCGAAGGTGGACGAATAAGGTTGGCGCTGATCAATTGATTGAGGTGAAGATAGCAAAAAGTTAATTGGTATTTGTTGAAGCATATATCGATATATCAGACATTGATATAATAAGTATATGAATAAAGATTTTAGGAAAATTACAGAGGAGGAGTGGAGGAAAAGGTTGACTCCAGAGCAATATAAAGTTTTGCGGGAAAAAGGAACTGAAGCACCTTTTACTGGGAAGTTTTACAAAAATTTTGAAAAGGGAGTGTATATGTGCGCTGCCTGTGGACAACCACTTTTCTCATCAGATACAAAGTTTGATAGTGATTGTGGATGGCCGAGTTTTGATAGGAGCTTGGAGGGGAATGTTGAGTTTCATAAAGATAGTAGCTTTGGCATGCAAAGAACTGAAGTTTTATGCAAAAACTGTGGAAGTCATTTAGGGCATGTTTTTGATGATGGACCGACGAAAACTGGTAAAAGATTTTGTATTAATTCAGTTTCGTTAGATTTCAACCCGAAAGAAGTGATATAATAAAAACATGTGTTATAACTGTGGCTGTCATAATATACAAGATGACATGGGAAGCTCGGAGAATATTACCGAGCAAACTTTTGAGAATCTTTCTAGAAGTTGGAAAAAATCTCTAAGTGATACAAAAAGAGAAGTCTATGAATTACTCAAAAAAGAGTTGATTGAAAATGATAAAAATGCCTTAAAAGATCCTCACTTAATAGATATGTTTACAAAAGCATCTCTGGCTTGGGGACAAGATATAAATGAAGCCAAGAAAAATACATATTCAATTTTAGAAGAACAATTTGGTAAATGAACGTTTACAAAGTAAAGTTGGTCAAAAAAGAAAATATTGCAAGAAATACAATAGCATTTTACTTCACAAAACCTCAAAACATCCAATTTAAGCCCGGACAATATTTAAATATGACTTTAATCAATCCTAAATATACAGATGATGAAGGAAATAAAAGGTTTTTCTCAATCGCAAGCGCGCCATACGAAAAAGAAATAGTTATTGAAACCAGGATGAGAAACACTGCCTTTAAAAATACATTGAAAGAATTATTAACAGGATCAGAGGTTGAGATTAAGGGACCTTTTGGATCATTTACTCTTCATAGCAATTCTCAAATACCCGCAGTATTTTTGTCAGGAGGGATTGGTATTACTCCATTTCGAAGTATATGTGTGCAAGCGGCAAAAGATAAATATCCTCATAAAATTTACCTTTTTTACTCCAATAGAACCTTGGAAGATGCGCCGCACTTAGATCAACTTAAAGCTCTTGAAAGTAAAAATCCAAATTTCAAATTTATCCCAACAATGACTCAAGCCGATTATTTGAAAGATTGGAAAGGCGAGACTGGTTATATTAATAAAGAAATGCTTGCAAGATACATAAACGATTTAGAAAAATCAATTTATTATGTTGCAGGCCCGCCAAATATGGTTTCAGGAATACTTAAAATGTTAGAAAAGGCTGGAATAAATATGGATAATATACGATCAGAAGACTTCACTGGTTACTAAAAAACCCTCTTGCCCTAAACATAAAATTAATATATTCTATTTAAAGAAGAGGATTTATTTACAATGGGGAAAATTACTGCCCAAGACCTATTGCCTCGCGCAATTGGGGTTTCACTTATAAACAATAATATTTTTCTCTTTCTCCGGATTCCTTCGCAGAAAACACCACTAATAATAGCAACAAGCGCAGACGGTATAAAATTTGACAGATTTTATAAAAATCCAATATTTTTTGACAAAAAAGGAATTAAAAAAGATTTCAAAGTTAATACCCTTAGAATCTCCAAAGTTGAGGATGACTATATTTTGCTTTATAAAAAGCAGTATACAAAACAAAAGAGTATTTCAATTGCAAAATCAAAAGATTTGATACTTTTTGAAAATATTGGCAGTCTTTCCGATATTCTAGAATCCGCTTCTGTTGCTTCAGAAATTAAATTTAAAGGCAAATATGTCATGTACTTTGGAGATGAGGATATAAAAGTTGGCTTTTCAAAAAATCTAAAAAGATGCGAGATAGAAGCTAATCCAGTTCTGAAACCAAGAAATAAATATTTTGACAATATGCCACTTGAGGTAGGAGATATTTTCTTAACAAAACAAGGTATATTGTTAATTTATTATGTTAAAACACCAAATCGCGAAGGAGAAAGTTATGCAGTTGGAGTAGCACTTTTTGATAAAACTGATCCTAAAAAACTAATATACAGACTGGCTATCCCAGTTTGGGATCAGTCAATATCGCTTAAATCTAAAACGATTTACCCAATCGGATCAATTAAATTTAAAAACGACTTACTTATTTATTTTGGTATTGAAAGAAAAGGGGTTTTTGTTATCAAGCTGACGGACTTTGAGAAATATTTAGGACTTAACAACATACTATCTCCGGTTCTTAAAAGAGTTCGCAACAATCCCATAGTTAGTCCTGTAAGTATACATCCTTGGGAGTCTAAAGCTACCTTTAATGCTGCCACAATTTATGAAGATGGGAAAGTGCATATATTGTATCGCGCGATTGGAGAAAGTAATACCTCTGAGATCGG
>CAYJRY010000023.1:0-19086 GCA_964372855.1 uncultured Gammaproteobacteria bacterium | reverse complement strand
GATCTCCGTACAGCACTTTTTAATTTCTTGTTTGCCAAGCATAATAAAGGTAAATTTATTTTGCGTATTGAAGATACAGATCAACAAAGGATTGTTGAGGGTGCAAAAGAAGCAATTATAGAAATATTGAATTGGCTAAACCTTACTCCCGATGATATATATATACAGTCTGAAAGACTTGCTCTTTATAAAAAGTTTACACAATTTTTGCTTGAGCATAAATTTGCAAAGTCAGATGAAGGAGCTGTTCGTTTTATGGTTCCAAAAAATATCGATCATATCGAATGGGTTGATGCGATTGGAAATAAAAAAATTTCATTTAAAACAGAAGAAATTGAGGATTTTATAATTTTGAAATCAGATGGTTATCCAACATATCATTTGGCTAGCGTAGTCGATGACCATGAAATGAACATTACTCATGTTATTCGGGGAGACGAATGGATATCATCTACCCCCAAACATCTTCTACTTTATAAAGCATTTAGGTGGAATCCTCCGATTTTTGCTCATTTACCTGTAATTTTAGGTGCTGATAGAACCAAGCTTTCTAAAAGAAATGGAGCCAAATCAGTACTTGATTTTCGAAAAGAAGGCTACCTAAAAGAGGCCCTTGTTAATTATATGGCCTTGTTAGGGTGGAGCCCAGGAAGTGATAAAGAGATAATGCCTATCTCTGAAATTATTAATCTTTTTGACCTTTCGAAAGTAAATACTTCAAGTCCTACTTTTGATATTAAAAAATTAGATTGGATGAATGGGGAATATATAAGACAATATCAAATATCAAAAATTAAAGATTTAGTTTATGAATTTTTAGACAAGAGATATTCAAAAGAAACAATTGATAAAACTATTCCCTTTGTTCAGAGTAGGATAAAGAAATTGTCGGAATATCTATTGTTATGTGAATTTTTCTTTAAAGATCCCCAAAAGTATGAAATCGATCTGTCCTCAAAAAAGGAAATTCTTCAGCGAATTTTGGAGATTTTAGAAGGCTTAAAAGTTTGGGAAGGGTCTACAATAGGAGAGCAGATGCAAAAGTTGGCCTCAAATCTTAAAATTAAGAATAGTGAATTTTTTATGATTCTTAGAGTTGCAATTACTGGTAAGAAAATCACACCACCACTAAATGAATCAATGGAAATATTAGGCAAAGAAAAAGTATTGGATAGAATTAAAAAGGCCATGGCATTATGACAAATCTTGCAAAAATAATTTCTTTTATACTTAGTCCTTTGTTTATATTGCTTCCAGTTCCATATATTTTGGTTGAAAGGGTTAGCAAAGATCAAATATATGCAGTGCAATGGACTATAATTTCTTATCTATTTATATTAGCTGTTGCCTTTTTTATATTAATTGGAGTGAGATTTAAGATCTTTACTAATTTTGATGTTTCTAAAAAAGAACAAAGACCTATTCTTTTTCTTTTTACATCATTTGCAATCTATATCTATGTTTTATTCCTTTATTTATTTAATGGACCGAAAGTTCTTCTTATTGCTGTTTTAGGTGTTGTTGTAGGGCTTATTGTAGTTGGTATCGTAAACCACTTCATAAAAGCAAGTATTCATTTAGCCACCATGACGACTTTTTTGCTATTTGTTAGTATCCTTTATGGGGGATATTACTTATTATTATTGTTTTTAATTCCATTACTTGCGTGGGCAAGAATTAAAAGTAAAGAGCATACCTTTTCTGAAACTGTGGTTGGATGTCTTCTGGGAGTTTTTCTAGCTATTATTATATATACTATTAGTAAATATTTTCTTCTTGGATTGATTTATAATTGAAATATGAATGTGTATAACAACAATTTAATGAATTCTTTCGGATATGCATTTGAGGGTATAATGCACGCTTTTAAGGAGAATCGTAATTTAAGAATACATTTAGCAATAGGCTTATTAGTTACTTATTTAGGTGTAATTTTTGGCATAAATCACTTTGAAATGGGACTTGTGGTAGTAATGATTGTCCTTGTTATATCGTCTGAAATGATAAATACTGCGCTTGAGGAAATGGTGAATCTAATTACAAATGAACATAGAAAAGAAGCAAAGATAGCTAAAGATGTCGCAGCGGGAATGGTATTGGTAGCATCGATTGGATCAGTGATTGTTGGCGTCTTAATCTTTCTACCGTATATATTGAATCTTTTCTTTCTTTATGAATAACTTGAGGTAATTTTTGCTATATATTAGGATTAAAAGAGTTAAAATGCCAGACGCAATATAAGGTAATCCTGCATTTAAAGAAGCAATTGCACCGCCAGATAGTGGCCCAAATACACGCGCTAATGATGCAAAAGATTGCGCTACACCCAAAACTATTCCTTGTTCATCAGCGTCTGATTCCAAAGATATAAGAGATTGGGTGTTAACGTTAAGAAGACTAAAACCTATCGATGTAAATGGTCCAGCAATAAGAACCAGCCAGTCAAAAGGAGCAAGACCTATTAAGACTACTGCTATACCAAAAATTACTAGTCCTATTTTTACCATAGTTACCTCATTTATTTTTTTCAATAATAGATTAATTAAATATGCCTGAGTTATAAAAGATCCAAGCCCAATCAGAGCAAAATAATATCCATTTTGTGATTCACTCCAGGAAAATCTCATTTGCGAAAATATTGGGAATACTCCAATTATTAGGGCCAATACAAAATTAATAAGAAAAAATAAAATTAGCAAAAAAGACATGTTTTTAGGCCGCATGACTTCTCGTGCTACTTTTAGGTTGAAAAGTTCAATTTTTATATTTTTTTTGAGAAGTTTATTTGATTCTGGTAGAATTATAAAAATTAAAAGTGTATTTATTAAAGAAAGTACGGATGGAATTAAAAATGGAGCACCAATACCGAATTTCTCTGACGTAATGCCTCCCAAGAAGGGCCCAATTATAAATCCAAGACTGAATGAGGCTCCCAAAAGTCCCATTTTTTTTGTTCTTTCATGAGTTGATGTGCTGTCTGCGATGTATGCTTGCGCAACTGACAAGCTTGCACTTCCTATTCCTGCAATTATTCTTGCTATAAGAATAATTAAAAGCGATTGAGAGAAAAAAATTAAAAAATATGATATAGAATTTATAAAAGAGCTAATTATTAAGATGGGTTTTCGACCATATTTGTCTGAAAGTCTTCCCAATATTGGAGAAAAGAGAAACTGAAAAAGAGAAAAAAGAGCAATGACAACTCCTACCAAGAATACATTGCCTCCAACTCTCTCAATAAGAAGTGGCAAAATTGGGATAATTATCCCAAATCCCAGTAAATCAATAAAAACCACAAGAAGTAAAATCAAAAGTTTTCTATCGGGCATAAAGATTTATTGTAGCAGTTTATATAGCGGAGATTCAATACTTGCTGACTCTACTCAAATTAATTATATGTAACAAATATTAATAAAGATGAAAATAATGCCTTGACTAGGCTCGCTGATGCATTAGTTGGTTTTGTACGTGATGCTGTTTATGAAATTGGAAACGAAACAAAAGAAATTAAGAAACTGTTTGAGAACGCTTTGAAAAATAGAACTATTGTTGAAGTATAGCCATAAAAAAAACCACCCACAAAGGGGTGGAGGAGCCTAGATCTGATATAAGTCAGACCGCATGCCGTAACGGACAGTTTTCAGCTCTGATTTATATTATTTATATCATAATTTCTCCTTTTCTGTCAAGCTCAAACTCAGCAAAAAACCCGGTTGTCTAGACCTGGTAAAGATAGCATTATTGTTAAGTGACTGGCTAAAGCTCTGATTTTTCGAAGTTGGCTCTATTTCTTATCAAGAACAGAGACCATACGAACGTTTTCAAGCATCTATAATATACCATTTTTTATAGACAATCATCAATAGATCTCCACTTGATTTTATATCAGATATTTGAAATCATTAAGCCATATGGATGAATCTTCATCTAATCAGCAAGTTCAAACACCAGCTGCAGGCGATCAAACTCAAGTTCCTTCAATCTCCCCTAAAAAGATAAGTAAGAAAATCTTAATAACAATTACAGTAATCATATTAATTTTAGGGAGTGGTAGTTTATATTATCTATCTTCTCAGAAAAATGGTATTCAAAGTAAACCAGAGCAGAAAACAATATCAACGACTCCAAGCCTTTCGCCAACTTCCTCTTTGCCACCTACTACGCTAACTGAAATACAGTCAATAGATAAACTAAATCCTTCAGCAATAATCAAAATTCCATTTGTAAGAGATAATAATATTTATCTATATGAGGATGGGCAAGAAAAACTCGTAGCTAAACCTGCAAGGCAAACTACGCAAACTGCTTGTAATAATTTAGTATTCCCATTCTTATCCCCTAATGGGAAGTATCTTGCATATATTGAGCAATTAGGAGAACAACCAGGTTATGGTGGATGTGTTGGAGGAGTATTAAGAATTGTTTCACTTGAAACTGGTAAGAACAAACCTACTGAGTATAAGACTGACTATCTTACCTGGAATGCTGACAATAACTTAGAGTTTGACGCAAGTTCAATAATTAAGGCTAGCAGCGGAGAAGGAATAAATCCAGAAGAAAGCAAGGTAATGTTTATCATTTATAATCCTTCAACTTCCAAAGAAATAGCTCGAGAAACATTAAGTTATTCTGAAAGTGATGATGGCTTAAGAGGTTTCCCTCTCTATAAAGACCTAAAATTAATAAGATACAAAGGTAAGAAATATTACCTGGTTAATAAAGTAGAGAGTAAAGAAACCTTCTTGTTCAATAAAGAAGAAATACAAAACTTTGTAGGATGGTCTCCAGATGGCAAATATGCTCTATTTATCAGTACCAAAAGACCGCCTGAGGAGCAAAATAAACCTATTATTGATATTTGGCTAGCGGTAAATGCCGACAACCCAAGCGTACACCATAAAGAAATTAAAGTTTATCATGGTGCAGCTGGCGGTGAATTTTCGGTCGGTTTGCAATGGTATTTTAATGAAGCATTTATTTCTTATTGTTCTCAACATCTTACTTATTTAGATGGTCGTGAGCCTCTCGAACTAACAAATTCAGGAGGTGGTGGCTGTCATAATGAAGACGGATTTGTAGCTACTTCACCTAATCAGGAGTATGCTTTTGTAAAGTTCTCTGATAGGTTTGAACTTCATAAGAGAAACGGGGAAAAGGCTACTATCAAAGAAACAAAGGAGCTAGCAAAAGGAAGAGGTGCTCCTGGTCCATTAATTTGGGTTAACGAGAATTATATGGCCATATTTGATAGAGCTGCTAATTATAATGATGGAACTAACACTAAGCCCTCAGTCTATTTGTTCGATAGGAAATCTAATTTAGTTAAACCATTAATTCAGAATGCCTATCTCGAAGAATCTCTTCAATAATTTATCTTAAAATATTTATTACTTGGTTTGTATCTCTTTTATCGATAGTATCTAATCTCATTCCATTAAAAAGTAATCTTCCTGGATAATGCAATTTGAGGTTATTCGGAATAATTTTTCCAATGGCTAGTAATGGGTCTATTGTCTGAGAATCCTTATACATTTGTACTACAATGCCCAGAGCTACCATTAAAAATATATCATGATAAATACCCCATGTGTTTTCACTAAATTTATCTTTATACTCTTCCTTTATCGGCCTCTCACTTAATTTTAATGCTCCATTCCACTCATTTTGTCCAATTACTGCAAGTATACAAAGTTGTCTATAGCTTAACTGTTCAGCTGTAATTAATGTTTGATTTATATTCTCGATTGGAGTATTGGTAAAAGGAGTTGTTGCAAATAAATTACCCAGTAAAGGAATCTTCTTCTCCTCGTATGATTCTCTTGCTTTGAGAAGTAATCCTTCGAACAATTCTTCATACTTTTCCTTATCAAAGTCTTTTCTAAGTGGTGACTTTTTAGATAACTCATCATATACTTTAGAAGCCTGTTTTATTACTTTTTCCATCCTAGATGCTTCTCTAAGACTTAATAGTCTCTTTGCTATATCTTCAATA
Organism: uncultured Gammaproteobacteria bacterium; assembly: GCA_964372855.1. Lineage (GTDB taxonomy): Bacteria > Patescibacteriota > Microgenomatia > Levybacterales > UBA12049 > JACOXT01. Next base: position 13,094 of record CAYJRY010000023.1, on the reverse strand, counting down.
GCTGATTCTACAGCTATACTTATTACGACTCCTGGTGGCCCAGCTGCAATAAAACCTGCTGCTGCGCTTCCTAATTTACCTATAAGCTTGATAGATACGTTAGTTGCTATTTCGTCTGTTATTTTATCTATTTTCTTAATAGTCTTTTTCATAGATAAATCCCTAGCATGTGATTATATCGTATTAGATTTGTATCTACAAAGTTAACGTTTTTCAACTTTACTGATTAGAATTCCCTTTTTTTCGTGGCGGAAAAATTGGTGATATAATTGTGCAACATGAACCAATCAGCTTCAATTTCAGCAACGATTACTCCCACTACTGATCCTACAATTCAGCCAATAATTGTTACAGTTACTACACCTCCAAGCTCTCCAACTGATTATGCGGCATGGGCAGGTTTTATTCTTGCATTATTGCTTGGAGCCTTCGAGTTATGGAAGTATTGGAATGACAAAGGTAAATTGAAAATAACCTACCGATTCGAACAGGAGATTCTTGGTAGACGTCTTGATGGTACCTTCACAAAGATGGAAAATGGTAAAACTTTTTGGAGTATTGATATTGCAAACATAGGTAGCAAAAGTATTATCGTTACCACTCTCACCCTCACAAGTACAGACACCAAGAAATACTACCAAGTCACAAAAGATTTTTCCGGTGATATTCCAAGATTTACCTTAGTACCGGGCGATAATCATTCTTATACCTTACCTAACGACTTGTTCAACCCAAGAAAATTGAAGGGAATCATAATTACCGATGCCACAGGGAGAAATTATAAAAAAGATGTTAAATATAGCGAGAAATAAATAGCCAAATTTTATATCTTTCTTCCCTCGATAGATCTACAAAATCTACAAACCAACATTTTTAACAAGAAATTTTAATCAACAGAAAGTTCAGATTGATTTGTTTGGTTTGTATAATTTTAGACCTAGAATTATTATTAATATAGAAATTACAATCGGCGTTATGACTGGGCCGACCCATGTGACTGGAATTAAAAAATAAACATCAATATCAAAAATAGTTTTTGGCCAATTGGTTATGTATTTCAAAAAAATATAATAAAAAATATCCCATACCCCAAAAGCAATTAAGAAAGCACCTATTCTTTGTTTCCATCTTTGCGCTGAAATAAATGCGAGAGAGCCAAGCATAACAATTGTTGCTGCTTCTCTTTGAAGTTCGGTAAAATTAATTTTGGGATCATTAAGGACTGGGATATCAGGGATAATGAATGCGATTATACCTAAATTTAAAATAGTTTTATAACTAGTTTGTATATAAGTATTAGAGTTATTGAAAATCTCACGAAGATAGACGACAACCGCTGCCTCAACAAAAGCAAACCCTACAGAAAACAATACTAAGGCAATCAGCTTTTCTTTCATATTGAAAAGTATAGCAAATTAGCCAGTCGGAGATGAATTTAAGACCAATAAGAAAATATTCCTCTAATATTCCTTTAAATACTTCTTTGGGAATATACACTATGATAAAAAGCCGACAATACCTAAGACAACACTTGGAATTCCAAAATTAAGAATCAATCTTCAGCCCCCAAACCATGTTTAAATAAATTTACACGTCCGAGATTTCCAAAAATATGTAAAAACGCCACAATAGCCAGTGCAGTTTTGAAATTAACAAAAAAAAGAGTAAAGGGGAGAAATATGGTTGATAAGCAAAAAATCCAGCCATTGTTCCAAGAATTTCAGATACTAATAGAGATAGAAAAAACAATACTTCCATAACCTTAGTTTATCACAATAAAATTGAGTTGAGATTTAAAACCAATTTTTGTTAAAATGTTGCAATAAAGCTATATGGGAATAAAAGAACATATAGGAAGATTTATAAGTCCAATCAATAATGCGCGACGAGAAGAAATAAACCTAATAAAAAGTGAAACAGAGAAGCAATTAATATACTCATTTCTTAATTACGCTTTTTTTACTGAAAGTCAAATTTTGAGTATAATCAGATTATTTAGGGAATTGGGTTCTAAAACTATAATAATTGATGTCAAGAATACTTTTGATGGTGCGCAGGGTAATGACATTAGTGGGATAGTAAGTATTTTAGATCAGTATAAAAAAGACAAGCTAGATCTTATTATTTCGGATATACAAAGTCCTCTAAAAAGAAGAGAATTGCAAATTATGGCAACACTCGCAGCTAGGAATTTCTGGCAATCAATCTTGGATCAAAATTTTGGAGATGATATTGTTGAGTTTGGGAGAAGCAGAATTAACCAGTTTGATGAACAGTTGAAAAAAATGAATTTTGAAGAACCACAAGACTTAAGATTGGTGTGGAGAAGTTAGTTATATTGAATTACTAATTGAGGTTTATCTATTGAGCTTTCTTTGGAATAGAAATCAAGCCCATCTGATCCTGTCGAGTCAATACCAACTGACATTAGGCTTCCTTTTTTGGATGAAACATACGGTGTTATATCAACCTCTTTCCATGTACCAAACAAACTATCGGAAATTAAGTTTAGATTTTGTGAAAGTTGGGGACGAATAGAATATGTTAACGAGTTTTCACTCCATGAATTTTCTTCAACTGCTTTGATAAATTGCGTTGAAGTTGAAGGGTTGGTAATCTTTAGTCTTAAAATTGCGGAAATAATGTTTTTATCAAAAAAATGTGAGAGGTCGAATTTCAAATAAGAAATCTCAAATGGACTTCCATCAACATGAAGTGTCGATGTCAAGCCGAAATTTCTATCTGGCATAGAACTTCTAACGTACGTATCCTCTATTGGGACAAGTGAAAGTGTGCTTGGATTTCGTGGCGGTGATTGTGGAGTACTTAAAATAATTTCGAATAGTTTGCCATCATTTTCTTTTGGGTCGTCATTATTATCTATTCCCCGATCAATAATATAAAGACTCATGTTTGAAGGATTGCTGCTTGATGGCGCATAAGCAATTCCTGCTGGAGCAACCAATTTAAACGATGCAATATCAATCTCTCTTACTTTTTGTCCTGATGTAGTTACTTCAAGCACTTTTGAATTATTGTTATGACTTACGATAAAAAGCGTATTTGATTCATTATTATAATCAATTCCTTCTGGATCAGTTTGTCCAAGAATTCGCGTATCAAAATGCGTTACCTTGTCGTCTCCAGTTGGTGCCACGCCATCAAAAATACCATTTGATCCGGGTTCTACCTTGTAAACTTCGGCGCCTGATCCATCTAAAATGTAAAGATTATTTTGTCCATAAGCAATTCCTTCTGGATCATAATTTCCAAAAGCGCTAGTACTAAAATAACGTCTACTATCATCCCACGTTCCAAATATACCATCTTTTCCTAAATCAACTTCGTAAACCCTTCTTTGATCATCATCGGTAAAAAAGTAGTGATTGTTATTTGGACTGATAGCAACACCAGTTGGCTCGTTGGAAAAATTAGTGGTACTTAAAGTACGAATAAGTTTTCCTGACAAGGATGATTCATAAACATTTTTGCCTTTGAATAGTGAAAAAATTTCCTCAACTTCCCCATCGCTTATAATCAAAGTATTGGTTAAAGGATTGTATGCAATTCCTGAAGGATCAGGACTTGGCGGATTCCATAAAGATGTTTCGATAAAGTTGTTGAGTATTTGAGCATTTCCAGCACGAGTTATTGCTATATGTATAAAAGATGCAATTACACCAAAAGAAATTAAATAAAATAAAATTTTTTTATACATTATTCGTAAAAAGCTACTATAGCATAGTGTAGTGGAAAATCAAGATGTAATTTAGATAATTTTTTTAAGCTGATTCTTGATAGAATCAATATCTTCAAATTTTGTACAATTTGCTCCGTATCCAGGAAGTTTGTCCAAAATAAATGATTGAAATATGCGATCGAGATTAGTAAGGATTAAAAGAGCAGTAATAATCATGAGTACTCCAAACGCTTTCTGAATATTTATAGTATTCGCTACTATACCTAGAACTTTCTTTAGGGCATTTTGTCCTCAGAGCTATTAGAAACATAGGTAATACTATCGCTAAAGAATAAGAAAATATTGCTTCCAGTAATACTTAAAGTATGGGAACTAACAAAGAAATACCGAATCCCAAAATTACAACAACTGAAAAAAATTAAGTATGTCCGGCGGAATACCGCTTAATCTAACAAAAGTTGAGAAAAAGCGTAAAGAGTATAAAGCTTGAAACAAATCCCACTACTAACCCCAATGTACGGGATTTTCATTCGTTTTTCTTTTCAAAAATTGAAGATAAGTTGATGGGTAAGAGTGGCAGAATACATGGGGAGAGTATTGTGACAACTCCTGCAAGAAAAGCGAACGCAGTTAGCAATGCCATATTTCTGAATCAACGATTACTTTATATTCTTCAAAAGCTCATCGATCTGTCCGCCGTTCCATTTCGCTACTTCATTTCCTTGGGAATCAATTTGGACAAAGGTATGCTGATAAGTAATATTGTACTTTTTTGCTAATTCTTTTTCTTCCTGGTCAGTTTCAGTATCATTATAGTTGACTCTCATCACTACAACGTCTTTAGGGATTTTATCTTCATTATTTCGAAAACTTTCATCAGCCGGACGGCAAGTCGAACACCAAGAAGCATAAAAATAAAATACTCTTTTCTTTTCTTGGGCTTGATCAAGCGCACTTTTTGAGTATTCGATATATCTGCCAATATTGCTTTGAGTAGCTAATGTATTTTCAGACGGGACAACTTGTGAATTGTTATTTTCTTGTTTTGTTTGCGAAATAAGGAATATTGAAGCACCAGCGACTACGGCCAAGATAATGGCAATAATTATAGTTTTATTCATATACCTATCTTATCATAACATAATCAGAATAGAATTCCAGATCTGATAATCAGCCAAATACTTCAGATTAGAGGACTTTCAAGAAAGATTGAATTAAAAAATTCTCGTTGACTAGACGACGAGAAAAAATAAGAAAAATTTTAACTATCCACAAGTCTAATATAAAACTGTCATTCTGAGGCTATGCAGTAGCCGTGAGGATCCCAATGGGATTTCTCTGCATCAGCTGAAGGATCGAAATGACAAAATCATATCAGAAGTGAACAAATACAAAAAATTTTAAAGTTTGCGCGCGCGATTTTTATTTCGACGAGTAGAACTCATGTTTATAACCGCAATTTTTGCAGATATACGCTTTACCCTGATTACTAAATGCTTCCATTCCGAAAGCAGCGAGCCATGTCTTATTTAGTAATGTATCGTGTATTATAAATTCATCATTACCACAATAGAGACATTTTAGAATTCTATCTTTAACCTTTATATTTTTTTGCTCCATGTTTAATTCGTCGCCCCCTCAGAGTTCTAAAATACTTTCTTGCCCTACCCCAGTACTGCTTGCTATTACCGTCAATGTCGTAAATGTATTTTAACTTATTCACTTTTACCATAATGGAGTAGTACCGCAAAAGGCCTACACTTTTTTGTTCCATCAAAAAAGGGGGTGAGGGTTCAGCTCCTGTAAAGATAATTGGTGTGAGATCGTCATCAAATCGTCATCTGAGAGGTGAAACAGCCTCGTTGATTACATTCATAATGGCTGGGAGCTATTGATGCAATTAGAACCCATTAGCCTACAAATAAGTTGCGAACTCTTTTTAAGATAGATTTCCTTACCCCAGAATTCAATTTGCCTGCCGTATCTTTAACAATAGAAATATCAGCAGTAAACAATTTGTCTGGCCTTGCGAAACTAACAACTGGTAAACTGCCTTGCGCAAAATCGGATGGCTCGATGCGAATAGCTGTTTTACTTGAGTAAGGTTTGGAAGTAATCTGACACAAGATTAAATTATCGAATTCGACTTGTGCGAGTACTAGCGCTGGACGAATCTTCTTTCCTTTCAAGTTGGAAAACGGAAAGGTGACTAAAACTACACTTCCTACTGTAAAGTTTTCCATGCCTCATCCTCTTCAGGTCTATCCCAATCCGTTTTTAAAGTTTTTTCTGATAAGAGCAAGGTGTCGTTTGTTGTATTTCTTTTTGCTGGAACAATTTTGATTTCGCCCTTTTTGACTTCCAATTCAACCTTATCTTTAAGCCCACTTTCATCAAGTAAGACTTTAGGGATTCGAATACCTCTAGAATTTCCAATGGGAATAATTGTAGTTATCATATGTAATTACATTATATCTACATACTAATTGAAGTGTCAAGCTCTATTTCGAGAGATAAACTGTTCAGGGTTCCGATGTTTTACTTTTCGAGTGATCCGCCAACTGGCGAAGATTCGACAAGTTTTCAGTTTGAAGTTCTCGACAGGCTCGAACAATAACAAAATTATCACTATTCTGAACAGTTACCTGCGAAATAATTAATTGTGGTTAGGTGTTAGATTTGATAAAATTGAGCTACATTGCCGGATCGTCTAATGGTAGGACAACGGACTCTGAATCCGTTTATCTACGTTCGAATCGTGGTCCGGCAGCAGAGAATACGACTATTCTTAACCTCAAATGTTATAATACTTTCATGAAGGAGACATTGCTGCATTCTGTGCAAAATGTTTTGAAAAAAGGTTATTCGGTAGCGGATTTACATATGCACAGTACTTTTTCAAGAGATGTAAGACATGGCATGACACCTGAGGAGGCAGTAATATTTGCTGAAAAATCAAAACTTCAAGCAATCGCCATTACTGATCATGATTGGTTTAGATCTTCAGAATCCGCATTCAATTATGCACAGAAACAGGGATTAAAAGTTATGGTCGTTCCCGGAATGGAAGTAACCACGCGTGAAGGCCATTTAATCGGTTTATTTCTTTCTCATCCAATTCCTAGAAAGATGGGCATAATAGATACCATTAGAAACATTCATCGTCAAAGCGGTCTTGCGATAGCTCCTCATCCTTTTTTCACAGCAATTGGAACATCTCTAAATCTGGAGACTATTCAAAAAATAATTCAATGTGAAGATCCAGAAATTTATCTTGATGGATTTGAAATACACAATAAGGGAGTTGAGGATACATCAACTTTCAAAAAAGGATATAAAGATACAAATATCGACGCCCAAGTATTTTATAAGAAAAATAGTCAAAAACTCGGCGCTCCGATAGGCAGTTCAGACGGCCATCGTATGACTGCTGGACGAGGTCTATCTGCTTTCAAAGGTGATTTAAAAGAGGCAATACGAGAAAAAACTACAACAGTTGTGTTTGTTGACGATAATTATCAAGATCAACTAATATTAAATGCCGTTGAGTTGTTTGGAAAGGAACGAGTAATGGGAAATTTTAATTCTGAAGAATTTAGGAAAAGATTGGCTCCAACAATCCTTATGCAGTAGGAGAAGGAAATTTGAGGTTTTTAATTCTTTTTCGTGATCATCAAGCTTCACTTGAAGTTCTTTTATTTGATGCGTTCCAATAGTATCTTCACTTTCTTAAATGGTCAATCCCTTTAGTAATTTCATCAAGGTGTTAATTTTTATTTAAATTTTCAAGAACGCTGTTAAATACTTCTAAATCGTGCTGATTTTGGATATCATTTGCCACACCAAATAATAACTTTGAACTCCATACATCAATTTCTGAAATGCTCCATTCTAAGTCATAAAAGTGAAGCACATCTTCATTTAGCTTAAAGTCTCCAATAATACTGCGATAGCCCTCAAGCTTTATAGTGTCATTTTTTATAAAAATTAGATCTTTTTCTTTTGGAGCAAGAAGTGAATCATCCCAGTCAACTAAAAATATTTCTCCTTGCTCATTTACCATAGTGTTCCACTGATGCGGCTCACCATGACATATAACAAAATCAAGCTGTTGACTTCTCAATTTATATCCTTGTTCTTCAAGAATATGAAGATGATTAAGTAGTTTTTCTTTGTTTTCTATTAGCAAAAGAGCAACTTTTCTTCTATATTGAGACTCGTCATGTATATACAAACTCGCATTTTCTAAAGTTTCCAAAAGCCTTTTCGTATTTCCATAAATAAAATCCTCCATAAGTTGAAAATCTAAAGTATCCTTTGCCTTATGAATTCGTCCAATTAATTCTCCTAATCTGAAACGCTCCTTTTCATTCAAAGGCTTTTCTGAAGCGTTAAATCCAGAAATAAAATTAAATAATGCTACTGGATATTTATCTAAATGAATAACATATTCTCCTTTGTGAGTCTTGATGGGATGAGTGATATTTCTAATTCCACAGTTATTGAAAAGCTTAAAGATGAGATCAAAACGCAATTTATAATCTTCTAAGCTTGCATAAATCTTGAAAAAGAATATCTCATTATTTTGAGTTTCTACTTTATAGCCCCATGACGTTTCTCCTTCTCTCACAGAAGTAAGATTAATCACACTTTTTCCATAAATCTCTTCAATTTTTGTTCGAATTTCATTACTGTTAATACTAGGTTCAGATAACATAGTTATCCTTTCTCAAGTATTATACATAACTTGAGCATTGATAAAGCAACTGGGGAAAGCAGAGAGAGAAAAATGAAGTCGTTTAGTCTTTAGCACAGCGTATGAGATTATACTTGATGTATGATATATCGATATATCATACAGGATGGTTTTAGGCATTAATATGGTTACTTTATGACTTAAAAAATGAAATATTCTCGCAGACTAATCAACGAGAATAAATGAATTGAAATTAGCTTTGATTGACTAGGTTGAGATATATGTCTCGTGCAGTTAAGCGATTTAATCCTCAGTGTTGCTAATTATTATTTTTCTGAGCCAAAATTCAACCTTCGCATATCAAATACTCGAAATTAAGCTACAATATATTTATGCTAGAAGTTTCAGCAGTATTTTATAAATTTATTGCATTTATAGTTCTAGTGTATATAAGTCTGGGGTTGTTTTTCCTTTTGAATGAAAAAAGGTACGTTTATTATCCCAATTTTCCAACCAATCGTGAATTTGGTGATTGCCCGGTATTAGGTACTGCTGAGAAGATTTACTATAAAAATTCCCGTTTCTATTATAAAAAAGTCAGCGAAAGGGTGGTTGTCATGTATCATGGAAATGCCGGAAATGCTTGTGACCGAGCGGTTTTTGGAGAATTATTTGAGAAATTAAGATACTCATATCTAATAGTTGAGTATCCAGGGTATGGCAATGATCCAAGTGGCGGGCCCTCAAAAAAACGTATTCTAGAAAGTGTTAAAAGTATACAAACGTTTTTGGAAGAGAAGAATTATCGCAATGTCACTCTTTTAGGGGAAAGTCTGGGGGTAGGTGTGGCTTCCTATCATGCCTCAACTTCCGAAGTCAATAAGCTGGTTTTTATTTCTCCTTTTTATGAGCTTTCAGACATGGGCGGATGGATAGGAATTGTTTATCCTATACATTTTTTAATGAAGGAGAACTATACTCCATGGCTTTGGCTTAAGGATGTAAAAGCTCCCATGCTTTTTGTCTATGCTTCAGATGATGAGATTATTCCACGCTGGAGTGTTCAGAAACTTTATAATTCTCTTAAAATTCCAAAAAAACAGGTAGAGATTGAAAGAACTACACATAATACCATGTATGAGCATCCCAAATTTTTTGAGACTATAGAAGAATATCTTAAACTGTAATTTGAGAGGAGAGTAAAATAAAGCGCAATTTTGAAATAAATCACTAGGTTTGAAGCAATTTTATCCCTGATGCTGCTAAGACGCCCTAGGCTTTAATATGACTACTTTATCCTTGAATAAGCGAAAAATTCTCGTCGTCTAGTTGACGAGAATATGATTGATTTGCAATTTTGGTCAGTTTTTATATGATACCTTTATGAGCGAAAAAGTTAGTGAAGAACGAATATTGCCAACTAGCCCATTAGATGTTTTAAAATCAACGTCGCAGCGGATTGCTCAAATTGAAAAAGAGGCAGATGAAGCTTTGCATTTAAAAAAAATCCAGCTAGATATAGAGAATTAATGCGTTCAAAAGCTGATATAGTAGCGGGTTTACCATTTGAAATGGATAAGCTTGTGGAGAGAAGAATATCTGTTCCAGATGAAATTAGACATTTTTCTTTAGATTGGTCTGCTTTAGCCAGAGAGAGTATAGACAGCAATAATTTGTTTGGTATGGGGACTTTACTAACTCACATGGGATCAAGAATAGACGAACCAAATGAATTAGATAAACTTATTATCAAGCTGGAAAATCCTAAAATTTCTAAATAACAATTCATTTCACCTATAAAATACAGTATTAGTTTCAATATAATTTCGATCCTATTTTGGCGGGTTTATCGGGGCAGGCGAGGACGATTTGTCCATCTTCATTCTGGACTCCAAGCGTTAGAACTTCAGACATAAATGGTCCGATTTGTTTGGGAGGGAAATTAACAACTCCTAGAACTAAAATACCTTGCAGATCTTCTTTCGAATATAAATCCACAATTCTCGCGCTAGATTTTTTGATCCCAATTTCAGGACCAAAATCAATCGTTAATTTATATGCTGGAATTCGTGCTTGCGGAAAATCCTCAACTTTGATAATTTTCCCAACCCTTATATCAACTTTCTCAAAATCGTTATAATTTATAGTCATTTTTTAATACCAATGTCGGTGCTTGAAATACCAGAGCATAAAAAATATAGGTATAACTGATGCAAGTATTACCAAAATAAATGTTGTGTATGGTCCAAAATAGGTCCAAGATCCATCAATGATGCCTCCGGGAAGAAGTATATTCATTCCATAAAACGTACCAATTACTGTTACAGGTATAGTTAGAGTAAAAAGAATTGTCAGGACTGTCATAATTTCATTAGTTCTTGACCGAAGCAAAAATTCATTACTTTCAGAAATTCCTTCAATTAATTCACGACTATCTTCAAGTCTATCTAAAATGTTTTCCAAGTGATCCAATATATTGCTCCAATAAGATTGCATTGTTCCATTTAGTTCTTTATGCACTCCTTGTTCGAGTTTTTTAAATATAGGGATAATAGTTTTGATCATCGTATGAAATACAACGACGTTTCTTCTGGTTATAGATATCTCCTCAAGTGTGCTTGGAGTTTGTTTTACCTCAAGTGACCTATCTATTTTGTCAATTGTTGCTGAAATGCTATTCATAATCGGGAAACATCCATCAGTCAATGCGTCAAGGACCTTGTAAGCAAGATATACTGGGCCTTGCCCCAGATACTCCTCTCTAGCTCTTAGAGTTTTTTGGCAAACGGAAAATATATGATCTATCTGAGGAAGATTGCCATCATGAATTACAACAAGATAGTCTTTCCCTATAAAAAGATCAGTATGATTATTAAAAAGTCTGTGTTTTTTTCCAGCTGTTGTAAAATTAGGGAGGGGTAGGGAAGAAAGCGTAGCCTGGGGAATGTGTTTGAGGAGTCCTCTTACATCAACACCATTTTTTTTAGGTACTTCTTTTGTTCCATTTTGATGATCAATTCCAAATGACGGAAAGTCAACCACGATCAAACTATAATTTTTAAATACTTCAAGTTTGGGGATTTCGGTTCTTTTGAGGTGATCTTCTAAATGTAATGTATTAAATCCGTAATTATTTCTGAGATACTTAATTTCAAATTGGGTTGGCCTTGAAACATTCAAAAAAGTCAAACCCTCGTAGCTAACAGTCTGTATGTTCATGAAGATGTATATTTAAATTTTAGACCTAAAAACTTAAATGTCAATCCCTAAATTCTGCTTGACCAAAATGATATTTTATATTATAGTTTACAAAGATGCAAGAGAATATAATTATAGGCCATTGACAATTAGCAGATGATATGCTAGATTGCTAATATGGAAAAAATAATTCCTTTAATACCAATTCGAGACGGTGTCGTTTTTCCAAATACAGATTCTGTATTGACATTTGGCAGACCCAAAAGTCTTGCTGCGCTTGAGGCGTCATTTACAAGTGAAAGAATAGTGTGTTTTGTACTACAGAAAAATTCCAAACTCAACGAGCCCACCCCCTCTGATTTATATACAGTTGGTACTCTCTCGCGGATTGAACGAATGACTAGAACTGAAGGAGAGATAATTGCTCAAGTTCGCGGAGTATCAAGAGTTAAAATAAATTCTATAGAAGACCATGGATCCTATCTTGTTGCCAAAGTAATTGAACTACCGGATGTTGTTGATAATTCCCCTGAAATAAAAGCGCTTTGTAATCACCTTACCAACGAATTCCGACGCGCAATGAATCTTGGAAAAAGCGTTGATTTCTTGGTATTTATGAACATAATGTCTGACAATTCTCCTTATGAGCTTGCAGATCTTATTGCTTCAGTACTAGATATAAAGCCTTCGGAACGACAAGAGCTCTTGGAGATAACAGATGTAAAAGCAAGGCTTGAGAAAATCGCAGATTTCCTCACAAAAGAATTGAAAGTTTTGGAGCTTGAAAAACGCATCGCATCAAAAACACAAGAACGATTTGAGAAAGGCGCAAGAGAAGCAATTTTAAGAGAACGACTTAAAACTATTGAAAAAGAATTAGGAGAAGAGGAGGATTCAGGGACTAGGGAATATTTAGAGAAAATCAAGGAATCCAAAATGCCTGAGGAGATTGCTCAAAAGGCTAGAAAAGAAGTTAAGAAGCTTTCACAGATGGCGCAATTCAATCCGGAGGCAGGCTACATCAGAAATTATCTTGACTGGTTGGTATCTCTGCCGTGGAGTGTAAAAAGCAAAAATAATGTTGATATAAATAATGCAGAGAAAATATTGAATGAAGATCATTATGGTCTTAAAAAAGTCAAGGAAAGAATAGTAGAATATTTGGCAGTCCACAAACTATCTGGAAAAATGAAAGGGCCAATACTTTGTTTTGTTGGTCCTCCGGGTGTAGGCAAGACATCAATTGGGAAATCTATAGCAAGATCACTGGGTAGAAAATTTGTTAGAGTCTCACTTGGTGGCATTAGAGATGAGGCAGAGATTAGGGGTCACAGAAGGACTTATGTCGGAGCGTTACCCGGAAGAATTATTCAAGGCATAAAAGATGCCGGAACTCGTAATCCAATTTTCATGCTTGATGAAATTGACAAGGTTGGAACAGATTTCAGGGGAGATCCATCATCTGCACTCCTTGAGGCTCTTGACCCAGAACAAAATCAT
>CAYJRY010000022.1:0-20255 GCA_964372855.1 uncultured Gammaproteobacteria bacterium | reverse complement strand
TGCACCGCTTCCTAAAAAGGGTTTGGACCCTTTTTAGGAAAATTCGAAATTCGAAATTCGAAATTCGAAATTCCTCCGAGCAAGCTCGGAGAGTAATGCATAAGACTATTAAAAAAGTGACGCAAGATTTGGAGCAATTGCGTTACAACACTGCTATTTCAGCAATGATGGAGTGGTACAATTATTTATCAAAAATCAAAAATCAAATATCAAAGATAGAGATAGAAACGTATTTAAAGCTTTTGGCGCCTTTCGCGCCGCACATGGCGGAGGAGTTATGGCAACAACTAAAAGTACCAAAAGAAGGAAAAGTATCAGAAGTATCAAAGGGGGAAATAAAATCTTTTGATACATTTGATACTTCAAGGCCCTTTGATAATTTTTCCTCGATCCACCTCCAGACTTGGCCAACATACAATCCGAAGTTTTTGGAAGAAAAAGATGTAACAATTGTGGTTCAGGTGAATGGAAAACTTCGAGACACTATAAAATATCAAAAATTAAATATTAAAAATCAAGTAGAAATCGAAGATAAGGCAAAAAAAAGCGCAAGAGTTATGAAATATCTTAATGATAAAACAGTTGTAAAAATAGTTTATGTTGAAGGGAAAGTCATTAATTTTGTAACGGAATAATATTAAATATCAAAAATTAAATATCAAAAATACATGGAGGACAAAGAAGCGATTAACGGATATAAAGCCTTTATAAAACAAAACCTCCTCATTCTAGCCTTAGGTTTAATTGGAATGATATTGTTTGGATATGGTTTGATTACTTTATTTTTAGCCTCGAATTCTTCTCAGAACGATATTGTTTTTGAAGCTAGTGATGAAAATAAAGAAAGTTTAGAAAGTAATATTGCCATTGATATTCAAGGAAGCGTTGCTAATCCGGGAGTTTATAAATTACCTTCCAATTCAATAGTTCAGGATGCAATTGTTGCATCTGGAGGATTAACAAATAAAGCAGATCAGGATTTTATCTCAAAAAACATCAATTTGGCTTCAAAATTATCAGATGGAGGAAAAATTTATATCCCAGCAATTGGGGAGAATACAAAAAGTGTCATAGGAGAAACGAGTAATACAGGTAGTGTCGCGGGGGGAAAAATTAATATCAATACAGCAAGCACGGAAGTTTTGGACAGCCTGCCGGGAATTGGCCCAGCTACGATACAAAAGATCATAAATGGAAGGCCGTACACATCAATAAGTGAACTTTTAGAGAAAAAAATTGTCGGAAGCAAGGTTTTTGAGGAGATAAAAGAGAAGATAAGCGTATATTGAATTTCTAATTGCTTTAATTTCTAATTAACCTAATTGGATTTGGTGGTTGGGATTTATTTAGAAATTTGGTTATTAGTAATTAGGAATTTTTCCTATGCAATATGAGCCGAACGAAGACATTAATGGTATTTCTCGTATTATTATTGCTTCTTTCTCTTCGCTTTTTTTTCTTCTACGACAACCAAAAACAATTTAAAGACAAAGAGCGAGTAAATTTTACCGTAACTCTCATGTCAGATCCGCAAATTGTTGGCAGTCAACAGAGAATAATTGCTAATTTAGAAACTGGAGAGAGGATTTTAATTGTGACAGCCTTATTTCCTAAATATTATTATGGAGATATAATAAGGGTAACTGGCATTTTCAGTTCGAGACTGATAAATGGGGAAAATAAATTTAATTCAATATATTTTCCGAAAATTGAAGCTATTAGAAAAGATCCAAAGTTAGCAATTGTAACTGATGTCCGACAAAAATTAATTTCTTTTTTCTCAAAATCTTTACCTTCTCCTTATTCGGGATTAATATTAGGTATTGTTTTTGGTATTAAACAAGAAATGTCAGCGGCCTTCAAAGATAGTCTTAAGTCATCTGGGACTCTGCATGTTGTCGCAGCCAGTGGAATGAATGTGACTATGCTTGGAGGATTTATAAGCTCAATTTTCGGATATTTTTTAAGACGACAAATAGCACTTGTTGCGACAGTGATAAGTATCGTCTTTTATGCTATTCTTGCGGGCTTGGAACCCTCAATAATTAGAGCCTCTATTATGGGAATATTGGTTTTTTCAAGTCAAATTTTAGGACGGCAGAATTTAGCTGGATTTGGGTTAATACTAGCGGGCTACATTATGCTTTTAAACTCGCCAAATTTAATACAAGATATTGGTTTTCAGCTGTCTTTCATGGCAACTTTAGGTCTAATATATATAAGACCTATTTTTGAGTCAAATTTGAAATCTAGAGTACTTTTTAAAAAAACATTTATTGGTCCTGATGTATTAACTACAGTCTCTGCTCAATTTGCCACATTACCCATTATTTTGGCAAATTTTGGAACGTATTCCCTGTGGTCAATTTTGGCAAACGGATTAGTTTTATGGACCATACCTTTTCTTATGGTGTTGGGAGGGGTTGCTTCAATATTAGGCATAATTATTGCACCATTAGGTAAGGCAATAATTTTTTTAGCCTATCCACTTTTATTATATTTTGAAAAGATAGTTGAATTCATAAGTTCGCATGGAGGAGCAGTAAGTATTGAAGAACTGCCTTTGAGTGTTATAGTTGGATATTATTTTGTTCTAGTTTCATTGATTCTGTTTTTTCGAAGAAAGATATGAGAAAGAATCTTCTAATAACAATCATAATTTTTATAGCCTTTATAAGTGTTTTAGCTTTACAACTAGTTAGATTTGGAGACGGCAGGCTTCATATTGTTTTTTGTGATGTTGGTCAAGGGGATGCTATATACATAAAAACTCCAGATAACATTGATATTTTAATTGACGGCGGACCAAATGAGAAAGTATTGTCTTGTTTGGGAAAACACATGCCTTTTTGGGACAAAACATTGGAGCTTGTTATTCTTACTCATCCTCACGCAGATCATTTAAATGGCCTTATAAAGGTATTTGAAAATTATACTGTTTTGCGATTCGCAACTGAGGATTTAAAAAATACAACGCAAGGCTTTAAATTATTAATTGATTTGACACAAAAGCAAAATATTAACATCAAATATGTTTATGCTGGAGATAAATTTAGATTCAAAGATGGCGTAGTTTTGGAAATAGTTGGGCCAACTAGAGAATTTTTACAATCAACATCAAGTGATGGATTTATAACGGGGAGAGGTGAGTTCGCGAATGTTGAGACTTTGGTAAAATACAAAGATTTTTCAGCTTTACTAACTGGTGATAGCCAGGCGTCCGAATTAGAAGAGGCGCTGCCAATAGTTCAAGAGGCCCTTCGACAGGCTCAGGGTTTCAGTACAGTTTCTGTACTTCAAGTTCCGCATCATGGTTCAAAAACAGGATTAACTACAGAAATCTTGGATGTTTTACTGCCTCAAATCGCGGTTATCTCAGTTGGTAAAAACTCCTTTGGCCATCCATCGCCGGAAATTTTAAAGATATTAAGAGATAAGGATATTAAGATATTAAGAACTGATGAGAAAGGAGATATAAAAATTGAAACTGATGGAGATGAATTGAAATTAGGTGGAGATTTGTAGGATAAGGATTCTAGCCATAATTGATTTTATAATTCAAATTAGATACAATTTGTGGCGTAAATATGGTTGGAGTAGAGCATAACAGACCAATACAAGAGAGTTTTGATGTTAGTAATACATTAAAAGAAGGACCACATGGAAATAATATTCATGAAGGTTTCCATATAACGGAACGTGAGAAAGAAGTATTGCGTTTAATGGCACAAGGTTTATCAAACAAGGATATAGGAGAGAGTTTAGGAATAAGCAATGATATTGTTCGCGGCCGTAAGAATGAAATTTTTGAGATGTTTGGCATTCATGTTTCAGCTGGTGTTGTAATAATGGCTGCAACAGAGGGAATATTAAATCCAGAAGACTTAACAAAAAATTTAGACATACTAACCCTGAACAAATTAAATAAAGCTGAATTAGAAGTATTAGGTGTTATGGCTGAAAGCCGTGGAAAAATTACTTCAAAGAAAGATTTAGCAAAGTCCCTCTTTGTTAGCAAATCTAGTATAAGCTATAGAGCAGGGAATATCAGAAAGAAGTTGGGATTAAACAGCTTAATCGAAGCGGTTTTGCTTTATATGGTTTCAAAAAACAGAAGAGATACTCTTCTTGAAAAGCAAGCAAGAGAGCTAACACCGCGTCAGCTTATAATTCTGGCTTTATTTAACCGCGGAATGAAAACATCAGATATTGCTAAATTTTTGGCGTTATCTGAGAGTCATATTAGGTCGGATAAAAAGCGTATCTTTGAAATGTTTAGGGTTGATGATATAGATAAAGCAATAGTGCGCGCTCGCGAGCTGGGAGTTTTAGAATCGAAAGACTCACAAAGTCCCCAAAATAATCCAGTTTAATCCTCATCTCCCTTAGGTTTTGACATAAGTTGTCAATTCGCTTTTTGTCTAAAAGATGATGTTTGGTTTTGGGAATAATCTTGAGACGTTTCTTTTTCTGGAAGATGTGCTGGCAAAGCAAAAGTAATGGTCGTGCCCTTAGTTGGGGCTGAGCGGATCCAAATATAGCCATTGTGTGCCTCAATTATTCCCTTCACAAGATAAAGCCCCAATCCTGTACTTTTTCTTGATATCTCGCCTTTTACATTTTTTGCTTGTTGGTATTTTGAGAACAATTGTTTTTGCTCTTCCTTATCAATACCGATTCCATTGTCGGAGATCGCGACTATAACATATTTCTCATAACCCATAAAACTGCCTTTTTGTGCAAGTGGGGAGGCAAGATTCAAGGGTATAGTTTTGTAATCAGCCTCAACTATTACTTTTCCGCCTTCAGGAGTAAATTTGAGGCTGTTTGATATAAGATTGTTTAGAACTTGCGAAATCCTTATGGGATCAAATGCAATTAAAGGCAGGGGATTCAGGATATTATAAGATATGGTTATTCTTCTTCTCTCCGCTGCAGGCAAAAATGATTCTATTTCATCTTTGATAAGACGAGCCAAATCACCTTCTACTTTCTCAATTGTAAATTTACCGGCTTCTATTTTTGCTGTATCTAGAATTGAACCAACTTGATCAAGAATTGATTTGGATTGGTTGTGTATAATCTCCAAAAACTTTAATTTTTTATCTTTTTCAAGAGTATCAACCATTGAAATCAAAAGCTCTGACGCATCTTTTATAGTTGAAATTGGAGCCCTAAGCTCGTGTATCATTACATGCATAAACTCTTCCTTTTGTTTTGATATCTTCTCCTCATCTGTTGCATCATGCACCACTACGCATGCTCTTTGGTTCTCAAGCGGATTTATATAAAAATTTAGTATTTTCTCTTTTACCAACACTGACTTTACCGCGATTGATTTTTTGTTGATGATGCAATCATTTATTGCCGAAACAATATCAAACGGCACAACTCTTATAAGATTAGGCATATTAACAGTTGCTAATCCAAAATCAATTATTCTTGTAAATGCGTTGTTGTATATCCATATGTTATTCTTACTATCAACCAAAAACACCCCGTCCTCCAAGCCATTTATTAAAGATATAAAAATATCTCTTTCTGCATCAATAACTTCGCGAAATCGAGTCAAACTCTGACCAATTTTCTCTGCGATTTGATATAAAATCTCCATGTCTTTGTATTTATATAAATTTGGTTTGATTGACGAGAGATGAATTAAGGCTGCGACTTTGCCGGAAACTACAATTGGAATATGGAAAGATGAGGAAAATGTTTGATTGTTGGAATTGGTATTGTTTAATGACACTCCAAATAATTGTTCATCAATTGAGTCAAAACTATAATTTGAAAGTTGAGAAACAGAAGAAAGCATTGATTTTTTAACGCTTTCTAAATAGTTACTCGTTAGAGGTTCTTCCGCATATGCTTTAAAAATAATTTTTCTATCTTTTAAGACCATAGATGCGGCTAGAGAATATAGAAAAAGGCTTCGTAAGCTTCCCATTAGAAGATCAATCACGACATCTGTGTTTGACAAAAATTTTGTTTTTTCAAGAATGTCTAAAAATTGAGTCAAACTCCTAATCTTTGCTTTTAAAAAGGCGATTTCCAAGAAATGCACCTTTTTATTTTTGTCATTATCGACAGATATGAGTATCGCAATAATTCCAAAGACTATTGTGGCAAAAAAAGCGAAAATCATTTAGGAATAGGTTATGTTTTCAGAGTCTGTTTGATTTTTTCGGCTAAATCTTGCGGTTCGACTTCATATTTGAAAATATAA
Source organism: uncultured Gammaproteobacteria bacterium (assembly GCA_964372855.1). Taxonomy (GTDB): domain Bacteria; phylum Patescibacteriota; class Microgenomatia; order Levybacterales; family UBA12049; genus JACOXT01. The sequence goes on along the minus strand of CAYJRY010000022.1, from coordinate 14,029 downwards.
TCTATTGCGCCGTTATTTATAGCTTCTTTTACAAGGTCTTCTTGGCTGAAGTTTGAAAGAATAATAACTGGGATATTTTGCGTTTCAGCATCAGCTTTGAGGGTTTTTAAAATTTCATTTCCTGGAATATCAGGTAAAACTTGATCAAGAAGAATTACATCAGGTTTTTCAATTTTTGCTTTGTCTATTCCTGTCTTGCCATTTAATGCCAAGACTGTTTGGAATCCGTTTTTTTGAAGATTTGTCTCGAAAATCATGCTTAGATTTTCGTCATCATCAACAATAAGTACCTTCATATCTTTAGTAACTAGCGTCTAAAAACTAGCGTTCAGTTAAAAAAAACTAGACGCTAGGCGCTAATTAACTGGACGCTAGATAATAAGGTAGCAGGAATTTTTAAAAAATGCAATAACTAAATTGATTGTCTTTATGTATCAAATATGGTATATTCCGTTTAATATTCTATAGATTATGGCAGCATCACAAGAGAAAAGACAGAACCCATCTACTGATAAACTCAAAGAGACCCTTAGAGATAAAAGTCTTAATCTCCTAACGCAAGCAAAAAAGCATATAGGAGTTGCGTCTTTCTTTTCCACAGATTATTTTAACCACAATGCCGCTCATAAATTACAATTCGGTGATTGCGATAAAGCATTCCAAACTTTGCAAATAGTTAGAAAACCAAATGAAGAGACCTTTGAATTATATTCAGAATTAGCAGAATTTTATGAGGATTTGGGAGATAGAAAAAAAGCATTAGCAATAACTCAGGCAGCATTTAATGTAGCAGGAGATATCGAAGGTGATCGGGATATTCCTAATAAAGCAGATATATCATTCGGTATTGTTTCAAAAATGTTTGCTAAATTAGGCGATGCAAATGGAGCTATGACATCGCTTGATGCTATAAGAGATGCTCATTACTCTAAACAGAGAAATGATCATGACATTTATCCTGTGGTGTATTTTCTAGCAAAAGCTGGAAATGAGCAAGGAGCTCAAAGACTTGTTGCTCTTTTAAGTAATGATCAATCTAGAGCTTTTGGTATGGGAAAAATAGCTGAAGCATATGCAAGTAATGGAGACTTTGAATCAATGGGTCATGTTCTTAATTCAATTGAAGTTCCCACACATGCGGCTACATCTGCATTAATAGCCGCAGCAAGAAATTATCTGAAGCAAGGTGTAGGTGATAAAGCAAGAGCAATGATTCATTTTGCAAATGAATCAATACCTATTAATGATGATGAAATGATTTATGCTGCGTGGCAACATCACATCGTTGAATTTGCACTAAAGGAGTTAATGGATCCAAACTTGGCTCGTGAGATTGCAGATCATATGGCGCCTGAATTCTGGAAAGTAAAAGCATATACATCTATTGCAAAAAGATTTCATGAACAGGGAAATAGTGCTTACGCTTTAGATATTGTTCAAGCTGCGCAAGAAACTGCAAAACAAGTAATTGAGAAAAGGAAAGAAGGCAGGCGCAAAGCATTTATAGCAAGTGTTGTTGCCGGAACTAAGGTACAAATGGGATTTAAAGAGGAAAAAGATTATCCCACCCAAGACATATTAGAGGATATAGACAGTATTTCAGATATTATTGATTTTCAGTTAAGAGAGGGTAATACTAAATATGCGCTTCACCTTATCAATTCGTTGCCAGATGAAGAAAAAGGAAAGTGGCTTATACGTTATGGGGAGAGATTAGCTGAGAATAGGCAAATAGTGAGGGCAATTAAATACCTAGATGCGGGTGCAGCACTCATGCCTGTATTTGAAATTCAGGAAAGTTCGGAGGATGATTATGTTCATGAGGCTCGTGAAATGCAATATTCATATCTTGGTAGGTTGACTATCGCATATGCTAAAGCTGGAGATACAAAAAGCTCGCACGGAGCTCTCCAGAAACTTTTTGATACTATTTACTCAACTCGCAATCATGAGGATAAAAATTGGTATGATAATGTAATGAGAAATGTTGCAGCTTACGCAACTGAAGCAGGAGATTTAAATATAGCTTTGAGAGCAGCTGAAGAAATAACTCGTCCTTTATCTAAATGCGATGTTTTTACAGGTATTGCGGTAGAAATGGTTAATAGAGGAGATATTGATGGAGCTTTTTCGCAGCTAACTAATGCAGAAATGGAAGCAGAGAAAGTCGTAAACACGGAAAAAATGTATGCAAGCGGGAGCTACATTTCGATAGAAGGCGTCTATTATCTAATCGGAAAAATATCAGGATAAGCTGTTCATTAGATTTAGGCAGCTTTGCGCGGAAGTAGTTCCGAGTAATAGCCTCTCTTATCGATAGGAAGCATGGAGGCAATTTGAAGCATTGCAAAATCTGCGATTTCCTGTCCGATTTTAAATGATTCTTCTTTAGGCATTTTGGGTTTATAGTTTTGCCCGATATGTTGGATTGGCTCACTAGGAAGTTTTAAGAAAGTTACTTTGAATGTTTTGTTTTCAAGGTATGTTGCAGCGCAAACGATAGGTATATTTAACTTTGCTGCAAGAAGAATAAGCATGCCTGATTCGGGTATTGCTCTTTTTAATGAAGAACCTCCATGACCTTCTGGATAAATCCCAACGATACTTTTGTCTTTAAGTGCCTTCAATATGTCCCTTGCACCACCCTTATCTTTTTCTTTTACAACAATTGTATTGAATGACTTTTGTATTTTTAAAATGGCAAAATCAGCAAACGTACTCTTATCTCGTCCATGAACCATCCGTATGTCTTTTCCAGTCGCGTTTGATATAGCGCTTGCCAGAGCTACTGTTTGGCTGTATCCCATAAGAGGGGCTTTGCCTGAGTGATTGCCTATAATTAACGCCCCAGTTTTTTCAAGATCTTTGAGTAGACCAACACTTTGATTTTCAAACCTATATCCTTTAAGTATATATTTGCAATCAGAAAGGGTGAGTGGCAAACCGTTTTTTACACCTTCGTAGAAAGAATATAATATTCTTCTGCCTTGCGGACTGAGATCTCTTGAAAATCTGAACTTTGAGTAATAATAATAAAGGCCTAGCTTTTGGATCCTTTCTGATTTTTCCAATTTCTCTTTTATCCTTTTAGCAGTTTCAGTTTTTACGATAGGGCTAAATATGGGTTTAATTACTTCCTTTAACACAGGAAGATTATAGATAATTTCGTGGCTAATATGCAAATTATGATACAATTAGGGAAATGATTGATGTCAAAGCAGAGTTAGAGGTTAATATTAAAAAGGTTGTTTTGGAATTGTCAAATCAAGAGATAGAGCCGAAGATTGAACATCCGCAGGAGTCTTTTGGGGACTATTCTTCAAATATAGCTCTTATCGCAGCTAGGGTTTTAAAAACTAATCCATTTAAGCTGGCTCAAAAAATAAAAGACACTATGCCTAAAATGGATTTTATAGAGAAAATTGAGGTAGTTAAGCCTGGGTTTATTAACTTCTTTCTATCGAAGGATTATCTAAACACTTTAATAATATATATTATTAAAGTGCATAAGATTTATGGGAGATCAGATAGACTTAAGGACAAAAAAATAATGGTTGAGTTTACTGATCCAAATCCTTTTAAAGAATTTCACATAGGACATTTGTATTCAAATATAGTGGGTGAGTCAATAAGTTGTTTGCTGGAATCACAAGGCGCAGTTGTGAAAAGAGCGAATTATCAGGGTGATGTTGGAATGCATGTCGCAAAAGCCCTCTACGGGCTTTTGCGAAATTCGAAATTCGAAATTCGAAATTCGAAACTTGATAATTTGAAATTAGCAGAGAGAATTAAAGTTTTGGGAGAAGCGTATGCATTGGGAACTAGAGCTTATGAGAGTGAAGAAAAAGCAAAGACTGAAATAGAACAATTGAACAAAAAAATTTATGCCAAAGATCCTCAAATTATAGACCTTTATGAAAAGTGCAGGCAATGGAGTTTAGAATATTTTGAGGAAATTTATAAAAGACTCGGAACCAAGTTTGACTATTATTATTTTGAATCAGAAGTTGGAAAAGAAGGGATGGAACTAGTAAAAGAATATTTGAAAAAAGATCTGCCTGCCGGCAGGCAGGGAGTTTTTGTACAGAGTCAGGGAGCAGTTATATTTCCTGGAGAAAAATATGGACTTCACAATAGGGTTTTTATAAACTCACTTGGACTTCCGACGTATGAAGCAAAAGACTTAGCTCTTCCAACTAAAAAATATAAAGATTTTCCATACGATATATCAATTATTATTACAGCTCACGAGCAAAGCAGCTATTTTAAAGTTCTTATTAAAGCTTTGAGTCTTATCGCGCCCGCAATTGCTGGGAAAACCAAACATATTGCGCATGGAGAAGTTCGTGTTCCTGGAGGAAAAATGTCAAGTAGGATGGGGAATATCATAACCGGTGAATGGCTTATAGATGAAGCAAAAAGACTTATAGCAAATAAATTTCCTGAAATGGAAGACTCAATTCTTGAAAAAGTAGCAATAGGAGCTGTAAAATATGCACTTTTGAAGTCAGGAAGTGGGAAGAATATTGAGTTTGATTTTAATGAATCTATTTCATTTGAAGGGAATTCAGGACCATATCTACAATACACATTCGCTCGCACGCAAAGCGTACTTGCTAAAATCAAAGATCAAAAATCAAAAGTCAAAATTTCAGATCAAAATTTAAAAGTTTTGGAACATTTTGAATCGGAGGAATTATTATTACTGAGAACAATTCATAGATTTCCTGAAGTAATTGAAGAGGCGAGTATGAATTTTGCTCCAAATTTATTGTGTAATTATCTTTTTGATCTAGCACAGAAGTTTAATTTGTTTTATCAAAAACACCAAATCTTAGGGAGCAAACAAGAAGAGTTTAGGCTTTCTTTAGTCTCAGTGGTTGGTCAAGTCCTCAAAAACGGCCTAAGTATTTTGGGCATCCAAGCTCCGGAAAGGATGTAGCTTGTTTCTTTAACTTAAAATTATTTGCCAGGTTTAAGTATCATTAGTGATTCTAGTGGGAAACGTTCTTGTAAAGAAACTGATGCATGTATCCATATACGCCTAGGTGTTCTTTGAATGGTCCTCCAAGCTTGTGCACTGGATATTCCATGCATCATGGCGATTTCTATTGGACTTTTATCGCGGTATTTGCCAAAACCCAGAGTAACTTCAATATCTCTAGGTCTATATTTATTCCATCTATCTCTTGACAAATGGTGTGGTGATTTAAGAAATCTTTCTATTGCCCCATCTTCCTTTGCCTGTATCATAAATGCCTCAAGTATTTCACGGGGATCTTTTACTACTCGTCCATCTTCTAAGGTAATTCCTTGAAACTGCGTTTCCTGAGGCTGTATTTCTGGAATTTTTTTCATTTGTTCTTGTAAGAACTTCCGCACCACTGGATCTTCTATCTTCTCAAGCATATATTTATGCTTATTTTAACGGTTTTTATTAGGAAATTCAAGATTAGGCTTTGCGGAGGATGTAGATTAGTTGTCTTCTAGTTGTTTTTGTAAAAGATGCTTGGCCTTATCTAAATCAACTGAAGCAATAAATAAAGAAGTCCTGATTCCTTGATGTGAACCTGATTTTAGAACTTGAATCAGCCGTCCTACAGCTATTCTATCTTTACCGCCATCTTTTTCTTGAGTGAGCATAGATAAAGCGTCTTGTAGGGCGCTTTTACTGCGATGATTAAGTGGGATGACTCTATAAAGTGGAGTTATAACACCTTGCTTTCTCAAGTATTCAAATGTCCTTTTACTAATATTGTTAAGAGATTCTTGACGCTCTTCAAAAGTTTTATCAGCGTCTTTTAGGCTGTCGATAATCTCTCGAAGTCGTGGGGAAGGTAATTCATACCGAATTGGTCTTTTACTCTTTAAGCTTTCTAGGGTTTTAGTTGTTGGAGGCTTTCGTTGTTTTAGAGAACTTAATGGAAACACTTTTTGTAGATGTGGATGACTATGAGACCACAAATCCTCAATTGTTTTTTTGATTATTTCACCTGCTCTTGCACGTGTATTTACAATGATCCCATTCCTTTTTAAGCTTTGTATTTGAGTCAACTCGGGATTAAAAGCCCAATCTTTTAAGCTTAAAATCTTTCTTCTTCGCATTTCTTCTCTAATTTCTGGCGGATATGAGCTCTGCATTGTTGAGTTAATAAGCAAATCAAATACTCCAAGTAATTCCGATCTCCTTAAAAATTCTTGGAGTATCTCAAATCTTCGATAAGTAATTCCGTCTAAAATAATTTCATTTAGGGGTTGTTCCAGTCGTTTTTCTTTAATTCCTATTGTTTGTCTTTCTGTGTTCGCCATAGCTATAAAATATTATATCAATTTGAATATTGGGATAAGTAGAATAGGTGTTTAAACTTTGATCTATGTAAGATTTTAAGCAAAAATAAAATAATTGTGATAAAATAAATTTTTATTATGCAGTTCAAAAGACATATCCTTTCAAATGGACTTCGAGTTATCATGGTCCCAATGCCTTCATTTGAATCAGCAACAGTTTTGGTTTTGGTCAAAGCAGGAAGCCGCTATGAGTCTGACAAAAACAATGGAATTTCACATTTCCTTGAGCATATGGCATTTAAGGGCACAAAGAGGCGTCCCTCAGCGATGGATATCGCAACTTTAGTTGATGGAATGGGTGGAGAGTTTAACGCTTTTACAGGAAAAGAAACAACCGGTTATTTTATTAAATCCCACGCAAATCATATTGAAGTTTCAATGGATGTTTTGTCCGATATGCTGCAAAATTCACTTTTTAAATCTATTGAAATAGACAAAGAAAGGGGAGTAATTTTGGAGGAAATAAATCTTTATGAAGATACTCCAAGCAGACGTATTGGAGATGTTTATGAGAATCTCTTGTACAAAGATACCCCAATGGGATGGAATATTGATGGAAAAAAAGAAGTTATAAAAAGCATTCAACGATTGGATTTTTTGAGTTATTTATCTAGTCTTTATAGCGCTCATAATATAACAGTTGTTGTGGCAGGCGGTATTGATGTGAAAAGAACTTTAGAATTAGTATCTAAATACTTCGGAAAAATGAGACGTTTTGATACATTACCTTATGTTAAGGTACTAGAGGATCAGTCAAAACCTGAAGTTTTGATAAAGCATAAAAAGACAGAGCAAGTTAATATCGCATTGGGAGTTAGAACTGTTCCTCTAAACCACAAAGATCGCTATCCTTTATCAGTTTTATCAGCTATTTTAGGAGCTGGAATGTCAAGTCGTCTTTTCCATGAAGTAAGAGAAAAAAGAGGATTGGCTTATTATATAAGAGCAAGTTCTGATCATTATCAAGACTGTGGGACGTTAGCTTCCTATTCAGGTGTTGATCCTAAAAGAGTAGATGAAGCAGTCAAAGTGATACTTGAAGAATTTAGAAAAGTTCAGAATTCAAAGTACGCAGTTAAAAGTTCGGAGCTTAAGAAGGCTAAGGAGTTTATAAAGGGTCATTTGGTATTGGAATTAGAAGATAGTAGAAGTGTGGCTGGATTCTATGCTCATCAGGAGCTTTTGGAAGACAGAATTGACACCCCTGAAGAGGTGTTGGTAAAGGTTGATAAAGTTAGCTTGATGGATATTGAGAGAGTTGCGGAAAAATATTTGGTTGAAAAATCCTTGAATCTGGCAATAATTGGCGATTTTGATCCTTCGATAAGCTCAGGACAAGCTGCTAGACAAAGATTTGAAAATTTGCTACAGTTGTAGTATGGAAAGATCTGTTGTTTTGGTCAAACCGGATGGGGTACAAAGAGGTCTTATTGGAGAGATAATTCATCGATTTGAAAGAAAAGGGCTAAAGCTTGTTGGGCTTAAAATGATTTCACTTTCTGACGCGGTTTTGGATGAATGGTATGCGCATCATAAAGAAAAATCTTTCTTTGGTGGACTCAAAGCTTACATGAAGTCATATCCAGTTGTTGCCATGCTTTGGGAAGGAAAAGATGTTGTTGCAACTATTAGAAAAATGACTGGAATAACTTTGGCACGTGAGGCTGAGCCTGGAACAATAAGAGGCGATTTTGCCATGAGCCAGCAGTATAATTTGATCCACGCCTCAGAAGACAAAGGTGTAGCCAAAAAAGAAGAAAGTTTGATTTTTAACGCCTCAGAAATTTTTGATTGGGAGAAACTCGACCGCAGGCACATGTATACAAAGGATGAGCTGGGATAATATTCTGCCTCAAGAATTTTGACATTACCATGTGCGTTGGATAAAATCTCCTTTTTTCAGTTATGAAAGAAATTTTAAAGAATTTGGGTAAAACAATTAGACAAGAAGCTAGATTGGTTCGGTTTGATATTGAGAGTTTTTTAAGTGGATCCATGTCTTCTAAAGATGCGCTTAAAGCTTTAGGTGTTCAAATAAGAATTGAAGAAGAAGCTAATAAAATTCTTGGAGTTAATAATCAAGCCTTAAGGATCGATAGTAATGGGAGAAAAATGAAAATAAAAAGCATCGAAATTCCATCTATTAGAAGAGACTATTACACGATTGAAATTTCCACTTTTGAGGAAATACATATAGGCAGTAAAACTTATTCATTAGCTTCAAATTATTTTTTCTGTCCAGACTCCGTTCTTTTAATTGCAACATATGTTAAAAAATTAGGGACTCAAGAGATAGTAAAAAAATTAGAAAAACAAGCTAATGCAAAGGATTTGACTTCACTTCTTGAGTTTTTAAAATGCATTTAGTAGGAAGATTCCTATCCTCCCAAAAATCCACAAAAGTAAAACTAGCTTGTCATTTGACAATGCAATCGCATCGCTAAAAAAGAGGCTAAATTGTCGGGGAGAGAGGAGTTGAACCTCCCACTTCAGCGTCCCGAACGCTGCGTGCTACCGCTGCACTACTCCCCGTGTTCGTATTTTAACTGATTGGTGATAGAATGGGAATAGCTAAGCCTCTTAAGGTGCTTAAGTAATTTATGTTGCCTAAGTATAAATATTTGCTGACTTATCTGTATTCAGAGATAATTCATGATTTGACAGCATATTTTGTCAGCAGTATTTGGGTGGATTTGATTATAGAAGAACTCGTAAGCAAATGATTCAGGCTGCAAGATCTGGTAAGCAAAATATTATTGAAGGAGTAGGACAAAGTAGAATTTCTAAAAAAGGTGAAATCAAACTTTTAGGAGTAGCAAAAGCATCATTGGAAGAATTGCTAGCAGATTTTGAAGATTTTTTAAGGCAAAAAATTTTGAAATCTGGTATAAAAGAGATCTAAGAATTACAAATTTTAGAAAATTGGCTTTTAAGTTCACTTCCTTAAGTAACTTAAGTGACTTAGGCAACTTAAAAGAGGAACCGACTTTGCCAAATAGTGCTATCGAAGCGGCAAATTTTCTCCTGGTGCTTTGCCATCAGGCAACCTTTCTTTTAAATCGTCAAATTGGTAAAATGGAGGAGAAATTTATTCAAGAGGGTGGTTATAGCGAGAATCTATTTAAAAGAAGATTAGATAAACTTAAGTAACTTAAGTCATTATGTAATTTAATTTTGTCCCCGTAGCTCAACGGATAGAGCAGACCCGTCCTAAGGGTAAGATGGGAGTTCAATTCTCTCCGGGGACACCACGTCAAACGTGGCTTTGCTTATGACTACGAAAGAAGCAATAAGATTTGTCATCATAAGAAGTATTGGGAATTTTTTGGTTCTTTTTGCGATTTTTGGAGTATTCGCTATAATGGGACCTGCTTTGTATTACGAGATACTTTTTCGAATAATGCAGGTTCGGGGTGTAAGTTTCGCTATTGAAACAGAGAATAAAGAGGAAAAAGATGTTAAAATGAGTCCTGGTTTTGCGGATATAGTAGCAGGCCCAAAAGAGCAGATACTGATACCTTCTGATACATTATTTAGTATTTTGATACCAAAAATTGGAGCAAATGCAAAAATAATTCCCAATGTTGATCCAACAGATGAAAATATTTTTCTTCCAGCACTTCAACTTGGCGTTGCTCATGCAATGGGCACTTTTTTTCCAGGACAAAAAGGAAATATCTATCTTTTTGCTCACTCCACAGATAATTTCTGGAACGTAGGCCGTTATAATGCGATATTTTATTTGCTTAAGGATTTAAAAAAGGGTGATGAAGTGGTGGTTTTTTCTCAAAACATTAGGCATAATTACAAAGTTAAAAATTCGATAATTGTTGGGCCCGAAGAAGTATCTTATCTTACAAATGCAAATACAGGAGAGGAGCTACTTGTTCTTCAGACATGCTGGCCTCCAGGGACAACTTGGCAGCGCCTTATAGTATTTGCTGAACCAAAATAACTTTGCGCTCGCTCGACTTGCTCAATGATTCTTCAAAGGCTAGCGGAAACACACACTGCTTTAATAAAAAATTATGATTTTTCCTGCGTCTTAGTAATCATTTCATGTTATAGAAGAACAGTGAAGAAGTCGTTTCGAAAGGAGCTTGCATTCATTTAATTTATTTCAAGCTTATTGTATATAAATTCGGCTCGATATTTAGATTGCCGAGATTAGTAAGCATTACCAACTTTGATCCGTCCGGCCAAGCAAAAACATATCCATCGACAAACGGCCCAGCATAAATTGTAGTTCTATTTTGTCCATCATATTCTAATATATCTATTTTTTTGTCATTGATATGGATTAGATGTTTTGAATCAGGAAACCATTTAATTGACAACTTATTCTCAAAATCAGAATCTGGAATGTTGGGTATGGAATCGAGAATTTTATAATTCCTGTCTTCCTTAATATCGTATACATAAATAGACTCTTTTTTAAGCGAGCGTTCTTCAGGTGTGGAATTTACGCCAATCAGACGGGGAGTAATTATAATTGGTATATTAGCTGAAGATGTCGCGGTATAGAGAATTTTTGTTTCGTCCATTGACCAATCTAAGATTTGGAAATTATCGTTTATTATTTTTCTCAGACGCGATTTAAGCGATGCTAATTTAGCTCTTTCCCGAGCTTGTTTTTCTTGATTCCATAAAGAGGAAACTGTGTCTAATGTTTGGGTTACATCTTGGGGGTTTTCATTAAAACTAGTCTTGAGAAGATAAGTTGTCGATAAATTAGGCTGGGCAGATATAGTTGCCAATAAATCTTGCGCATCAGGCGACCAAGAGAGTGAGGAGTTTGAAAAGATATCCGTTGTGTTATCAGCTATTTGCCTTGAGGAAGACTGAAGTGTAAGAATTGGCCTAAGACTCATGTCCAAAATATATACTCCATTTTTTCTTAGCGTATCAAAGGAAGAAACTGTATAAGCCAACCTAGTTCGTGATGGATCAATTGTTGGACTTCCGACTCCTGTATCAGTTATGTTTTCAAGCCGCGGAGCACGAGGAAAAAGTAGTGCATAAGCTGTTGAGACTACTTCTTTTTCTATTTTGATCTTTTTTTTCCAAGGGAAATATCCTTCTTTTACAATCTCAACTTCGTATTCACCCGGACGAAGACTTATTGTGTTATTGGTTGCTGAAGTTAGATGGCCATTTATATAGATTCCTGCACCGTCAGGAGAACTGGTTGCAGCCAAAAGGCCATTGGTTGAGATTTCAATCTTTCCTTTTTCAAAATCAAGAATATAACCCTTGCCATAAAATATTACACCAATAGTTGTTAAAATCAGAAACAAAAATGTTGCAAAATAAACAAGTAATTTTTTCTTCATGGAGTAGTGTGATTATATAGACTTAAAGAAGTCCTTGCAAGAGAGATCATTGGTGCTATAATCAAAAATATCCAATCTCGCGTATAAACTTGATATACTAGAGATATATTTTGATAGGTTTTACTCAATATGTTTTCAGGAAAACGAATCGGAATAGATTTGGGAACCGCTAACACATTAGTTTATCTAGTTGGAGAAGGGATTATTCTTAACGAGCCAACTGTTGTTGCAGTAACAGCTGAGGAAAATAGAGTAGTTGCTGTTGGCCATGAAGCAAAAGAAATGTTAGGAAGAACTCCAGGAAATATTGTTGCAATGCGTCCCCTAAGAGATGGTGTAATTGCTGATTATACAATAACTGAGGCAATGCTAACTTACTTCATAGACAAAGCTGCTGGAAAATCCCGCTTTTTCAAGCCCGAAGTTATGGTTTGTATTCCATCTGGTGTAACTCAGGTTGAGAGAAGGGCGGTTTTGGACGCCACAATGGCAGCTGGTGCAAAGGTAGCATATCTTATTGATGAACCTTTAGCAGCTGCAATTGGCGCAAAAATTCCTATTGCTCAGGCGGCAGGACATATGGTTGTTGATATTGGAGGTGGATCAACTGAAGCAGCTGTAATATCTTTGGGAGGAGTTGTAGTTCACAACTCTGTAAGAGTTGGAGGAAATAAAATAGATGAGGCAATTGCGAACTATACCAAAAGAAAATTCAATCTTTTGATTGGTGAAAGAACAGCTGAAGAGATAAAAATTACTATAGGTAATGCATTAGTTGAGGAAAGAAAATCAGACAAAGAATTCTCCAAAATGGAAATAAGAGGAAGAGACACTATAACAGGTTTGCCTCGTACAATAACCTTGACAGAGGTACAGATAAACGAAGCAATAAATCCAGTTTTGATCCAAATAGTTGGGGCTGTAAAAGGCGTTATGGAGCAGACTCCGCCTGAGTTGGCAAGTGACATTATAGATAAAGGCGTTGTTATGAGCGGAGGTACATCTTTAATGAAAAACCTTGATAAACTAATGACTAGATTAACAGGAGTTCCTTGTCATGTTGCTGAAGATGCACTTTTGTGTGTTGCTCGGGGAACTGGGGTTGCTTTGGAAAACATTGAGCTTTACAAAAGAAGCATAAATAAGAAATGACAAGAATAGATCTTATAATATTTTCATATAACAGCTTTTAATTTGTGAAAATAAGGTAAAATGATGATTTTTCACAAAATTATAGATCTATAGTAATAATTTGAGATTTTCAAAAAACTTATTAATTCTTGACCTTGCGAATACAACAATTAGGATTGATTTTTGAGCACATTAAATATTCAAAAAAAGGTAAATAGAAAACTTAGGAGAAAAGTGTATGGCCTTATAGTAATATAATTATGCTTGCTAAAAAAAATATTTTAGGGGTTGGTATAACGGATGCAACTCAAGTAGAAATCCTAGAGTATATTCTTAAAAGCCTAAAGAATTCACAAAAAAAATACTATATTGTCACTCCAAATCCTGAATTTTTGGTACTTGCAAATAAAAATTCTAACTTCAAAAATATCCTAAATCAGTCAGAATTAGCCTTGGCAGACGGTATCGGAGTAGTTTTAGCGGCTAAAATATTGAATAAACCATTAAAAGAGAGAATAGCAGGTGTTGATTTATTAGAAAGTCTATGTAGGCAAGTAGTAGAAAAGCCTATAACAGTGGGCTTTTTGGGAGGGGGAGATGGAGTAGCAGACAGGACTGCTGAGTGCTTGTTGTCTAGGTATCCGAGACTCAAAATTAGTTTTGTAGGACAGGAATGGGGCAATGGTGGTTTTGTTTTTCAAGACGAGCGCAGAAAAATGCAAAACATGACGCACAAAGATGCAGAAAGCAGCGTAGTTCAGCGTCCGCTTCAGCGTAGTTCAGCGATAGACATACTCTTCGTTGCTTTTGGTGCACCTAAGCAAGAAATTTGGATTAAGGAAAATCTTGAAAGGCTTCCAGTAAAAATTGCAATAGGAGTGGGTGGAGCTTTTGATTATATAGCAGGAATTGTTCCTCGTGCACCAGCTTGGATTAGAAATTTAGGATTTGAATGGTTGTATCGACTCATCCATCAACCTTGGCGCCTGAAGCGACAGTTAGCGCTAATTGAGTTTGTTTTTCTGGTTTTAAGGGAAAAAATTGGAAGTAGACAATAACAATTTAGCCTCTTAAAAAATAATACGATCGTATCGTTCAATGAAAGGCTGAAAAAAAACAAAACTCCGTTATAACTGATCTTTGTAGCCCTCGAAAAAGATCAGTTCAATTGCAAAATATTAACGAATATATTAAAATTCGTCTAATAATTGATAAGT
>CAYJRY010000021.1:0-20518 GCA_964372855.1 uncultured Gammaproteobacteria bacterium | reverse complement strand
TTAAGTCCTGGAAAACTACTCCAATTTTTTTTCGATAATTTGCCAGTTTTCCGCTTGATAATTTTAAATCATCCAAATTGTCAACAATTATTCTGCCATTTGTTGGTAATATCTCACGAATCAATAACTTAAAAACAGTAGTTTTGCCAGACCCTGTCGGACCAATTAAGTAAACAAATTCTCCTTTCCCAACTTCAAAACTTAATTCAGTTAACGCATAATTGCCAGTTGGAAATCTTTTTGAGACATTTTCAAATTTAATCATTTTTTACTCAAGCACCTCAACACGCCCTACATCCATTAGCCAGCCCGCGTATTGTGCTTTTTGTGTTTCCCCCCAAATTTTAATTTTTCTACCAATAAACATATTCAAATCAACAATTGATGATGTTAGATAAACATTTTGACTGTCTCCTCCTTTGCGAACCAAATGAAATTGTCCCTCCCCATTTATTCCTCCGCCTTTTAGCATGCCTACTGCTGTATCTTTAAATATCTTCGTATAGTCTGACCCAACAATCATCCCTATTGATATTTCGGAGGAATCCAAAGAATCAGTATTTGCGACATCAACTCCGCTTTTTTTATTTGCCAGCATGTATCCAGTACCTACTCCCAATATAACCGCGACTATTAATACTAAAATTAGTTTTTTCGTAAAAAAGGGGGAATTCATATTGATTTTATTAATTAAGGATTGTTCTTGATTTTGCGCTGAAGTTACTTGTGCTTTTTCTTCCATCTTACCTATCTAGTAAACCACATTTTCAATCATTTGACAACCCCAAAAATTGGATTAAACTCTCTTATTTCTTTTCATCTTTCAATAAATTAACCTCAACTCTTTTATCTATATAATTTCCACCTATTTCTCCTTCAACATTTATCCAAACTTTCTCTGGTACTGCTTTATAAACTCGTCTTGGTTTGTCCCCTTGAAACTGTGCAACTCTTGTGATTGGATCTTTTTTCTTGTTTACACGTCCATCAAGGTACTTAAGTCCATGCTCAATCTCTTTTGGATCTTCAAGTTTATAGGCTTTTGCTTGAATATAAACAGCTTTTCCTGTTCCTTCTGGAACTGTGGAATCATAAATAACTATAAAAACATTATTGTTTTCTTTTATATTTTTTGAATGTTGATTCTGCCTCCATGATGCCCAATAAAAATTATAATTTTCATCAAATAGCTTTCTTTCGCCTCATCGCCCACCTTCGAGGTGGACTAGCTTGGCACCTCTCCTTTTCATACTTACTCTAGTTATCCAGCTCAACTATAATTAGAAATTTTCTATTCATAACTTTCTCAATTCTTCATCTATAAATTCGTCTAAATCTCCATCCAAAACTTTTTCTGTATTTGATGTTTCGAAGTTGGTGCGAAGGTCTTTGACCATATGATAAGGATGCAAAACATAGCTTCTAATTTGATTTCCCCATCCTGGAGTTTTATAAGTTCCTTTTAATTTCTGCTCTTCACGCTTTTTTTCCTCTTCACGAAGGTGCCAAAGTTTGGCTCGTAAAATTTTCAAAGCGTATTCACGATTTTGGGCCTGATATCTTTCTGACTGAGCAGTTACCACTATACCTGTTGGCTTGTGTGTCAAACGAACCGCTGATGAAACTTTCTGTACATTTTGTCCTCCATGAGAACTTGCTCTATAAAACTCCCAGTTCAATTCTTCATCTTTTAATTCTACCTCTTTTGCATCTTGAATTTGTGGCAAAACTTCAACAAGAGCAAATGATGTTTGGCGAAGTCTATCTGCATTAAACGGAGATTGCCGAACCAAGCGATGCACACCTCCCTCATGCTTAAGATATCCATAAGCATACTTGCCATTAACCGATGCTGTAATACTTTTGTATCCAGCTTCTTCGCCAAATGTTTGGTCTATTATTTCAAACTCAAATCCTTTTTTTTCAAAATACCTTGAATACATCCTAAAAAGCATACTTGTCCAATCCATTGCCTCAACACCTCCTTGTCCTGCATGAATGGATAATATTGCTGAACTTTTGTCATAAATTCCTCCAAGATAAAGAAATATTTCAAGTTCCTCCAATAATTTTTGAGCTCTTTCATACTCATTATTTTCAATTAGATTCTCAAGTTCTTCTATCTTTGAGATCTCTTCTTGAAGACTTGATAAATCTTTCATCTTATGAGTTGCATTAACATGATCTTTCCAAAAATCAGGCTTCATACTTTCGGCTTCTATAAGCCTTATCTCTTGCCGCTTTTTATCAACATCAAACTTTTCCAATAATTTATTTACTCTATCTTTTAATTCTTCCATATTTACTCCTCCTATAATCCACAAACTTTCCTACAAATTTCTTGAAATTGGTTTTTGGGGTATTGTTCAAGAGATTTAATATCATTAAGAATTTTTTGAACTTGAGGAGAAGAGGAGGCAATTTCAACTACATTAATATTTTCTACATCTTTTTTTATGCTTTCAATTCTACCTCTAAATGCCTCTTGTAGATTAATATTTTCTTGCGAAGCAATACCCCTGACTGATTCTTGTGGTTTTTGAGTCGATTTAATTTCTTTATCCAGCACCTTTTCAAATCCTTGCGATTTGTCACGTGAGTCCAAACTATGCGAAGAAAAGGTGCTGGATTTATTTTTGAGGCTATTTTTATACATCATGATGTATGTTTTCAAATAATATCCCCCTCCTATTACTAGAGTTAATAATAAAACTGCGATCAAAATTCTTTTGTAATTCCATGTACTTTTCTCGACATCTTCCATTGAGTAATTGTAGCATATGCTACAATAAGAGTATGAATTTAAAACATCTTCAGGAAAAAATAAGAGTATTAAATGAAATAACTCGTCCGCAATACAAATTGTATTCTCCAAAAGAAAAAGAAATTATAACTAAAACAGTAAAACTAAACGAAGAGGTTGGAGAGTTATGCAACGACATACTATCTATTCTTAATCTTCAAAGACGAATAAAGCTACAGAAATTCGACAGAAGAAACATGTACGAAGAATTTGCAGATGTTATTATTACTGCAATGCAACTAGCAATTGCAGCAGGAGTAGATGTAGACCGAGCAGTAGGAGACAAACTTAAAAAAATCGAAGCAAGATATCTTAAAGAAAAAAATCTGCCCAAATGAATTTTGGAATTTATTACAAACCAATTCTCAAGCATAAATTTTATGTAATAATTATCATCATAGTTTGTCTTCTACTTCTTGGAGGAGGTTATAAACTTAGCGATAACTTAAAAAAAATACAAGCTCTAGATGATCAAATTACTTCACTTGTTAAAGATAAAACAACTATTGAACAAAAACTAAATACTACTCAAAAAGAATTGGAAGAACTAAAAAATCAAGATCAGTTTGTAAGAAATGAAAAATTACAAGCTGATATAAATGCGATTGAAAATACATACAAGAAAGCAGTTACTTCTTATGAAAAACTTATTGAGATTAAGAAAGATTCAAAAAATACAAGTAAATTAGATGAATTATTTGCTCAATCTTTGACGTTTCTATCACAGAGAAATTATGCTTCATCCGAAGCAGTTTTGACTAGCCTTAACAAACAAATCGATGATGAAAAAGCTAAAATTTCAACAACCTTCACTATCCCTCAAAGTGTTACTATTAGTAACAACCCTCCAAATTCTGGATATTCAAGACAATCTGTAAATGCAAGTATTGGAACGTATCTTGTTGATATCATAGCGGCTGATTTAAATTCAGCACGTGTATTAGTTGATACAGCGTCTGATTCGGATTGCAGCAATAATTGTCCGGTTTTATCTTTGGCAGATTATGTCTCAAGAAACGGAGCATTTGCTGGAATCAATGGTTCTTATTTTTGTCCGGGAGAATACCCTAGCTGTCAAGGACGTACAAACTCTTTTGATACTCTTCTCATGAACAAAAACAAGTTTTATTTCAATTCGGAGAATAACAAATATAGTACCGTCCCTTTGATCTATTTCTCTGGAACATCGGTTGGCATAAGAGGACAATCCTTGGAATGGGGAAGAGATACAGGAGTAGATGCAGTAATTGCTAATCAAGGACTATTATTAGCAGGAGGAAATATTATGTTTGGAGGAGATTCGGATCCCAAAAAAGGAAGTAAAGGATCAAGAAGTTTTATCGGAAATAAAGGAACAACTGCTTATATAGGAGTAGTTCGTAATGCAACAGTTGCAGAAGTTGCACATGTACTAAAAGCGCTAGGACTTGAAAACGCTTTAAATCTTGATAGTGGAGGATCAACAGCTTTGTGGTTTGGAGGATACAAAGCAGGTCCTGGCCGCAACCTCCCAAACGCAGTACTTTTTGTGAGAAAATGAATCTTTGACAAATTTATCCGATCGATCAATTTTGTCAAATTCGACCTACTACTTGTTCTTTGGTATAATTGCCCCGATGATTAAATATAAAATTATTGCTTTCGTAAATTTATTATTGGCTTTACTATTTACTTATTTGATGGTTTTCTCTTTAATGGGTAAGCCAATTAGGTTTTTTTATCCTTACTATGGCATTACTATAATATTATTTATTTCTGCTTTTATTAATTGTTTTTATTCTTATAAATTATTTGTCTCAAAAGGAAAAAATAAAAATCAAATTTTTATGTACTTAACTCTTATTATCCACAGCATAGTTTGGCCTATTATTTTCTTTACCGGTTTTTTCTTAGTAACCGAGATTATTTTTCCCATCAGCATTCTAACTTTTGCGTACTTGACTTATCTTTTTGTTATAAAGATAAATAAAAGAATCTCATTTGCGCTACCTATTTTTACAATTATTATCTCAATCTATACGATAATAATTTTATTTGAAGAACCTTATTGTTTAAGTAAGGGTAATATTCTGGACCCTAAAAGCTCAAAGTTTGTTGAAGTAACTGATGAAGATCGAAAGCTTGCTCCAGAGCTCATTGGCAATTGGGACAAAATTTCTCTATCATTTAGGGAACATCTACGTTGTCATGCTACTTTTAACTTAATTCAAGCGATTAAAGATAAATATTTATTTCTAAAATAATCTATACTTTTGCATTTATTATTTACTCTCCAAACTTCTCCACAAATATCTTGAAGCAATACTTCTATAAGGACTCCAAGCAATTGAGATTTTCTCAATCTTTTTCTTATCTTCTCTATTAACTTTGTATAATCTAGAAACTGCTGTGCAAAGCCCGAGGTCTCCAATGGAAAAAACATCTGGACGCTGAAGCGTAAATATCATAATCATTTCAGCACTCCATCTTCCAATTCCTTTTATTTCTCTAAGTTTTAATATTACTTCTTCATCAGTTAGTTGGTTTAATTTCTCAATTGTCAACTCGTTTTTAATAAAAGTTTGGGCTGTATTTTTGATGTATGATACTTTGGAGTAAGATATTCCTGCTTGCCTAATTGATTCATCTGAAAGATTTAATACGTTTTCGTAGGTAATATATTTTTCTGACTTAAATAATTTTTTAAATCTTCCAAAAATTGTAGAGGCAGCCTTATCTGATAATTGTTGATTTATAATTGTTTCTATAATATCCAGAAATAAATTATTACTATTATCAAGTGGAGAAAGCTGGACTCTCTCTACCAACTTCTTCATAATCGGATCTTTTTGTAAATGCAGTCGTGCTTCTTTATAAATTTTATGATGGGGTAAATTTTGCCGTCTCATAATTTTTTATGATTTCTTTTAATTTTGTAAAATCACTTAGAATAAGCTTTCGAAGCGGTGGAAAACGAAGAGCGGCTGATGGGTGAAATGTTACAAAATATTTTTTATCGTCTTTTTCAATTGCATTACCATGCTGCATATTTATAGGAATTTTCTGTTCCAAAACTCCTTGCCCTGCAACACTTCCCAAAAGCACAATAATTTTGGGATTTATAATTTCTAGTTGTTTTAGCAAATGAATACGTCCATGTGCTATATCTTTGGGAGCTGGCGTCCCCCGATCTGGTAGATATTTTACAGGACTTGTGATAAATACATCTTCCTCTTTAAGTCCTATATCTCTAATCAAAGATCTTAAAAATTGTCCAGATCTTCCGACAAAAGGACGTCCTGTTAACGCCTCTTTTTTACCAGGAGCCTCCCCAACAAAAACAATTTTAGCATCAGGATTCCCTTCTCCAGGAACCGCTTTCCCACTTTTCTTCTCTTGGCAAACCTTACACCCCTCAATATCTTTTGCTATTTTTGAAAGCTGATCGACTTTATTCACTTTATATCACTTCATCCCCAACTCTAATAAACGATTGTACTTTGATATTCTTTCGCCTCTACTTATCCCTCCAAATTTAACAAAATCTGCCCCAATTTTCAAAGCAAAATCCACTATCCAATTGTCTACAGTTTCCTCACCTCTATGAGAAACTACAACTTTAAGACCCTTACTTTTCGCAAGTTTTACTGCCTCAAGAGTACCTGTAATTGTCCCATTTTGATTGGGCTTAATAATCACTGCATTTACTGCATTAAGACTTATTGCCTTTTTTAATCTTTGGGGGTTAGTAGCTGTTAGATCGTCTCCAACTATCATTAGTTTTTTTCCAAAATGATTGTAGAAATCAATCCAGCTATCCCAATCATCATCAGCGAAAGGATCCTCAAGAGATACAATATTGTAATTTGAAATAACATGCTCATAATTTAGAATTTTATTTTCACCGAAACTCGCAGCGATATCCAAAGCAATATCTTTTTCTGGGAAAACTTTTTTAATTGTTTCAAGACAAGTAACACTATTAAAAAATTTAGGAGAAAATCCACCTTCGACGCCAACGGTTGTTTCAATATTATTTGTTTGTAAATAATTTCTTAATCTTTTAAAATCAGAAATCGCTCCTTCAAGCGATTTTTCAATAACCATAAATTCCTGAACTGTAATATTTGGATTTCCGTGTCTACCTCCTTCAAAAAGAAGCATCATGAGTTTTGGAAATTTTAAATCATATGATCGGATGTTGATAGTATTTTGTGCGGTCCAAAAACAAGATGACAAAGCCAAAGAGGTATTTGCCCCTAAACCAAGTTCATTTAATTTCTGATCCAATGTTTCTTGATTCCAGTCTCTGTCAATCAAATGCTTTTTTATATTTCTAATTTGTGATATAGAATCACCCACACTAATATCTTTACTTTCATATTTACCGGCAGATATACCCGTTGGGACACCGACCTCAGATTTTTCACCATTCTCAAAAGTCAAACCTACTTTAATAGTCTCGTTGCCTAAAGATGTTAAGTTTTTCCAAGAATTTATTTCTTTTATTATCATTTAGCAAGGTTAACCCTTTTCATAACTTCTTTTCAATTTTATTTATTGCAAGTATAGTCTTCACAACGCTATCGGGGTTTAGACTTAACGAATCAATTTTATTCTCAACTAAAAACTTCGCGAACTCAATTGAATCAGATGGGCCTTGCCCACAAAGTCCAATATACTTTTTCATATCTTTACATTTTTTTATTACATTTTGGATTGAAATCTTAACTGCCTCATCATTCTCATTTCCTATTCTTGCTAATATTTCAGAATCTCTATCAATGCCCAAAGTTAACTGGGTTAAGTCATTTGATCCAATTGAATATCCATCAACTAATTCCAAAAACTTATCTGCCAAAATAACATTTGAGGGCACCTCACACATCATATATATTCTAAGATGCGCACATTCCTCAACTTGTTTTTGGCAGACTTTTATATGAGCGACATCTCTTTTTAGACCTTCCTCTTCAATTAAATTTAACGACTTTTTAAGATCATCTATTGTCCTAACAAAAGGAATAAAAGGAACTATATTTAAAAGTCCCAATTTTTCACGAGCATTCTTAATCGCTTTTACTTCTAGTCTAAAGGCATCGCAAAATTTATCGCTATAATATCTTGAAGCACCTCGAAAACCTATCATAGGATTTTCTTCGAACGGTTCATAATGCGCGCCGCCAATTAAACTTCGATACTCGTTTGACTTAAAATCAGAAAATCTAATAAGTACTTGATATGGCCAGAAAGAGGATGCAATTTTGGCAATCCCATATGTTAGGTTATCGACGTAATACTGTTTTTTATCATTGTATCCCAAAGTCATTCTATCAATAGTTCTTTTTAGTTTTTCATCGATATTTGGATAATCAATAAGTGCTTTGGGGTGAATTTTAATCTCACTTGTTATTATAAACTCAATACGTCCCAATCCAACTCCTCTTACTGGCAGATTGTGATTTTTAAAAGCTTCTCCGGAAGAACCAATATTTACCATTACATTAGTTCTAGTCTTAGGGACATTTTCGAGATTATGTTTTTTTACCTCATATGGCAAAACCCCCTTATAAATAATTCCTTCAACTCCATTTGAGCAATCAATTGTAATATCTTCACCATTTTTGATTCTTGATGATGAAGATTTAGCACCAACAACTGATGCAATTCCTAATTCTCTTGCAACTATCGCTGCATGACTAGTACGTCCTCCTTTTTCAGTTACAATTCCACCTGCAATCTTCATAATCGGCTCCCAATCAGGATCGGTTGAAACAGTAACTAATATTTCATTTTTCCTAAAGCTTTTAATTTCTGAGACTGATTTTACTACACAAGCTTTGCCGCTAGCTATTTTTGTCCCAACAGC
The DNA here is from genome assembly GCA_964372855.1 of uncultured Gammaproteobacteria bacterium. Classification (GTDB taxonomy): domain Bacteria; phylum Patescibacteriota; class Microgenomatia; order Levybacterales; family UBA12049; genus JACOXT01. Next base: position 11,867 of record CAYJRY010000021.1, on the reverse strand, counting down.
AATACCTTTTGTAATTACATCTGCGTTTTTTAAAAGGTTATATTCTACCCATTCATTTTTCGACATCTGCGAATAAACAGTCTCTGGTCTTGCTTGGATTATGAAAAGTTTACCTGTTTTACCATCTTTAGCCCATTCAATATCCATCGGCTGTTTCTTTTTATAAATCTTACTGAAATGATCCTCGATTTTCTGACACCAGTTTCCTAAAATTAGTACCTCTTCATCTGAAAGTGAAAAATTAGAGTTCTCACTTGGTGATACACTCACTTGTTTTGTTCCGCCAATATCTGAGTAAATAATTTTTTTATTTTTATCTCCAATCTTTTTTGAAATAATAGCATGATAACCTTTCCGTAAACTATCTTTAAAAATTATCCACTCATCTGGAACAATACGTCCTTGAACAATTAACTCTCCAAGCCCAAAAACTCCATTTATAATTATTACTTTGTCAAAACCTGTCTCAGTATCAATCGTAAAAGCAACTCCTGATGAGCCCTCATCAGACCTAACCATTCTCTGTACCCCAACTGATAAGGAAACTTTGAAATGACCAAAACCCTTATCAACTCTGTATGAAAGAGCACGATTTGTAAATAAAGATGCAAAGCATTTTTTGACAGCTATCATTAATGCTCCCTTACCTTTTACATTTAGATAAGTTTCTTGCTGTCCTGCAAAAGATGCGCCTGGAAGATCCTCTGCAGTTGCTGATGATCGCACTGCAACATCCGAAGTATTATTATTTTCTTTTAACAAATCATAAAATTTTTCGATTTTTTCTTTTAGTTCGGGTGGAAATTCACCTTCCAAAATGAGACTTCTAATTGCAGCACCGGATTGCTGAAGACTTTTAATATTTTTTATATCTAAATTTCTAAGTATTTCGGAAATCTTCTCTTTAAGATGATTAAATTCAATAAAATAATTATAATAAAAACTAGTAATCGCAAATCCATTTGGGACTCTAATGCCAAGAGATTTCAGATAAGAATACATTTCCCCCAATGCTGCATTTTTCCCCCCAACCAAAGATGCATCCTTCAACCCAACTTCGTCGAACCACAAAACATATGATTTATCTTTTATCATTATATTTATATTTTATAAAAGATACTGTCTAAATTCTAGTTTAGACTTAGGAAGTTTTTGAATCGATAAGTTTTTAGGAGGATCAAAAATATATTTAGACAAAACTTTATATGTATCAAGATCAAAATTATATTCCTGGTGTATATCATAAGCCTCATAATTTTTAACTGTACCCAGTAAACACCAATTATCGACAATAAATCCTTCTTCAATATCACTTTTTTCTTTTATAAATATTGGGCCATCAAAAATCCATCTTTTAATTTTATATTTATGGAACGCTTCATTAAATCTTAAATTATATTTAAGATAAAATTCTTTTTTAATACATGCGCCAAAACACAATTTGAGATGATAATAAAAACAACTTTTTTTAGAATTATCAAGCCCAAGCAATTTTGGACATAAATTAAATTGTTTTGCTAATCCATAAAGATTATCGATTAATTGTCTTTTTGATTTAAAAATTCCAACAATATTATCTATATCCGATATATCAATTTTATTAACTTCTTTCGCTCTTACTGTTGAAAAGTTATCTTTAGCTTCAAAAGCCTTAAGAATTATCATTTTTCTTGAATTTCTCAACATTCGATTATAAAGTGGTTGGTATTTTTTTATAAGAGATGATTCTAGCAGCATAGCTCCTAACTCACCAGCTGTTCTTATAACTTTTATATCATGTACCAACTGCGAAATTTGCAAATCTTTAACTGATAAATGATCATTTGCAAAATGAGATTTTACTCGATCCGCGATATTAATACTTTTACCAATGTATATTGGATAATTATCCGCTCCCAAAAACATATAAACTCCCGGCTCCTCAGGCATTTTATCTAAAACTTCCACTCCGATGTTAAGCGGAAGGGATGGCTTTTTCATTGCGATATCAATGGCTTTTTGAAATTTGTCATAGGTAACTTTTGATTTTGCAATATTGAAAAAATCAAATATTACCTTTGCGTCATCAAATGCTCGATGCCTCCTTTTACAATTTATACCAAATCGATATATGATGGAGTCAAGATTATAATAGTCAAGATTTGGAAATAAATACCTTGCGAGTTTTATGGAGCAAAAATGTTTTACGGAAAAAGATTCACCAAATCTCCTAAACTCGTTTTTCAAAAATCCATAGTCAAATCTTACATTGTGAGCAACTAAGATTGAATCTGAAAAAATACTGGCAATCTCATCTTTTATCTCATAAAATGTTGGTGCTTTTTCCAAATCATCTATACTTATCCCTGTAAAGTTCTTAATAAACTCTGGAATTCCAGTTTGTGGATTAACAAGAGTTTCATACTTTTGTACAACTTTATTATTAACTACTTTTAATATTCCAATATCAATAATTCTATTGTAGACAGGATTTGTACCAGTTGTTTCTAGATCCAAGAAACAAAATTTATCAGGCAAGTTCTTTCGCATCGGTAAAATATTTTAGCATAAATTATTAAGCAGGGTGGATGTAGTTATAAGTTAATATAATATTCCCAATTACAAGAATATAAAACCATGCGTTTGATAGAAATTTAAATATTTTTTCGTTATTTAAAAATGAAGCAACAATTAAAGGACCAAATAATATAGCGAGTATTAATCTAAATTGCAAAGGCGTTAAACCGAAAATATCTTCATATAAAAATTTTACTTCTGATAATCCAACAAAAAGTAAAAAAACGAAAATATACCAACTCTTTTTTTTGATGCTTTCAACAAGAAGATTCGCGGAAGCTATTGCCATAAAAGGGAAAAGAGGTATCATGTACCACCCCATTTCACCATGACGAGTTAGAGAAAATATTAATAAAAGTAAATATAGCAGAGCAGGAACAACAATTAGTTTATTCTTTTTAAAATTAATTAAACTATAAAAAATTGACAAGAATCCAAAAAAATACCACCCATCCATATAAGGTTTATTAACTAATATTGGGTTGTTAAATAACATGTGCAGCGTTTGAGGACCTATTTCTCGGGATGATTGCAAAGACCAAATTTTTAGAAATAAATCCCAATCATAATATGCTCCATATAAGAAATACGATCCGATAATCAAAAAAGATGTTGCAACAAAGATCAATATTGATTTTAAATTTAAATTTATACTTTTAAGAAAATAAAAAATTGATAAAAAAACTACAATACCCACCTCTTTTGTCCAAAAAGCTAATCCGCTTAATAATCCAAAAGTTACAAGTTTCAAATTTGAAAGTTTTTTATTAAACAAAATAAATAAAAATATTGATGTTAAAAAAAGTGGGGTGAGTAAATTTTCAGATAAAGCAACTCTATTACTTATTGAAAATATAGTTGTTGTTGAGTATATGAGAAGCGCCCAAATCGCGATTTTATAATTATATAAACTATTTGCTATTAGGAAAACTAATATACTTGAAAATACCGAAAGAACAATTGGTACAAGCCTAATTGTTTTTAATTCAATTTTTTCAAAAGAATCCTGACCAACAAGAAGCGATAATCCTCCTGTTAAAAAACCGCTAAGTGGTGGATGATCGAAATATGGCCAAACTAGAGGGAAATATAACTTTCTAACCGTAAGGTCACGCCTATTCTCATATGCTGAGAATGATGACCAAGAGATTGGAACATGATCCTTTAAAAGACTCATTCCTAAAAATGCATAAGTATATTCATCCGATGTTGCTCCACGCTGTGGATATTTATCATAGTTATGAAGTCTCAATATAAGACTTAGTATTATAATTATTAAAACAATGATTATTTGCAATCTACTCACCAATTGTGATGATAACTAATAGTATTTAATTAGTCAACGTTATGAACCAAAAATTCTGAATAGGTTTTATTCTTTCCAAATATCAAAGTAAATTCATTAAAAAGTTAAATCTTTTAATTCGGGTCATAGCAGAGATTGAACTGATATTAAATGAGTAGCAACATAAATTATAACCCAAAAGAATGTTTCTCAAGTTTGGCAGCAGCTGCTCCTACTTTTGCAAGCGTCCAAGCTTTAATCTTCATTAGAGCAGCATCTACAACCTCATCTTGTCTTGCTAATTCTTGACCTTTTAATTTTCCTTCATGGGGTTCTCTAGTTGTTTTCATTGACCTTGCTAGAACAGTTGCTCTAGCCAAGAGCTCTTTTGCCTGCTGAATCTGTCCAGCTTCAATTAAACTCTTAGCGCCTCCCACTAAAATTTCAGTTTTTAATTCTGCTAAATCGGTTCCGCTTATTTTTTCTGTACGATCAAAATTATCATCTACCAAGGCAACAACCCTTTGGGGATTAGTCCGAGCAACCTCAACCAATAGTTTTTCTAGCTCATATTTCACACCGCTTGGCGGATAAGTCATTACTGGATTTACTAAATCTTTCTCAATTACAGTCCTTACAATTCTACTTGCTTCAACAAAGTTTCCTTTTACCAATACTTCTTTCACTTGAGCAGTAGGTATTCCTACTCCAAAATTATCTACTTTCTCGTAGAGTTGCATAAACTGAGAGGCAAGTTTTGGATTAGATTCACTAAATGCATCTGCAAGTCTTTTATAATGACCAGCCCAAACATCTTCTCTATCAAGTAACTGTCTGGCTTGTCTTGTGTATTTTCGACCTTTTTCAGTTTTAGGTTGTCTAGCACCGATCTCACCCAAAACTGCTGCTTTTTCAACGCTATCTTGTCTTAGTGTTTTGGACATTTTCTCTGCTAGTTCAATATCACCATAACGTGCCACTAACCAACCAAATTTTTGAGTAATATACTCTTTTGAATCTGGACGTCTAGGAGCAGGTACCCAGCGATGGCATTTATGTTCTTCGTCATAAATAAGTCTAGGTTCTCCCAAGTCAAATTTGTTTGCAAGATAATCACTTGCAGCCTTACCTGCTCCTTCAGGATCATATTCTGCTTGTTGTTCAGCAATATGAAGTTGTATATCAGAATCCTGCCAGTCAGGAAAACGCTCACTAACTAATCGTCTAGCTTCATCAGCAGACTTTCTTGCAACTGCTTGAACAGTACGAACGAACCATTCCGCTTTTCTTTCAGGGGGTACTCCTCCACGAATGGTTTGGATAAGTTCATCTAAGGTACGAGCTGAACCTTGCCAGTCAAAATCCAACTCCAAATTAAGGATACTATTTAAGCATCTTGCTTTTGATCTATCGGAAGGAAAAGTTTTTATTACATGGTCTTTGAGACGATTTACAATGGCTTCGGCAGTTTGTGGTTGAACTTCTGCCATATAGCGAGCCACACCTACTGTTGCAAATGTAGTTTGCCATCCAGATTCTAAAGAAGGTATATGAGCAACTGCTTCTCTAAATATTTCTTCTGAACTATTAGGAAATTCAGGATTTAAAGCCTGATCTCTTTTGATTAATCCTTTAATTTTTGATTCAAGATATTCTTGTAACATAACGTGGAGTGGATTATATCATAAGTAAACCTCAACTATCACATTTATCACTTCGGAGGCGTTAAGAGGATGACGCCTCGAGATTAAGTCATCTGAATGAGATTTGATCTTTCGGAACATCAAAACAAACTCACCAATACGCTCAAAGATACTAAAAAGGAAATTGTAGGGGACACGTACTGAATTCCTTACTTAAACCCAATGTCCTTTTAACTTTATACTTACTCCGCTCACCACCATTCCCTCACCATAATCGTTCACACCCCACTGTTCATGCCAACTTCCTTCAAAACTACTTTGTCCTACCACATTAATTTCATTATTATCTTTCACATCAAACTCAGAAGGAGTTTTGTCTCTTGAAATTATCGATATTTTCTTTGCTTTAGCTGGATCTGATTGGTATCTTCCATCTTCCCATTCATCGAGACGCAGGTAAACAGGTAAACCATCCAATTGCGTTCGGTTTTTTCTAATATTATAGGAGCTAGAAAAAGGCGCATTAAAGTTAAACTCGGGTATTTCTGTATGTACTAATTTAAAAGTATAACCTGAATCAGGACGAATTAAATCTACCTCATATCCCACAAGCATCTCATCTCCAACACCTATTATGTTAACTTTCCATGGAATGATAAAAATACCTTCAATATTAGATGTAAATAGTAAACTATCATGAATATTTGTACCACTTTTTCCAATATTCACATATACAGTAGATCTTTCTAACGACAATCTGTCTTTTATTAAAGGAAATAATTCATTTAAACGCTGGAGTGTCACTTTATCACTTCTCTCCACAAAAGACGCAAATACCCCAACTGTATAATCAGTGTAAACATTTCCCTTTTTTAAAGGTGACTTAAACTCAACGACAGGCATTTGAGAACGTAATACTTCTTTGTTCATATCTGGTAATATATCACTTTTATATGATAATTTACAAACTTATAAACTGATCAGGAGGTAAATTGGGTTTCACACTTTAGGAAAACTAATTCGGATAATGACACCGTTTGAAATGCAATCTAAATAGGGCGCCACATTTTTCAGCTTCGAGGGAGGGGAGAGGAGGGAGTGAATGCTGAGATAAAATCAGATGTTAATTCATGGATTGTTTCTTCAATACCTTGATTATAAGCAGGAAATATATTGTTCCTTCTTTTACTGAACCCTTCAGAAGCAATTTGAATCTTAAATGATGGTGGAAAACTATCTAGACCCACTTCCCATAACCCCCCTAAAGATGCAATAAAAGTTGCCCCTTGAGTTTGCCACCTATCTCTCCAAACGTAATCATTTGTTTTCCTATCGTATTCTTTTTTAAAACGGGAGGTGGCAAGTCTCCCAGGAAAAAGCGTTGCCTCAACTCCATCTTTTGTGCCAAGAGAAATCCCCTCGTATGCATCAGAGTTTCCAGCTCGTGTGCCATTAGTAATATCGCCGACAAGTCTTTTCACTACTTCTTCACCTGTTAATTTTTCTGAATCAATTAATTGTTGCCGTACTCCCTGCATTTTTTCAAGTACTTTATCCATATCTAAAGATACTGTTGGCCCTTGTCTTGAGGACGTATGATCCAAATTTATCGACACTGTTTCTGATTCCAGAGCTTGTTTAATCCCCAACTTCTGAGCGATAGTTTCTTCATTTATATAGTTATGTCCCCGTCCAAAAAAATGTATAACGTATAAACTTGGCTGTTTTGGATGCTTTCTAACAGTAACTCCTGTTCCCTGAATTTTTCCAATATATCCTTCCCACACATCGCTGTATTCTAGGCTCGATGTGGCCGACGCTACAAGTTGATCTCTTTCTTCAAGTACACGTTGTCTAATCGCGTTTGATGGGATTGCGAGTGCCTCTTTAACATGGTTAATGTCAGAAAGAACAATTCCTGATCTTGTTTCCCATGAACCAACTCCTAGAATTGGTAACTCCCCTCTTAGATAATCCGCTTCTCTACCTGTACTAGCTTTTTCCGCTTTACTCATAATGCGAGTATAATATATAGATAATTAGTAATTTTGTCAAATCAACCTAAATCACTATTCAGGTGACATTTTTTGTATTTTTTGCCAGAACCGCACCAACAAGGATCGTTGCGCCCGATTTTATTTTTCTTATTAATTATCACTCCTTGCTTATTATTATTTGATGTTTCTGAGATTCCTAAATCGGTTCCTGCTGGTCTTGCGACCATGTGTTGATGCGTATGCACTGGCTGCGGCGCTTGTTGTACTTGAATCTTGTAAATTCTATGCACTATCTCATCATCTATTGCGTTAATAAGTCTTTCAAACATAGTATATGCTTCATTTTTGTACTCAACCAAAGGATCTCTTTGCCCATACCCTCTAAGCCCAATTCCACCCCTTAGAGTTTCTATTGCATCCAAATGATCCATCCATAAAGTATCAATAACTGATAACGCAACAAATCTCTCAATTTGTCCCATAAGCTTTTCGCCCATTTGCTTAATCCTTTGTTCATATAAACCATGGGCAATTTCTGACAAAAATTCTATTTTTTTCTCAGCATTTGTTGCGGAATCTAGTTGCTTGATCAATTGTTTTTTTGAATTTTCATCAAATGGAATAATTGTCACGAAGTCATCAATTATTTTTTCATTTACCGATAGTTGGCTGTCATATGTTTCGATTGAGTGAACATTTACTATACTTCCAATCACAGCAATAACTTTATCTATAATTTCTTTTTCAAGACTATCTTTTGTCTCTAAAATCTTCCTTCTTTTTTTGTATATAATTTCTCTTTGCTTATTTAAGACATCGTCGTACTCAACCAAATGTTTCCTAATATCAAAATTAAATCCTTCAACTTTTGTTTGCGCCTGTTGAATTGCACGAGAAACAATCATGTGTTGTAAGGGTACATCCTCAGGCATATTAAATCTTGTCATAAGTCCTGATATCTTATCTCCTCCAAAAAGGCGCATAATATCATCATCCAAAGCTACAAAAAACCGTGATGCACCCGGATCTCCTTGACGACCACTTCGGCCTCGCAGTTGATTATCAATCCTTCGAGATTCGTGCCTTTCTGTACCAATTACATAAAGTCCCCCTAATTTTACCACCTCATTATGTAGCCTCTCCCATTCTCTCCAATCGGAGGTTCCTATTTTTTCTTTGCCATTTTCATATTTCGGAGTATCTCCACCTAAAATAATATCTACTCCTCGTCCTGCCATATTTGTAGCAACAGTTATTGCTCCTTTTTTACCTGCCATCGAAATAATTCGAGCCTCCTGTTCATGGTTTTTGGCGTTTAATATTTCGTGTTTTATTCCTCGACGTTTTAAAAGTTCCGATATAAGTTCGTTTTTCTCAATTGAAGTTGTCCCAACCAAAACAGGCTGTCCCGTTTTGTAAGCTTTCTCTATTTCATCAGCAACCGCAGACAATTTTGCCCGACCTGTTTTATAAACCAAATCATCATGATCCGTTCTAATCATTTTTTTATTGGTTGGAATAACGACTACATCTAGTTTATAAATTTTGTGGAATTCTGCTGCCTCTGTTACTGCGGTACCAGTCATTCCGGATAAGCGCTCGTACATTCGGAAGTAATTCTGAAGCGAAACTGTTGCCAAAGTTTTTGATTCTCTTTGAATTGGTACTCTTTCTTTTGCTTCAATTGCTTGATGGAGTCCTTCTGAAAGTCTTCTTCCCATCATAAGTCGACCTGTAAACTCATCAACTAAAATTACCTGATTCTCTTTAACAATATAATCTTTTTCTTTCTTAAAAAGAGTCCGCGCTTTTAATGCCGCCTCCAAATGATAAACGGTATTAAAATCTTTTTCATAGATATTACTAATTCCAAACAGTCTCTCAACTTTTCCTATGCCATGATCTGTTAAGTGCGCAGTCCGAAGTTTTTCATCAACTTTGTAATCTATATCGGGATTCAACTTTTCTACAAGATTTGCATAATCGTAATATTTTTGTGCAGGAGCATCATCAGGAGCAGAAATTATATGCGGAGTTCTTGCCTCATCAATAAGAACAGAATCAACTTCGTCAACAATTGCAAAATAGTAACCGCTTTGAACTGTCTCATCAATACTTTGTGCCATATTGTCTCTTAGATAATCAAAACCAAACTCTGAGTTTATACCGTATACAATGTCTGCTTTATATGCCTCTTTTCGAGTAATTGGTCGTAGGTGTGCGAGTCTAAAATCTAATGCCTCTTTGTTGACAAATTGAGGATCAAAAATAAATGATTGTTCATTTATTATCGAAGAAACACTAATACCTAAGAAATTAAATACTGGTCCCATCCATCCAGCGTCGCGTCTTGCAAGGTAATCATTTACCGTAACTAAATGAACGCTTTTACCTGTTAGGCTATGCAGATACAGCGCTGGAATTGCGGAAAGAGTTTTTCCTTCACCTGTTTTTTGTTCAGCTATTTTCCCTCTTGCCAATGTTATCCCTGCCATTATCTGTACATCATAATGGCGCTGTCCAATAGTTCTATAAGAAGCCTCACGAACTAATGCAAATGCTTCTGGCAATATTGAATCCAATGATGCTCCATTAGCTAATTCTTCTTTGAAGAATTTTGTCTTTTTGGGAAAATCTTTATCTTTTAATTTTTTTATTTTTTTCTCAAGTGAATTAATTTCCAAAACTAACGGCTTGAGTTTGTTAATTTCTTTTTCGTTTGAATCAAAAAATTTAGCAATTAGATTGAACATATCACTATAATTCTACCACAAAATAAAACCCCCTACCGCTTGGTAGGGGGTACCAACTGATCAATTGGTAAAGTTCCAAATTACTTACCAATTATCTCTTCTTTCTCTTCTTTTTCTTTGCCATTTATATCACCTACCTCTCTTAAAAAAGATATATTTATCGTGAATAATTTTTAAACAATTGTCAAGTAAAATACTTTGCTTCAAAAATAATAGTTTGGGTTGCAAAATAAGGAAAAAAAATGCAGTCAAAATTACTGTTTTTTCGGAGAAATTCTATCAAAGTTATTAAAATATTTTTGTAAAACTTTTGGAATTAGCACTGATCCGTCTTCCTGTTGATAGTTTTCAAGTATTGCAATTATTGTTCTCCCAATAGCAAATGCAGTTCCATTTAATATATGTACAAATTTTTTTTGTCCATTTTCTAAGTATTTAATATTTAAACGTCGTGATTGAAAATCTGCTGTTGTTGATGTTGAGGTTACTTCCCTATATTTTCCTTGTCCTGGCATCCATACCTCGATATCATATTTTCTTGCAGTTGGGAATCCCAAATCACCAGTACACATTTTTACAACTTGGTAAGGAATTTCTAAAAGCCTAAATAATTTTTCCTCAAGTGATAAAAGATACTCATGTTCTTTATCGTCATCTTCCTTTGTTACAAAAGAAACCATTTCAACTTTATCAAATTGATGAACTCTTAAAATTCCTCTTGTATCTTTTCCATAACTTCCCGCCTCTCTTCTAAAAGAAGTTGAGAATCCGACATATCGTTTTGGCAACTCTTTTTTTTGAAAAATCTCACCTTTATGCATTGACACAATGGAATGCTCTGCGGTCCCAACAAGTACCAAATTATCTTTAGGAATAGAAAATATATCTTCATCTGCACCGTGTTCCATATAGCCCAAAGATCTCATTATTTCTGTTTTCAGAAATACTGGTGGAATTATTGGTTTGAATCCTTCCTTCATAAGAACACCAAATGCCAACTGAATAAGCGCAAATTCCAAAAGTACACCTTCTTTTTTAAGGTAAGCAAATCTTGTACCGGATACTTTTGCAGCTCTTTGTACATCAACAATGTCCAATGATTCGCCAATCTCTAAATGGTCTTTAGGGGTGAAATTAAATTCAATTGGCGAATTGTATTTTCTAATAATTTTGTTTCCCATCTCATCTTTTCCAATTGGGACATCGCTTGCAGGAATATTTGGAATTTTCAACAACCAATTATTTAATTCTTCCTCAACTGCCTTTATAGCACTTTCTTGTTTTTCTAATTTTTCTTTAAGAGACTTTCCCTTTTCTATTTGCTCATGAGTTGGTTTGCCTTTAATCGTAGACGTTAAAACATTTCTTTCTTCCCGAAGTTTCTGAACAGAAGTATTTAGTTCTCTATGTTTAGAATCAATTTCCAAAACATGATCAATATTAATATCAACCCCTTTATCTTTCGCTGCTTTTTGAACAATTCGTGGATTTTCTCTCAAAAATTTAATATCAATCATACTTAATACATAATACTAAATACTTAATACTTTCTTAATAATGGGTTTCAATTTTTGGATTGCTTTATATCTATGATTATATGTCTTTTGTTCAGTTGGGGTCAATTCTTCGTCTT
>CAYJRY010000020.1:15043-21208 GCA_964372855.1 uncultured Gammaproteobacteria bacterium | reverse complement strand
TTTACCATGCCTTGGAAGTTTCAGCAGGCTGTATCATGCAAGATAAAGCTTTTATTTATGACCCCAAATAATTTAATACAGTCCTGATATTGCAATTGATTAAAATCTTTATCTTGAAGCTTATTGAGCTCATTTGTAACAGTAATCTTAAAATGTTTTGCTGTGAATCCATATATACTAACTTTAGAAATAACAATTAGTGGGTAAATTAGACTAAACATCAGTGAGGGTTTGATAGAAGTTGTAATATCTTGCTTAATATTGCTTGTAATCATTAGTTCAAAGTTCTCTTTATTCCTCTTATAGCCAGGGACAAAAGCTGCCATTAGATACCAGTTGTTCATGTTGTAATACATTCTGCCATAGAAAAAGCCAAGGAGGTTTTCAAAGATTTTAGAGTGTTGCTTAAGTTTTTTCGCAGGAACACCGGACATGCGTAGTAAGTCCGTATAAACCTGGGCATATACCATTTTGGCAAATGATTGTGTGAGCGGAAGGACTATGCCTGAATAGCTTTCAGCTATATTTGCACTATCAAAATATTCTTGATTTTTCCTGATTGCAAAGTCCCTAGTAATTGGGCGAGATTGCAAAACATATAACCTACTGTTTAAAAAACACCATTCAACATCTTGTTTAGATCCATAGAGATCTTGAATTTTTTTACTAAGCACAACTAACTGCTTAATTTGCTCTTCTGTTAAAGATTCTAAATCGCTTGTTTGATTAACAATTTTATTATTAATAAATAGTTTAATCTCTTTTTTTTTGGATATAATTTTATTAAGAATATCTCCATTCTTACTACAGATGTATTCATCACAAGCTTTTCCACTTACCACAGGTTGACATAGACCAATTGTAGAATTGATAACAACATTATTATCCCCAACTTCTGTAAACATAACACCCGCACACTCGCTTGGTATAAATTCTTGAATTATTGCACTGCCATCCATTTGACCAAAGGAGGTAAGTACTTTTTTAACCTCAGTAAAAACATCATCTTTGGCTACTCCTATTCCTGAGTAGAAATGGCCAGCATAAGACTTTTTTTCAGAATCTTCATTTGATGCAGAAGAACGTATAGCAAAATATTTTACGTCTGAAAATTCTGTATCAAGCTTAGATCTGATTTCACTCTTAGACCAATTTGAATCACACACAAAAAAACGGGGCACTAAAAATCCCGCCTCTTTCAATTTTCTTAGGGAATACGCTTTACCACCGTTACTCATTTTATCTAAACCAAATCTACAATTTGATACTCTTATAATAAATTAGTAAATTGAAAATAGCGTAAACAACCACAAAAGAAAGCTGCATCAACTGTTCTGTATGAACAGTTTTTTTTATAATGTGTATTAATGCTGTCAATAATGTAGTCCCAAACAAAATAGTAGAGAGGAATATCCATAATACGTTTTGCCCTGTTATCATCGTCGTAATTTGGTAAAAAAAGAATGTAGCTAGAAGAGAAAAAATTATGTAGATTATGATTGCATTGTTGAAGCCCAAGTACCAGGTATAAGTATCTTTACCTGTTCCATCCATTCCAGGGATTTTGATTTTTCGCACAAATTCGAAGATTACACTGCCGATACAAGTGAAAATATAATGAAATGCTACAAGAGCAGTAAAAGGAATATATCCAGCAAAAAAGGAGTAAGCAAAAAGTTGCATTAAAAAGCTTTGAAGAGTGTTGATACTATTATAAATAAAAAAATGCTGACGTAACTTTTCTCCCATAAAAAATTCTTTACCTGCTATAAATGAGTAGCTTAACATTAGCAACCCAAGCAAGAAAGGATAAATACCAGCAAAGCCTGCTATACCAAGAAATATAGCTACTGCAAAAAGATCTATCATTTGAAGTTCTTTCATTGAGATTAGACCTGTCTGAAGGGGCCTGGACTTATGATAGATGTTGTCATGATGAAAATCCCGCCTTTCATCAATAATCCGAACATGTAATAAATATAGGAGTGAAGCAATGAGTCCGCCAATTACTTGAAATGTAGAAGGGCTTTTAGCAACAATAGCAGCAGTACTTAAAAGCGCAGGTAAAAGGCCAAGTGACAATATAATTATTGGAAATCGAAGCTTTTGATAGATATAAAACCTAACTAATATTGATGTGCTCATTTTATGATTTTATAGATATGAAGACCGCCATAGAAAAAAACTCTATCCTTTTGAAAAAGCTGTCTTTCTAGATGTTTTTCTGCTTTTACTACGCCAGAAAATTGTGACGGCACAGGCTTTGGTAATAGGTTATCCCAATAAACTATAGTCGCACCGTTTTTTGATACTCTGATTATTTCCTTCCATAGGTCGTTAATTTCCTCATCCGATAAAGCTTCAAAAATATCTGACAAATTAAATTTGGTATAAGAGTTATCAGGCGCTGATTTTAGATAAGTTAAAATGTCACTACTTATAATTGATAAGTTAAGAATTTTGTTTTTTCTTATGAAAGTATAAGTTTTCTCTTGTAAATATGGGGGCAAAACTTTAGTAAAATAGCCAGTGAGACAATAATGTAAAAAATAGTTCTCGTTAATTGGGACGTTATACAGATTTGATTCAAGTCGTTTGAGATAATCATTGGATACTGCTTTCATTTTAGTATATTTAAACATTCCTCTTTGTCTCGCTAAATATTTTAGTATGTAGGAACTTGTGGCCAATCGAAAATACATACGCCATCTTTTTGTATTCCAGAATTTTTTATAAAAACTTCTTTGCTCTTCTAAAGATGACAAATTTATAAATTGAATAATTGTTTTGTTAGAATGCACAAATGGTAACAGATATTTTCGAAATAAGTTTAGGAATTTCTCAAAACGCCCGCTATTAATAACCCCACTTTCAATCATATGGGGGTGATTAGACCACCAAAATGCCGCTTTAGGAGTAAGATTGGGTTTTACTTTTAAGAATAAGTTTGATCTTTTAATAGCAGCCGCAATACCTAAAAAAGCAAGATACTCATCATAGCTTAAAACTCTGGCGGCAGCTAATTTTAATTCAAGAAGATAATTTTGGCCGGGGATCATATCAATAGAGGTAATTTTTTTAGGTTTACAAAGTAAAAGAGCTAGTGTGTTATCACCCCCCGATGTGATCGAAAGCACGCTATCTGAATGATCAATTTTGAGAGCTTGTATGAGAATATCTGGATCCTCCCAGCACTGACTATAATTAATAGTATCCTTATCCATATTCTAGAAACTTTGATGAACTTAAAAACTTGAGTGTTTTAAATAGATAGTCGTGATCTATTAAATTTTCTTTACATATTGACGGAGGAAAATCATATGTAATTGACCAATAAGGATAATAGTGTTTAACAAACTCATATAAATTTTGTTCCTCAGTAGTTAACCTAAGCTTACCAAACTCCTCGAAACTAATATCGATAAGGTCGATAAATTTACCTAAATTAAAAAACTCTAATGTTTCTTTTAAAACCCAAGAAGCCTCAGGAGGATTTGGATTTGTAATGTACAACGACCTAAGCTTTAATTCCTGAATTTCATTGCCAATATAAAAAGCTGCTTGATCAACTGGTACAAGATTAGACTTTCCTGGTATGTTTGGAAATCTTAGCTTCCTACCTTTTCTCTTTGAATCAGTTGATGCAATATAAAATGCTTTTACAATACTATAATAGCCACTAAAGTTTCGAATCGCTCCTGATTTGCTATGCCCAACTAAAACTGATGGCTTAAAAATTCCATATCTTATTCCGGATGAAACAAGAGATTGTTCAGCATGAAATTTGTCAAGCTCATAAGCATTGTTAAAGCCTTGACTTGCCTTAGGCAGTCTATAAATATATGCTGTGCTAACAAGATACATAGGAATTTGAATCTTCTTTGCAAGCTCGACTAGTTTTGATGTTATTTTTTCATTTGCGCGATTAGTATTATGAAAACTAATGCTGCCAGCGCAATGGACTATGCAATCGACTGAAGTGTTGAAAAAAAGCTCATCATCAGAGATAAGATCGTCCTCTACTATCTCCTCAAATCCTATTTTATAATTAGCCAGGCTTTCTCTCTTTCCTGGTCTAACAATAGGTATTAGATCAATTTCTCTTTCATATAAATCTAAAGCTACCTCATAACCTAAATTGCCAGTTATTCCTGTGAGGAGCGCTCTCATAATTTATTAAAATTTATTAATTTAAAATCTTGTTATTATTTAAGTTTATATGAAAAGAAGCAATACATACAGAGGCTATTAAATTTATATTACTTATTGATTGTCCATACTTTTTTGTCAAAAAGCGGAGGTGCCCAAAGCGCAAAATATGCAAGTCCCATAATCCAACCAGCTAAATACAAAACCTGAGAATCTGTAGTTGTTATAAGTATTATTCCTCCTATGACTTCGATGACAAAGCAAAACCAAATAAGAGTTGCATATATTCCTTTAAATTTAGGCGCAACTGCATTAAGAGCCATTAAAGACGCTATCGCTAGGCCAAAAATATAAAACATTTGCATCAAAGGATGAACATTAAAAAAGAAAAAGCCTTCAGGAGAAAAATATGGTGTTGCCGCATATACAAATGTTCTTAAATAAAAGAGTACTAGACCAAATAATCCTCCTAACATTAATATCTTCATGCGAGTATCGGATTTTAAGTTCTGTATTCCTGTATTCAGAAGAAATACAAGGGCTGCAATAAAGAACATTACTCCATAAGTTACGTATGTTGTTAAATTATCAGGTCTTGTGAGTATTGCAAACGACCAAATAGCAAATGCTACGCAGTTAAGAAGAAGAGCAATGCCAAAACTCCTAAGCACTTTATCCTTTTCGGAAATAAATTTACTGCCTAAATAAGCGGTAGCCAAAACATTATGAAGAAAAAATAATGCTACCAATATGTTCATATAAGCAATAAATTATTTAAAATGATATTATAAATACATCATATGCATATTTAATTTTGATATGCAAGTACCAGTTTAGCCTCGAAGATGAAGAAAAGACATATGCTCCTGCCGGAGTTTTTTCAGCGTCTTATTTGGGGACCTTTACGGTTTGTTATGATAATTTTTTGTTCTCTTCAGATCAAAGGGATACATAATCTCAAGAATATAAAGAGCAATATGATAATAGCGGCCAATCACCAAAGCGAGCTTGATCCACTTTTAATTGTAGCCTGCTTGCCATTTTTCACCCGCTCCTTCCCAATAATTTATGTGACAAGAGAAAAATCTTTTTTTTCCAATGACAACTGGAAAAAGTGGAAGCAAATTCTATATGGAGGAGCATTTTTCAGAATGATTGGCGCTTATCCAGCATATATAGGGCTTAAGAATTACAAATTGGCACTTCAACATCATCTTGAAATTCTCAAGATGGGCAACAATGTAGGCATCTTTCCAACAGGAAAAAGAGTGAAAAATAAAAAAGAAATTATCAAAATAAAAGGGGGGGTAGCTTTTCTTGCGCAACAAAGCAGAGCCCCAATCGTGCCAGTACTAATTGAGGGGCTAGAAAACTTGAATTTTAAAAATTTCGTTTCTCGCAAAATGAAAGTTTTGGTTACATTTGGTAAACCTCTGTATTTAGAAAACATTGTTAAAAACCCTAGTCAAATGGTTGTTAATGATAAAAAGAATGATTATGAAATTGCGGCAATTAAAGTCTGGAGACATATTGGAAATCTTGTATAAATATTAATATTACCTTGTGTTCTTATTTCGAAGGGCAATCAGAACTAAATATACAATTAAATAAGGTACCCCTGCAAGCATAACAAGCCATAGACCCAACAATTGGATAAAGGGAATGAAGTTCAGAAAAATAATTATATTTCTTATGACAACAGCAGCGTATATCCAAGGGTCTAGAGGAGATTTTGAATCAGAAAACCTGATGCTAAACCGGTGATTTTCAAAATAGTAAAACAAATAAAATATCCCAAGCGCTATCAGCATCTCAATCCAAAATGGAAGAAGTTCAAATACTCTAATAAGAATGAGAAGATCTAGTCCAAACACAAAAAGTAGAGAAATGATTATGAAAATTTTGTTTGTCGTAGGAATAAACTTAGTCCAAATGCTATTTTGATATTCTTGAATATTAGCTTCTTCGATGGCAGGTAAATTTAAAACGATATTTGGAAGAACTTCCTGATTGTCC
>CAYJRY010000020.1:0-15033 GCA_964372855.1 uncultured Gammaproteobacteria bacterium | reverse complement strand
TCCATTACATGGTCTACTATATCACAAATTTCGTCTCAATTTTATACGGAATAGTGACATCCCACCTAACTCAAAATTAGCTTTTGCTCCATGCATCCATAGATACCAAAGACGGTAAAATTTTTCATCAAACATTTTTTCAATATAACTTTGGTTCATTTCTAGATTCTTAATCCATTCTGTCATCGTACGGATATAGTCAAGTGTATCGTCACGAAATTCCTCAACTAGAAATCCTGCATCTTTTGCAGCTTCTAAAAGTTCAGATTTTGCTGGAAGATAACCGCCTGGAAAAACATATTTCAAAGTCCATCTGTCCACTCGTTTAGGAATATATCTCCCAGTAAGTTGAAGGATAAACGGGGCTCCTTTTTTAAGAACATGTTTCATTTTAT
This sequence comes from uncultured Gammaproteobacteria bacterium, assembly GCA_964372855.1. Classification (GTDB taxonomy): domain Bacteria; phylum Patescibacteriota; class Microgenomatia; order Levybacterales; family UBA12049; genus JACOXT01. The sequence goes on along the minus strand of CAYJRY010000020.1, from coordinate 14,638 downwards.
GAAAAAATGGAAAAAGGTTTTTTTGACCAACATGCTCAATTGATTCAATCATAACAGCACTATCAAATTTATTAGAAGGGAAGTATGCTAACATGTCCTGATATTTAAATGAAATTAAATGTTCTAAGTGGTTAGATTTAGAAAGTTTATGACAATAATCTAATTGAGCTTTACTTAACGTATATCCAGTAATATGCCATTTATATTTTTTGGCAGCATGTATGGCAAAGCCACCCCAGCCTGAACCAAGATCAAGAATGGTAGCATTTTTAGGAAGCTTCAACCATTTACAAATCAAGTCAAGTTTATTCTCTTGAGCATTTGCAAGACTTTCAGATTTTTTCTTATATAAACCTGCAGAATAAGACATTGTTTTATCGTCAAGAATCATTTTAAAAAAATCATTGCCGAGATCATAATGATAAGCAATTTGGGCTTTTCTATCTTTTGGAATAGTAAAACCAGCAAGAAACTGAGCTATTGCCAGGAATGGTGAAAAACGTGTCATTTTAAAATGGTGACGAAGTTTAAGGTATTCTTCAATGTCGCCTTCAATAATTAAAGATCCATCCATAAAGGATTCTCCAAAACCCAATGAACCTTGAGATAACAATCTCTTCACTGTAAATGCATCTCTTATAATCAATTTAAAACTTGAAGAATTACCAATACCATAAAATCTTTCTTTATTGTCCCACAACCAAACTGAAAATTTTGGCCCCTTATATTGGCTAAAAAACTTATTAATAACTTCGATATAATCCATATTTTATTTTGATATCTAATCTATTTTTTACTCCCACTCCATAGTAGCTGGAGGTTTGGTGGTAATATCGTAAACAACGCGGGAGATTCCGGAAACCTCGTTTACTATTCTTGAGGAGATTTTTTGTAAAACATCATAAGGGAGACGCGCCCATGTAGAAGTCATCACATCTTTAGATTGTACGACGCGAAGAGCTATTACTTCACCAAAATGTCTTCCGTCTCCTTTTACTGCTGTTGAAAAAGCATTTGTCATAACAGGAAAAGACAAAAAAACATCATCTAAAATTCCTGCATTCTTAAGCTCAGACAGAACTATTTTGTCTGCTTTTTTTTCTTGCTCCAAACGCTTTTTTGTCACCTCGCCTCTAATTCTTACTGCATATCCTGGTCCTGGAAAAGGCTGCTTATTAATAAACTCCTCTGGCAAACCAATAACTTTGCCAATCTGCCTCACCTCATCTTTATAAAAATTTCTTAGTGGCTCTAGAAGCTTAATCTTCATTTTTTTCGGAAGTCCGCCTACGTTATGATGGCTTTTTATTTTTGAGGCATGTTTTGTTCCTTGCGATTCAATTACATCGGAGTAAATTGTCCCTTGAAGTAAAAATTCTACAGGTATTTTTTTCTTTAGTAATTTTTTCCTAATTCTTTCAAAAATTTCGATATAAAAATTTCCAATTATTTTTCTTTTTTTCTCAGAATCCACAACTCCTTTTAATCTTTTCAACATCTCCCCTACTGCATTTATAACTATAGGCCTTGCGCCTAGATTTTTAAATATTTTTAGAACATGCTCCTTTGTTCCTTCTCTCATAAGCCCATTATCAACGTATATTGGAACAAACCTCTTCCCTATTGCTTTAGCTGTTAGTGTCGCGGCAACTGTTGAATCAACTCCTCCAGACACAGCACCAATTACATGTGAATTTCCTACTGTATTTATAATATTTTCTTGTATTTTCTTAATTTCTAAATAGTCCATTTTTGAATTTTTACTTGTAATTTTTAATTTTTCATTTTTAATTTTTAATTTGACGAAGAATTCTGAACTACTTTCTAAATCACACATTGCTAGAAAGTTCTTAAATATTTGTAAACCGTATTCCGTGTGTTCAACCTCAGGATGAAACTGAAGTCCAATTATTTTTCGCTTTCTGTCCTCAACAAATGCGTAGGGTACATGTTCTGTGGACCCAATTATTTTAAATCCTTCTGGAATTTTTACTACCTCATCTCCATGACTCATCCAAACAACAAAAGATTTTGGCAAATCTTTTGCAATTTCGAATTTCGAATTTTGAATTTCGAATTTCAGGATAGCTGGTCCGTATTCTTTTTTGCCAGAGATTACTTTTCCCCCCAGAAGATGCGCTGTTAATTGAAGTCCGTAGCAAATACCAAGAATAGGAATTCCTAAAGAAAAAATTTCAGGATCCATAGTTGGCGCACCTTTCTCATATACAGATGATGGTCCGCCAGAAAGAATAATACCTCTTATTTTCCTGTCATTATGAGCCTGTTTCAGAATCTCCGTTGGATAAAGTATTTTAAAATTTGTTCCTAGTTCTCTTATGCGCCTTCCAATAAGATGTGTCGTTTGCGATCCAAAATCAACTATAGAAATCATAAATAATTCTTTCCAGGGTTGGTGATCAACACGCTATGAGGATGGCTTTCAGTAAGAGACGCTTGGGTAATTTGTATAAACTTTGCTTTTTTCTGAAGATCTAAGATATTTTTTGCACCAACATAATACATTCCAGATTTTATTCCTCCCGCTGCCTGATCAACCACCTCTGAGACTTTCCCTTTTATTGGAACAAGTCCTTCAACTCCTTCCGCAACCAAAACTCTATCTTTGTAGTTTTTCCCATGAAACTCATCCTCCGATTTAATATCAACTCCTTTTTTCATGGCTCCAATAGATCCCATGCCTCGATATTCTTTAAATAAATATTCTTCTCTTTTATCACTAAATATGCTTTTAAAACGATCTGGAACTTCTGACTTTTTAAGTTTAATTGTTTTTCCAGGCGACTCAATAGTCGAAGCAAAAAAACTTCCCATCATAACAGTTGACGCACCACAAGCTAATGCTTTTACCATATCACCTGAGTATTTAATTCCCCCATCAGCAATAACAGGGATCCCATATCTTTTAGCAACTTTTGATGTCTGACGTATTGCTGTTACTTGAGGAATTCCCATTCCAGAAATAATTCGAGTTGTACAAATTGCTCCTGGACCCATTCCTACTCTTAAGCCGTCGACTCCAGCTTCAATTAAAGCTTGCGCGCCATCAGAGGTGGCTATATTTCCAGCAATAACTTGTACTTTTTTAAAATGATTTTTAATATATTTTATTGCCTCGATTACTCCTTTGGAAAATCCATGAGCTGAATCAACAATAATTACGTCTACCATTTCTTTAACTAGTGCCTCAACTCTTTTCTCAAATCCAGAGCTTGCGCCAATAGCTGCGCCAACCAATAAATTTCTATTTTTAACTTTCTTCACCTCAAGCGCTTGATTATTAATTGATAAATTTCTATGTATAATTCCTATTCCTCCTAAGCTGGCTAGCTCTATTGCCAGTCTAGATTCTGTCACAGTATCCATGGGAGCTGAAACAAAAGGTAAAGTTAGTTTTATATTTTTTGTAAGATAAGAATTAAGATTTATATTTTGGCGGGAAAAATCACTATACCCAGGAAGAAGAAGAATATCATCAAATGAAAGTCCTAAAGAGAATAAGTATTTTTGCGTCTCCATAATTTACTCTACACTGTTTGGCAATATTTGTCAAGATACAATCATTTTAGCTGATTGTATCAAGACACAATTAGTTTAATTAGTTGTGTCAAGAGTAAGTTAGGAAGTTCTCGGCTTTCCTACGTTTTCAAAAGCGCTGCTGAAATTTCTATAGTATTTATATGCTACCTCAATTGGAAATCTCCAAGGACGCTTATTTTTAGAATCAGGAGGAGAAGACATGGACTTAACCTGTTCCCAACCTTTGGGATTTACAAAGCCAGGAAAAGGATAGTCTTTACTTACATTAAAAATCTTAATTACTTGAATTTCTTTAAGACCTTGTTTTCTTGCCAAAATTACCCTATGTATTCCATCTACAATTATTGGATTTATGGAACTATCTTTCTCTTTTTGCATTTCAATAATTATAGGAAGAAGATTGTACTCAATATCGCCTTCATCAGTATAATAACTCAGATATCCACCTAGATTAAAAAGGTCAATATTTTGTTTCTTAAGTGCTTTTTGTATATTTTCAACTTTCAATAAAGATGCTTTTAGAAAATAAAATTGCGAAGGCAAGATAGATGAGACAGATATATTGGAAAGTTCTATGTCTGCATTTTTATATATATAAATCTTGTTATTTATTTTTGAAGAATCTAATAGCGTTACTTTTCTTAATTTATTAATCAATTTGTCTTTAGGATATTTTTTATAGTTTAATATTTTCATGCTTCGATTACCTCAGCATGACCCTGAGTTTGTCGAAGGGTCATTTTTTAATTATATCAACTTGTAATATAATACACATAATGCAGAAAGGGTTATTTATTGTCGTTGATGGTCCAAGTGCTACTGGAAAAGACAGTGTTATAATGCAAGTTTTGAAAAAACTAGGAAAATTGAATCTAAGTGCTAATGCATTAGAGGAAACAAAAGAGGCAAATTATGATAGAAGTAAGATATTGTCTTCGCAAAAAAAGGGAGAAAGAGCTGTTGCAAAAGCAATAATTAGTGAGAGAAAAAAACTTTATCTTAAAAAAGTAATACCACATCGTTCAAGTAATACTATTATAATTGCCAATAGAGGTGAGCCATCAACTTTAAGCTATCAAACTCTAAAAGATAATCTATCTATGGAGGAGGTTTGGAATATGCATAGAAAAAATGCTATTCCGATTCCTGATTTAGCAGTTATTACAAATTGCAGCGTCAAAGAAGCTATACGAAGAGAAAAATTAAGAAAGGCTTCATATGATGAAAAACACAGAAGTTTTTTAAGCGGAAAGTTTACTTCTGATAGATATCAAATTCACAAAAAGTATGAAAAAACAAAAGAATTTCTTGAGAAAAAAGGAATAAATGTAATTTATCTTAGTACCGATAAGATGAATGTGCCAAAGGCAAGTCAAAGGATTGTAAATTTTATCAAAAATAAGATAAACTACGTTCATGTGAACTGAACGTAGCAAGCTAGACATATGATCAAAAAAATAATTTTAGTTGATATGGATGGGGTTTTGGCTAATTTTGAGGAAGGTTTTCTAAATTTGTGGAGAAAAAAATTCCCCAATCATCCCCACGTGCCAATGGATAAAAGAAAAACATTTTCTTTAATTGAAGAATATCCAGGAGGGCTTGAAAAAGACGTGCAAAGTATTATTACCTCACCTCATTTTTTTGAAAATTTAAATCTAATAACAGGTGGTAAAGAGGCATTGATAAAAATGGAATCGTTAGGCCATGAAGTATTTATCTGCTCAAGCCCTATTTCAAAATTTGAAAACTGTGTTCTTGAAAAATATAATTGGGTGGCAAAAAACCTAGGTTATGAATGGACGAAAAAAATGATCATGTCAAAAGACAAGACTCTTGTTGTTGGAGACATATTAATTGATGACAGACCCCAATTCGAAGGCCTGAAAAAACCAATCTGGCGACACATTCTTTTTGACCAACCATACAATAGACACATCAAGACGAAATTTAGAATTACATGGAATAATTGGGATAAAATCCTAAAGTTATAAAGTCTGTTGTGGCTCAACCTGAACTGGTACCACCTGTTTTTGGGAAGTGATCTTTGGACCAAGAAGTCTTATGAAGTCCTCTGCATCAATTGTTTCTTTTTTCAAAAGTTCCGCGGCCAAAATATCAAGCTTGTCTTTAAGTTTTTGAAGAATTAAGATTGCAGTTTTGTAACCTGTATCTGTAATCTTTTTAATCTCCGAATCAATTTTAGAAGCCATTGCAGGTGAAATAGTTTTCTCCTCATATACACTTCTTCTCTCGTGGGATAAATTAATAGGCCCTAAATCACTCATCCCATACTCAACAACCATTGTTCTAGCAACCTCAGTTGCTTTTGCGATATCATCAGAAGCTCCGGTTGTCATTTCTTTAAAAATCATATTCTCAGCCGCTCTTCCTCCGAGCATAACAGCAATTTGCTCCAAAAGTCTTGTTTTTGTTTCATGCACATGCTCTGTTGGCTCCATCATAGTATGCCCCAAACTCATTCCGCGACTTACAATTGAAATTCTATGAACTGGATCCATATGAGGCATTTTCCAAGAAACAATAGCATGTCCTGCTTCATGATATGCAGTCATTTTTCTATCCTCGTCTGATTGAAGGCGCTTTTTCTCAGGCCCAAGTTTCACTTTGGTCGCTGCCTCTTCCAGATCTTTCATGTCAATTGCTTTTTTACCAAGCCGAGCTGCTAAAATTGCAGCTTCATTAAGCATATTTTCCAAATCCGCGCCACTAAATCCAACTGTTCTTTTTGCTACTTTTTTCCAATCTACATCATTGGAAAATGGTTTTCCTCTAGCATGAATTGCTAGGATTGCCTGTCGACCAACAACATCTGGCATGTCAAGTACTACTCTTCTATCAAATCTTCCCGGCCGAACAAGTGCCGGATCTAAAACGTCAGGTCTGTTCGTAGCTGCCATAACCACTAGCTGTTCTGTTGGAGAAAATCCATCCATCTCAACTAGAATTTGATTTAACGTTTGCTCTCTTTCATCATGTCCTGCCATAATCCCAATACCACGCTGTCTTCCTATTGCATCAATCTCATCTATGAAAATAATTGCAGGCTGTGCTTTTTTTGCTGTTGAAAACAAATCACGTACCCTGGAGGCTCCAACACCTACCAACATCTCCATAAATTCAGATCCTGCCATTGAGAAAAATGGCACTCCTGCCTCTCCCGCAGTTGCCCTCGCCAAGAGCGTTTTTCCGGTTCCGCTTGGGCCTACCATCAATACCCCTTTTGGCGTTCTAGCTCCCATTGCTTTGTATTTGCCAGGGTTTTTGAGAAAATCAACAATCTCAGTTAACTCTTGTTTTGCCTCATCAACTCCAGCAACATCAGAAAAACTAATTCTAGGAGTATCTTTGCTGAAAAGTTTGGCACGGGACTGCCCAAAAGAAAACATATTCTCCTGAGCACCTCTTGCCTGGCGGAATATAAAGTAAAAAAATGCCACCATAAGAAGTATTGGAAGAACAGATGAAATTAAACCTATCCAATTATTAATGCCTGTTTGATCGCGAACGATTACTTTTGTCTTATCCAACGGAACTCCAGCATCTTTAAATATTTGATAAACATTAGCGCTTGGTTCTTTAAAACTATCAACGACTTCCTCTCCTCTTCTTACCGTGAGCTTATTGTCCAATATGGTAATTTCTGAAACTTTGCCTTGTTTTACATCTTGAATAATTTGAGATATTGGCACAGTTTTTGTTCCTTGAATCGCATCTTGGTTGATGCCCATAAACAGAAAAAGCATGAAAAAGAACAAGAACCCATATAGGAAAATATTCTTCCAGGACGTTTTTATCTTAAATTTAAGGATCTTTGATTTTTTACCCTGCCTGCCGTTAGGCAGTGTGGTTTTCTTACCGTTTGTGGCCATAGGACACATATTATAACATAAAATCAAAGCTATTTTATTACAAGTAATTACCTTTAGGTCAATAAATCTTATAGTACTTGACAAAAGGATAAAGCTATGGTATTATCTCCCCTTATGAATTTGAGATATATAGTTTTACCTATATTGGCGATATCTTTGTTAATAACCCTATCCCAAATAGGAAAAGTTAGCGCGCAAATGTCTTTAAATAGTCATCCTATAAGTTCGCCCATAACATCTCCAACACCGACTCCCTCACCAGTAACATCTTTTACCAAAATCATAAGAGGTAACATTAAGTATAGATTTTTAAGAGTACCACCAAATACAGTATATCCTTACATAATGGATGCTAAAAACGTTGTTGTTTGGGCAATTAATAGCTCAACTTACCAAACAACAAATGTTCAAACTAATCGTGAAGGTGAATATAGACTAAAATTAGTTCCCGGACAATATTATCTTTACGCTTATGATGTCAAAGGAAATTACTTTTATGCTTTAGATAGAAATGTGACAATACTTGTAAAACACCTTGATGTTGAAGGCCCTGATTTTTATGCAGATATTAATTACCCATTATACGTTAGCGGTTATAATCAGGCTCGTGGATCAAAATCAGATGATCCAAACTATAACTGGATCTATGATGCCAACAACAATGGAAAAATAAATAAAACTGATTACGAGTTGCTAAGTCCTGTACTTCTGAGATAACTTCTTTTCTATCGATCCAAAATCATTTAAACTAATAATGTGACTGCGAAACTTGTCATATTTCTTTTATTTATTTTACCTTTTTTAGTTTGGCCGTTTGGAGGACTTGTTTCTCCTTTCGAAACACCAAAAGTAATAGCGGCAGAAGTCGCAATTGAGATATTAATATTATTATTTTTCTTAAAGATTAATATTTCCTCATTTTTAAAAAACCACAAACTCCAAATTTATCTTGTTTTAGGATTAATATTTTTAAGCCTAATCCATTTAATAATATCTCCAAGCCCAACATCCTTTTTCGGCAATGAATTTAGGCTACAAGGAGTTTTTTTACTATGGCATTTTCTTGTATTTTCCTTAGTGTCTTCCAATATTGAAATTAAAAGTATTCCAAATTATATTTATCCTATTTCCCTAACAGTTCTTCTTCTAGTTACAATAATTCTTGGGGGTAATGAAAATGGCAGGGCATTTGGAACTCTTGGTGAACCAAATTCATTAGCCGCGACCGCAATTTTTTTTCTTCCTTTCTTAATATTTATACACAAAAAACTAATCAAGATTTCAGGCTTTATAGTTGCGTTAATAATAATATTCCTTTCAGGCTCAAGATCAGGATTAATTGCATATTCTTTAGAAACTGTTTTTATACTATCAACTCAAATATTTAAAGTTTCAATTATAAAGACCTTTTCTTTATCTTTTATTCTTCTAATACTAAGTCTCTCGTTGCCATTAATAGAAGGAGGGGGTTGGTTTGAAAACCGATCTCAAATATGGCAAACTTCTTTTCTTGCCGGAATGAAATCGCCTATTCTAGGCAATGGATTTGGCAACATCCATGACTCAATACGCATGACGTCATTATCTCTAAACAATACAATTCAATACCAATTTGTAGACAGTACACACAATATTTTTTTGGATTTTTGGGTACAGGGAGGCATATTGGGATTAGCACTTTTTGTTTTGTTACTTTTATTTTCTATAAAAAATTTAATCACCCAATCAAGAACTCTTGAGCTTACTGTGCTTTTAGGGCTGCTTGCGGTTATGTCTTTCAATCCAGCAAGCGTAGCAACGCTTATTGCGTTTTGGTGGATTATTGGACGAGGATTTATTTTAAAGGATCATAGCCACCCTTTGCCCAAGGGTGGCATCTAAGAATTCTTTTCAAACCTAAAAACAAACCTTTAAAAACTCCGTATTTTTCAACCGCTTGATAAGTATAGTTAGAACAGGTCGGATGGTATCTGCAGACAGAATCTGAAAGAAAAAAAGTTCTAAATAATGCTTTGTGGAAAAAAGAGGTTTTCTGATAAAAACGAATAAAAGATAAAACAAAAAATTGCATTCTATAAGCCCATCTTTTCTCTAACTTCTCTCATCGTCTCCTCTGCCATTTTTTGGCATTTTTCATTTCCTTCTTCGATAATTGATTTTACTAATTTGGGATTTTCTTCAAACTTTTTACGCTTTTCTTGAAAAGGTTTTAATTCTTTATATATTCCTTTAGCTAATACTTCTTTTAACTCTGAATAGTGGATTTTTTTGTCTTTATAGTCCTGTTCAAATTTTTTGTACTCATTATATAAATTAAACAATCTTAATAGTTTAAACAAATTAGCAACTCCACCTTCTTTTGGAACTTCACCTCCAATTATCCCACTGTCCGTTGGAGCAGCAGCTAATCTCTCTTTAATCGTATCCAAATCATCTGTTAAATTAATATAACTTCCTTCAATTGATTTACTCATCTTACCTCCGCCAGACAAAGATGGGATATATTCCCCATCAGTTTTAAACCTTTGTGGTTCTGGAAAGGTCTCACCAAACATTGAGTTAAATTTCCTAGCAATTTCTCGCATTACTTCCAAATGCGGTTCTTGATCAATTCCAACTGGAACTAATTCTCCTTTGTAAAGTAAAACGTCTGAAGCCATCAAAACTGGATAATACAAAAGCCCCATATTAACATATTTTGGATATTGAGCTTTTTTCTCTTTATATGTTGGTAAATCTTCCAATCGAGACACAGGATAAATTGTTGACAAAAGATACGCAAGTTCTGTATGCTGTGGAACTTTTGATTGGATTTCAAGCTTGCATTTTTTAGGATCAAGTCCTGCTGCTAAGTAATCTAAGATAATTTCTCGAACTGAATTTTTAATGATCTTTGTGTCATATGGAACCGTAATTGTATGTAAATCAACAACAGAAAAAATGCAGTCGTATTTGTCCTGCAAAACAAGCATCCCTTTAACTGCACCAAAATAATTCCCAAGATGCAATCTCCCCGTTGCCCTAATTCCTGAATAAACTCGTTTTTTATTCATATTGATAATTGACAAATTTGCAACTCCATAGTATAATCTTTTTATAAAACGTAGGGTAGAGTCGTTCGTAGAGTCTACCCTTTTTTATTTGTAAAAGAAATAATAGCTTTCAAGGAATTCATTGGCGTAAAGTCACCTCTTAGAAATTGTCGTATTTCTTTAGCTGTACGTTTCCCATTTGCAATAATATTTATTTGTTTTCCTATATTTCTAAGATATTTTAACAAAATTATAAAATCTCCATCTCCCGTTAGAAAAACTCCTCGTTCGAATTTATCTTTATCTCGCATTGCGTAAAAGGTTAAATCTACATCGCAATTTGCTTTTCTGACTTTCTTTCCATTATTTTGAGTGTATATTTTAACCGGTTTTAAAATCAAGATATATCCAAAAACTTTAAGTCTATTATAAAACTTTAGTTGTTTTCTATTTTTCCTGTCAAGTCCAGCAAAATAATAAATCTTTTTACACCGATATCTTTCTTTTAAATATTTAAAGAGTTTTTGAAAATCTACTTTCCATCCTTCGTCACGAGTGCCATAAATAATATTAGATGCGTCAATAAACGCGTATGCATCTAGTCTCCTTCTTTTAATTTTGCTTGTTTGCTTTTTCAAAAATCTCCTTCAGTTCTTCAGCGCTTAAGATTTATCCTCATCCTCTGCCTTCTTCATTTCACGACAAGCATAGCAATCATCAAAATAAAAATCATCTGAACTTCTTTCTGCTTCCCGAATAAACTAGTTTTTTATCCATAGATATATTATAACCTAAATCTTCTTAATTTAAACCTTTTATTATCAAACCTTGATTCCTCATCTTCTACTAGTTTAGCAATTATATTTCCAATTACTGGTGCGAATTTAAATCCATGACCAGAAAATCCTGCTCCAACAATTATATTTTCATTAAGTCTATCGATTATAAAATCTCTATCAGGAGTTACGTCATAATGGCATACTTTTGATTTTACTATCTCAGCATCCCCTAAGCCAGGTACATACTTATTAAGAAAAGCTTTAGACTCTTTGATAAAATTATTATCAACAATTCCTCTACTATCTGGATCCACAACTCTTCCTGGTTTGTGATTCGCTACCTTAACTGCGTCAAGACCATATATAGGAAAACCATAAAATCCTCTATCTAAATATGCGAAAGATGGAAAAACTTCTTTCAGGAAATATTTATTTTGTTTTGGTTTAAGGTATATAATTTGCTGTTTTGTTACTTGAATTGGCAGATTTTGTTCCGTTAACAACTCTAACGCCCATGCCCCACATGTTACTACAAGCTTTTGAAATGGAATCATTTCATCATTCTCAAGTATTATATTTCTATTTGCAATCCTAGAAACTTTCATTCTTTCTCTAAATATAACTCCTTGTTTTTTTGCAAGCTTCGCAAATATTCTTATAGCTAAAAATGCATCTAGTAATCCTCCATGATAATCCAATACTCCATAAGTTGCAGAAAATTGTGGAAATATTTTTTTAAGTTGAGTTTTGCTAAATAATCTAACTTTATGTCCTAATTTATTTAAAGTTTTATAACTTTTCATTGCGTAATCTTGATCCTTATCGCCCAATAATAATGCTCCGCATTGAATATATAATTTTTTATTCATCACTCTTTCTATAGTTTTCCAAAGAACAAGGCTTTTAACAGCAAGTTCTGTATAAAATTCATCATCTCCGTATTCATATCTAAAACCGCGTGAATAATCTGAAGAAGAATTAATACTGTTGTTTATAGATAATTGATCTATTACTAAAATATTTTTCCTTGATTTTGATAGAAAATATGCAGTTGCCAGACCCATAATACCTGCGCCAATAATAATTACATCATATTTATTTCTCATCTTGATCTCCTTTGCAAAATCTTTGTAATATACTGAAAAAATTTGTCATAATTTCTGCCGTTGCAAGATTACCTACAACATTATTCATAACTAAAGCACAATTTTTAGATTTTTCTGCCGTACCAAAGTAATCTCCTGAAACAACAAGAACAGCTCCTTTCCTTGCACTTACCTTACTAAGACTACAATTAAGATTAAATTTATCAAATACTTTTACCAATTTACCCAAATTAAACCACGTTGAAACGAATAAAGATGATTTGTCTTTCCCGTTTAAAATTAATTTTTCATAATCTTGATTGCTTATTTGCACCCTTAAACCTATAATATCTTTATTTTTATTACAATATTCCTGCAAATTATTTCTCACTCCTTCATAGTCAACTGGGCTTCTATAGGAAATAATTGGGTCTCCTATATAAAAAGTTCTGTCGTTAAATCTTAAGGGAAGTATTCTTGTATGAGGACCTAGAATGTTTTTCATTCCTTCTCCATACTCATTTAGTCCTACTGGTTCTCCGTTTCTCTCCTGCCCAAACCCTATTAAACAAGCAAGGTCGTAGACGCCCATTATTGCAATTCCACAATCTTTTATAGATCCATTTAGAGGTATTTCTTCTACTGACTGGAGTAAAGCATTATAACTTTCTACTGCTCCGAATTGCTTTAAAAGCCTCATTCTTCTCTCAGCAACTTTTAGCAATTGAGGTGCTATGTCAACTGCAGTAACATGGTTTATATGTAGCATCTGACCATTCAATTTTTTCGCTCTTCGCATAACTTCAAATTCTCTAAAGGCAGTAGCGCTTCCCAAAAATAGAAAATTTGCCCCAAATGGCTCTACCTTTTCAGCAACAATATTCCCCATATTTTTTATTTCTTCCCGTTCAAATAAGCCACTTGAGGAAGGAGCTTTCTCAAATACTTTTGGTGGAAGTTCTGACCACATTTTTGACACTAACTTTCTCTCAGCTTCAATCATATATTTATAATAAAATCACGCAGTTAGACAATTTATTATTCTCCTTTCTTATTCCTTCTCCACGAGACTCACCCTATATTTAAACTAGATTTATTATGTTGCATATATCAAGTAAAGCATGCTCTAACTACCCCATGGTCCTGGTGGAGGAAGAATACGTTTGCATTTAGGATTCTGAACAGTCTTTCCATCAGGAAGATCTATCCTGCAGTCTTTCCCAATCTCGTAAAGAGCATTTCTTACTTGTTCAATAGCAAATTGGACATCTTGGCCTTGTCTTTCGAAAGTCTCATATCCACCACCAACTAGAGTTCCTGCTACCGCGATTCTAAAAACTATCTTTGCTACATTCTTCTTTGAATACTCAGTTAATTGATGTCTCATTTCTTTTATATTCCGCATTTCAATCACCTCCTCTGCTTTTTTGCAACAAAAATCACTGTTCCCATACCTTCTTCAAGTCTTAATGGTTCAAATGTCGTTCTTTGACCCAACGCAAAACCAAGTCTTTTTATTACCATATCTCTTTCTTTAGATGATAATGTGTTTGGATAAACTACATTCGCACTACCCGTTTGCGATATTTGTCTATTAATTAACCCACATACATCATTGACCAACCCTTTATCGACAAAGGGTAGGCTATCTTTTGCTCTGAATGCCAATTCATTTTGATATCTTTTCTCTACCATAATTTCTCTACAATATCCTCCTAATCTTCCCATTCGCCTTACCTACTATTCGTAGCGTGGCTCATGGTGCGATTTTTCGGAGGATTGTGTACTATTTATAAGTTTCCCAAGGTACACAAAAAACCGCCCTTGTAAATCCCGACTCAATCGAGACTCACAAGGACGGAAAAGTCTAAATTAAAAATCTTATTTTTGATCTTTGATTTTTAATTTTTGATCTTTTATCGTGGTGCCACCTTGATTTTTTCCTATAAAAAAATCCCCTTTCAGGGACGTCATTATAAGAAATCTTATTCATGACGTGCTCCGAAATTCGACACACGTTGCTGACTTTTTAACTGTTTCGCCTCAGCGCATTATTTGTTTTTGCTCAAGCTCACCGGCTCCAAAATTCCGGATCAAGGCTTTACTGCAATCATGTAGACTGATTGTAGTTTATTTAAATTGTCAACATTTATTATATCATACCCTGTCAAATTTTTATCTCCTTGACATCCAAAGTTAATAAGTCAATACTGTGTGTATGGATACTCCTACTACATCTTCTCTAACTCTCCCAACTCTTCGAACAACAAAACAAAAAGTTTATTTAT
>CAYJRY010000019.1:0-21436 GCA_964372855.1 uncultured Gammaproteobacteria bacterium | reverse complement strand
ATCCTTGGTTTGCAAATACTCCATACGCGATGGATAACTCAAGCATTGTTACTTCTCCTCCGCCTAAAGTTAAAGAAAGACCATATCTATTAGGATCATTAAAAGTTGTTATACCCATAGCTTTTGAGGTTTCAATCATTGACTCAACTGTATTTAGCTTTAGCATTTTTACAGCAGGAATATTAATTGAATTTCCCAAAGCATAACGCATCTGAACTATGCCGTTCCATTTTCCGTCATAATTGGAAGGACAATACTGTCTGCCTATACTTGTTGGGAAACAGATTGGATTGTCAATAAAAGGTGTTGCGGCATTATATCCTTTTGATAAGCCAACAGCATAGTTTATTGGTTTAATAGATGATCCTGGCTGTCTTTGCGCCAAAGTTACATTCACATTTCCATCTATTTTGTCGTCAAAATAATCTCTTGATCCAACCATTGCCAAAATTTCCCCGGTTCCGGGTTTGGTGATTATGGCAGCACCATTTGTAACTTTTTGATCCAAAAGTTGAGCAATATGTTTCTTAACTGTTTTTTGGGCATATTCTTGGATAGTATAGTCAAGACTAGTAATTACACTTAGACCTCCTTCTTCAACCATTTTTTCGCCATAATTCTTTACTAAAAGTTCTTTTATGTACAAAACAAAATGAGGAGCAAGAATATTATTAGTAGGGGTATTAAATTTTAGCTTTTCTTTCTCAGCCTTTTTTTTGTCCTCAAAGGTAATATATTTTTGCTCAAGCATTTTGTTAAGAATTAGAACTTGACGTTTCTTTGCAAGCTCAGGATGTGCGCCAAATGGCGAATTGGTAGTTGGAGATTCAGGCAGTCCTGCTAGTAGAGACGCTTCAGCAAGTGTCAGGCTAGATGCTTTTTTACCGAAATACATTTGCGAAGCTGCCTCAACTCCCCATGCTGTCCCTCCGTATGGCACTTGATTCAAATACATTTCAAGTATTTTATCTTTTGAATAAAGAACCTCTGTTATAAAAGCCAAGACAACCTCTTTAATTTTTCTTGAAATCGTTCTTTCTGGAGTAAGTAAGCTATTTTTGACTAGCTGTTGAGTTAAGGTAGATCCTCCTTGTAGTTCGTTTTTAAATATAATCGAGATTAATGAGCGAAATATTGCTTTTATATCAATTGCTCCATGTTTGTAGAAATCCTTGTCCTCAATAGCTATTGTTGCTTCTTGCATATGTTTAGGAATCTGAGATAAGGGGATAAATTTTTGGTTTTTTGAAGAGTAGATTGAGTATAAAAGTTTCTGATTCCTGTCATATATTTGAGTTGATTGGGCTATGTTTGGGCTGTTTAATTTTGTGGGGAAAGGAAGATCTTTTAATATAAGAAAGTAAAATAGTGATATAAATAAAACAAGAAAAATGATAAATATAATAAATTTTCGCATACGAATTCGTCTAAAAATTTGCATTTTAGTATAATAGCATGATATATAAATCAAGACAATGTTACCATTTAACTGGGTTGATTATTTAATATTAATACTTCTTATTATTTATGCATATGAGGGTTATTCTGTGGGATTTGTAAGTGCGTTTTTGGATCTTGTAAGTTTAATTACGTCATTTATTATTGGTATTAAGTTCTATGGTTTTTTCGCAGGAATTTTGGTTGAGAGATTAAATATTCCTCAAGGTTTTTCAAATGCGATTGGCTTTTTTTTGGGAGCCTTAATTACTGAAATTATTTTAAGAACGCTTTTTAGGAAACTTTTCTCCCAATACGAAATTTCTATTAAAGGCTTAAATCATATATTAGGTATTCTGCCGGGAATTTTATCAGGCATAGTTCTTTTCTCATTTTTATTAACTGTTGCTGTTGCTTTACCGGTATCTTCCTATATCAAGCAATCTACTTTTACCTCTACTCTTGGAAAAGTGCTAATTTTTAGTTCTCAAGGTGTTGAAAAAGATATAAATACAATTTTTGGAGGAGCAGTTAATGAAACACTTAATTTTTTGACTGTTGAACCAAAAAGCAGTGATATTGTAAGTTTGAATTTTAAAACTGACAATACTAGAGTTGATGTTAATGCGGAGAATTATATGTTTGATCTAGTGAATAAAGCTAGAAAAAACCAGGGTATTCAAGAAATTGTTTTTGATGTCAAACTTACCGAGGTAGGAAGAGAGCATTGTAAAGATATGTTCATGAGGGGTTATTTTTCGCATTTCACGCCAGAGGGTCTTTCGCCATTTGATAGAATGGTTGATGCAAATATAGTCTATAGAACAGCTGGGGAAAATTTAGCTTTGTCTCCAAATGCGGATCTTGCAATGCAGGGCCTCATGAATAGCCCAGGACATAAGGCAAATATATTGTCTTCTGATTTTGGAAGAGTGGGGATTGGTGTAATAGATGGAGGAATATATGGACAAATGTATTGCCAAGAATTCACTGATTAAGCTCAAATACCTATAGGACCTTGACTTTTTACTAACACTACTACTACACTTTAAATATGCCTGCAACCAATGCTACGCAAAGCAGTTCCAGTAACGCTAGCACGATTGTTACTATTCTCCTCATAATATTTCTTTCGCCTATAGGATTAATAATTATGTGGTTTTGGCCGAAATGGCCTGTTTGGGTTAAAATATTGGTTTCATTAATTTTATTGCCCCTAATATTTCTATGGTTAACCGGATTAACATCATTGTTTCTTTCAGGCGCCAATCCTAATCGATTAAATCAAGCAAATAACACACTAAGGAATCAACATGTGAATGCAATCTTAAACGCAGTTGGTAAGTATGCGATTGATAATGCTGGAAATACACAAACCCTAAATATTGGGAATACACCTACTCCGATAAGTGATTCTGGAGTTGGGGATGGATTTTGTATGGCACTTGTTAGTGAATATATGAATTCACTTCCTTCGGACCCCACAATAAATAATGGTAGTCCAATTCAGGAAACAGATTGCGCGCCAACTGGTCCTAACTGGGATACTGGTTATACAATTCAAAGAAATGCTAATAATACCATTACAGTCTCAGCTCCTCTTGCTGAGCTCGAGCAAACAATTTCATCCACGCGATAAGCCTTTAGACGTCCCCCTTTAATAAAAAGTATTGACAATTCAACCTATATCTTGCAGACTAGAAGGGCTATGCAATTGCCTTTATTAAAAGAAGCCAACGTAACTGGGAAAAGGGTTTTTGTGAGAGCGGATCTTGACGTACCGCTTACGAAGTATGAAGTAGGAAGTATGAAGCATGAAGTTGAAGTTGAGGATGATACGAGACTTAAGGCGGCGATGCCAACGATTGAATATCTTTTGAAAAATAAAGCAAAAGTTATAATTGCTGGGCATTTGGGAAGACCGAAGTTAGGGAAGTATGAAGTCAGAAGTATGAAGTATGAAGCTAGAACTAAGAATCCAGAGTTAAGTTTGGGGCCAGTGGCTAGGTGGTTGAGTATTAAGTATAAAGTATTAAGTATTAAGTATGGAAAACGCGGGGAATTTGAAGGTTGGGAAGTTACTCCAGATATTTTCCTTCTGGAGAACTTGAGGTTTTATAAAGGTGAGGAAGATAATGATTTAAATTTTGCCAAAAATCTAGCAAGTTTAGCAGATATATACGTTAATGATGCTTTTGCGATGTCTCACAGAAACCATGCATCAGTTGTTGGACTACCAAAATTTTTACCTCATTATGCGGGATTTCACTTAGAGAGGGAAATTAGTATCTTAAGTAAAGTAATGCAAAATCCAAAGCGGCCATTGGTTGTGATAGTTGGTGGAAAGAAGATTGAAACAAAGCTTCCTTTGGTTCATAAGATGCATAAAATTGCTGATTACGTGTTAGTAGGTGGCAAGATTGCTGAGGAGTCTAAAGTATTAGTTAAAGAACAACATGCCAAACTTAGCGGTAAAAAATCAGTTCTTTTGGTTGCGGACTTGAATGGGCAAGGAACTGATGTAACTGAAAAAGATGCTGAAAATTTTTTGCAAATTATATCCCTTGCTAAAACTATTATTTGGAACGGAAGCATGGGATTAATAAATTCAAAATTTAAAATTCAAAGATCAAAATTAGATACGGAGAGAGGAACGCGTTTGATTACTAAGGGGATTATGGAGAGCAAAGCGTATACTGTCGTTGGAGGAGGAGATACAGTTGAATATTTAAATAGACTTGGGATACTAAATAAATTTTCTTTTGCTTCAACTGGAGGAGGAGCAATGCTTGCATATCTTTCTGGTGAAAAACTTCCAGGAATAGAAGCTCTGACACATTAGATGTTTATTCATATTACGCTTAAGCACCAAGATTTTCCTTGAGGCTCAGGTATTTTTGAGCATTCTTTTCTTGCCAGATTTTTATCAGCGTTCCAATCCAAAATACCACTACCGATTTGCTTAAAACAAACTTCTTTGTTTTGAGAATCAACAATACTACAAAAATCAATCATTTTTTGTGAATCACCTACAAAACGATAAGATAAAGAGGAAACAACGCCTGCTATGCAAATTTCTTTGAAGTGCTCCGAAGGCATAAGATCACAATCTTTTTTCATTGTCTCTAAAGATGATGTAAAACCAACCTGATTAGTGCCTATAGTCCTAAAACATTTATCTTGATAGCGTTGTGGGATTTGAAGACAAAGATTTGCTACTTTTTGCCAATCTTGACTGCTAATAATTGAGAAATAAGAACTTTGGTATTGCCAACATACGGATTGATATTTTTCCTCTAAGATATTGCATGGATAAAAAGGATCTTCTTTTTTAATATATTTTGATGTATGGTCAAAGCTAGTTGAGGAAGATGAGTTTTCCATAAATACTCCTGTGTAGCATCTTTCTTTGTGTTCTTGGTTTAAGATAGTGTCGCAAAGATTCAAAGATTCAAGAAGTTCCATATCTGTTACAAACATAGCAGCATGTCCCATACCATGAAGACACTCATTGAACTCAATTGGTTTTTGATAATCATCTTGTTTTCCGCAAACTTTTGGGAAAAGGTTAGTTAAGTTAGAATCAGATTGTTCTTTAAGATATGCTTCAAGTGTCCCATGATAACATCCTCCATGGCAAGTTGAGTCACAAAGAGAGTAAACTTTGGAGATACTTTTTTGTTTTTCGTATTCAAGACGCGACAAATAGTGAGTTGTTTCATGACAGCGAGCATAGATTTCAGGAAATTGTTCATTTTTTCTGAAAACCTCAAGTGTTTTAGCTAAACCAAATTGGCTATATAAAGTCTCTGCAGCTTGTTTGTAGCATCCATCTTTCCCGCCTTTCTCATAACATTTCCTCATCACTTCTCTAACGTATAAGTTTATATCAAAAGAGTTGTCATAAGGCGAAAAATTGAGCTTGACTTGTCGATTATATTCTTTAATCAATCTTTCTACATGCTCCGTACACTCTTTTTGTCCGAATCGAACAGAATTGCAAACCTGTAGGGATTTTTCATGCCATGAGGGTACTTCTTGGAAAACCAATTCTCCCGCAGCAGCTTTTATGCATTTTGCTATAAATTCCGCAGATTCTATTTTTTGACACCCTGAAATTATTTGTTGGGGATCCGAAGTTGCGGCTAAAGAAAATCCTAGAGAATCAAAGCAGGCGTTTTTAAAAGGTGAAGAATCCGAGTTTAAGCAAACCTTTACCACTTCGTCAAATCCCATTTTATATCTTCCCATTAGAAGAGAAGGATGATTTCTTCCGCAGGCAAAAGAGTAAGAATAACCATATTTTTTCTCTAAAAAATTGCAAGGATAATATGGATCATCTGGTTTGAAAAATGAGGAAGAAGCAGAGCGTACAAACTCCATGAAAACTCCATCAAAACAGTATTCATTGCCAATAGTTAACTTTCTGCATGTTACCAGTGCTTTTTCTAAATCATTTGTTGAATAATATGAAGCAACTCCGTGCCCAATACCATGGATACAGCTAGCTGAAGGGCCAACAATTGTATTTTTTTGCGGACTTAACTTTAAGCAAGCATCTTGAGCATCGATGAGATGATCTAAGCTATTAGCAAAAGCTTTATCTAAAAATCCATGATAACATCCAAACGCAAATTGAGGTGAACAATCAGTAATACCGTCGAATCCTTTGCCTTCAAAAATTAGTATGCCAGATAAATGTGCTAAATCGTGGATATTGCCTGATGCCCCACCTTCATTTTTAAACACATTTTGGATATATTTCCACGCCTCTTGTGCGCCTTTGTTTTCTGCAATTTCCGAAAGAATTTTTGATTGAACCTCATAAGAACTTTTTTTGAAATTTTCTTTATCAAGCTCCGATTCGGTGCTGGATTTATTTGGCAATGGGGTGGAATTTTTTGATATGAAACTAAAAAGATTTTTTATTTTATTTACAGTATTCCCGATAAAACTTTTAAATTTGACTAAAATATTATTTGGAGGTGTAGTTGACTCTACAGCCTTACTTTCGTCTACAACAATTATAGTTCCTCTCATATGTGGAAAATTGTGGTCGTGATATTTCCATTCCCCATCCTTAGTTGGCTTAAATGTCCATGAATCTCCTGGTTCAATATTGGATTTAGGGTCAAATTCAGGATATATCTCATGCGTTGGATGGACATTGCTGGCTGGCCATCGAGATTTATTGTCTTTGTTTACAAAGATAATAGTTGAGTCAGAATCAATCATAATCTCAGAAGGAGTAAAACCATTTTCATTCATTTCAATAATCCTAGCTTCGGAATGCGCAAAGCTTGAGTTTGGTAAAAAAAGAAAAATTAGGAATATAAGGAAACTCCACGTCATTATGGCAACCCGCCAGCTAGTGGGGTGTCCAGAGTCTCTCAAGATTTTAGAAGATGCTGGGCAAGCCAGCATGACGGTTTTAAAATGAATTTTAGTCATAAGGCTTAGCAAGGTGGATTGATAAATAAATATTATAATAAATAGTTTTTAGTATAGCATAATTAGTGGGACATACTATCTGATAACAGGCAAGTATTATGTATTTATTTCCTCCTATTTGAACATGATTATAGGGAGAGGTGTCTGAAATTAAGGTAAGTTTTTGATTTAAGGCTTTTTCTAATGGAACTAAAAGTATAGTGTCAAGTATTGGGTAGTGAAACACTTCATTGCTATTGGCTCTTGTGAAAGATTTAACCTGAAAGGAGCTATAATCTGAAAGCTGATCCTTGATAGCATCTGTTATCTTTTCAATCAATTTATTGTTCTCTAAAGGCTTTTTGTGGTATTTAAGGAAAGCGAAATCTGATGAAAAGGTTTTGAAAAATAATAAAAATAACAGGATACTTATTACTATATTATATCTTGAGAATGAGGAGATTATTTTTGCTGTGAAAATTGCCATTGGTCCCATAGAAAGAATAAGATAATGGAGTCTAATCTTGTTAAATAAAGAGGCAAAGAGAATGGGGGATATTATCAATATAAGCATTAAAATAGCAAATTTTTTCTGGGTTTTACTATCTTTGATCTTGAAAAAATATATTAAGATTGCAAAGCTTAAAATTATCAAAATAAATAATGGTACTGATTGAAAATTCATTCCAAATGCAGCTACAAACTCGTTAGTGTTATTTATTAAATTAGAATAATATTCAACTAAAGAACCAATATAAATCTCACTATTTTTAGTAACTGCCGAACTTGGATGCTCTAGTTTGAATAAAATTGCAGGGAAATAGAAAAAAATCATTGATAAAGCCAAAATTATTATTGTTGCTACATAGTACATAAGGCTTTTATGGTTTCTTTTTAGTAGAAATAGGCTTATCAATAAAAAAATTGGTAAATAAGGAAACGCAGAGTGATGTATAGAAATTGAAAGTGATAATAAAAATATACTTAAAAAAAGTTTAAGGTTTGTTTTTAGAACAATTGCTTGTACTAAGAAGAGAAGAGCAAGGTAAGCAATTGGCTCCATAAGGTAAGGTTGCCAAATATAGTCTGAATGATTTAAAACTTCCTGGTTGAAACTGAATAAAACTGAAGCTATTAAAGCAGTAGTTTGACCAAACAGCTTTTTAGTTACTAGATAGATTAAAATTATGACTGTAAGTTGCAATAGAATATTCACAATACCCAAAGTAAGAATATGATTGTAGAAAAAAAGTATTAAGGCTAAAAGGTAAAAAAAAAAGGGACTGCTGTATATGACAAGGACAAAAAGAAAATTATAATGCACAAGACCGGGAAATACAAAGTATCTTACAATATGATCAGCAATTAAATAATCTCTTGTCCCATCGCCCCATAAAAAAGTGCCAGTTAGGGGAAAATCAAGTCTACTTAGCCTAATAAAAAGACTAATTATAATTAAACCTAAAAATAATATTTTTGAAGATGAGAATTTCAATTATTGCCAAAGAGGTTATTCAGAATTACTTCTAATAGACTTACTTCTCTATAAGTTGAGACTCCTTGAGTAGAAGGACTTGGATAGGAATAGGATTCAGGAGTTCCATAGGGGCTAGGATATGAATACGATGGAGTTTCATAAGTAGGCGTCCCATAGGTTGGGCTTGGATAGGAATAGGAAGGTGTGCCATAAGGACTACCATAGGAACCTGGTGTTGGATAGGTATAACCTCCTGGAGTCGGATATGAATAAGTAGGTGTTCCATAGGTTCCTCCACTTGGTGTTGGATAGTAATATGATCCTGATGGCGTTGGATAAGAGTAAGTAGGCGATGTATAACCTGATCCCGGCGTTGGATATGAATAGCTAGGTGTTGAATATGTGGGGGTTGAATATGTTGTACCTGGAGTTGGGTAATAATAACCTGGGCTGCCATAAGGAGTATAGTAGCTACCTGGGCTAGGATAACTATAAGTTGTAGTTGGAGATGTATAACCACTTCCTGGGGTGTAGTAAGGAGAGCTATAAGTTCCACCAGGCGTGTAGTATGTTGGTGTGTAGTAAGAAGGAGTTCCATAGTTTGGAGTTATATAAGGAGTATAGTAAGTAGGTGATGTATAATTCGATCCTGGAGGCGGGGTGTGATAAGTAGGAGATGTGTAAGGCGTATAGTAATAAGGCGTTGAATAAGGAGGAGGAGTATAATAGCTTGGGCTGCTATATGTATGAGGCGTGTAATAATTAGGAGTAGTATAGTTTGAGCCTGGAGGAGGAGTAGAGTAGGAAGGCGAAGTATAAGCAATAGGAGAAGCGTATGTAGGTGGAGTTGGATAGGTACCCGGGGTATAGTAATTTGGTGTTGTGTAACGAGGTGGAGGTGTGTAATAGCTTGGACTTGTGTAATTTGATCCAGGTGGTGGCGTATAGTAGGTGGGAGTTGAATACGTGGGAGGCGTGTAATAGACTGGAGTTGTATACCCACCGCCTGTGAAAGGAGTGTAATATTGAGGGGTAACATAGGGTGGAGGAGTGCTGTAAGTAGGAGTAGTGTAATTAGCTGCTATACCTCCTTGCCCTGGAGTGTAGTAGTAAGGAGTAGTATATTGTGGAGGCGTGTAGTAATAAGGAGTAGTGTAATTTGAGCCTATTGGAGGAGTATAATACGTTGGAGTTGCATACGTTGGAGTCGGGTACTCACCAGTTGGCGTTGGATAGTCACTCCACGGCGTGTAATAATTAGGAGTTGTATAGTTTAAGCCTGGAGGAGGAGTTTGGTAAGAAGGAGTAGAATACATGCCTGGAGTGTAATATTGAGGGGTTGTATAAGTAGATCCTTCTGGTGGAGTATAGTAAATAGGCGTTGTATAAAAGCTAGTTGTTGGTGGGGTTAAATAAACAGTATCTGCTGGCGGAGTGTAATAGGTTCCAGGAATATAGATCTCAGGAGGCCGTGGTGCTCTTGAGTTAAATCCCTCACACTCATTTGGATTTTCGCTACAGTAATCATAACAACTTGCTGGAGAAGTGCAGTTGCCCATTGACTCAATAGGTTCATGCTCAACCTCAGTGCCTGGAGTATAGTAAAGGTATGGATTATATTCATCCGTAGGCCGTGGGGAATTAGGATCAAATTGAGGACAATCGCTTGGATTTGCTCGACAATAATCATAACAATCGCCTGGGGTTGTGCAGCCTCCCATCTCTTCTCTTGGTTCAAAATGTGCACTAGCTACTTCAGTTGAGATTCCAAGAGGAAGTTGGGGACTATCTTTTTGAATGCATGAATCACCATTCCAATATCCTCCGTCATCTACGCAATATGCAGCTAGTTTATAATCTGGTAATGCAGTACAAACTCCTCCAGGCCCATGAACTTCATTTTGACCGCAGCTAATAGGTACATATACTCCATTTGATCCTGGAGCATAGCTGCGACAATCAGATGGATTTTGTTCACAATAACTTCTGCAGCTTTCCTCGCTATTGCATCCTCCTGGGCCCGTGAAAGTTCCGCCATCTACTGGAGGATAAGTATTACATAATGCAAAATGCGCAGGATCTGAACAATAGGCTGTACAAGTCTCTGGAGTCTGGCATCCGCCTGGCCCCTCTTGGGTATTCCCTCCCAAAATCCCTACTCTATCTGCAAATTCTGAGCATTTCTCAGCATTTGCCACATCATCGCAGAAATTTGAACAAGTAGCTACTGAGTCACAACCTAAAACTTCTTTTGCAATCTCTAGAAATTCAGGCTTATCTGGCTCTTGTACATAGCCTCCTGGTATTTCATTTCTTTTTGCATATGATTCACATGCTTCAAAATTTGTAGACTGTGAACAAAATTCTAAACAAGCATCCCTAGAATCACACCCTAACTCTTCTTTTGCATCAGCCCAGAATTCCGAATCGCCATATGTTGTCTGGTCGTCTCGATAGAACCCATTTTTCTTTGCAAAATCCACACAGCTGTTTTGATTAACTGGATCTTCGCAATAATTAGTACATTCTTCAAGGTTTTCACATCCACCCAAATCTTCTATAGGAAATTGAAGATTAAGAACTCCTCCGCCCGTTGTTGGGGCATCGGTTGGAGTTTGGGTAGGGGATTGGGAGAAAACATTTGTTACAACGAAAAAGGATAAAAATACCAATGTTAATGTCAAAACAATAAATCTTAAAGGATTCGCAACTAAAGCTTTACTTATTACCATATTATTTGGCAACTACAAACGGATTTTTATATGTTTCAAACGGATTTACGTACTGAGTTTCTTTGGCAAAAGGATTTTTGTACTCTGTTTTTAATTTAACTTGAGCTTTTTTTTGAAGGATTGGTATTTGGTTAATAATTGGTACCTTAATTACTCCCAATAAAAAACCTACAGAAACAAGAAGTAGAACTACCAATATTCCAATTCGGACAGACTTTTTCTTAAATACTCCACCCAGAACCTCTTTATTTAATTGGTTATCCATTTTTGACTATATATCTATTTAAAAATGATTATTTCCAATTTGTCAAGTTTTAAAATTGAGGCTAAAATTACTTAGATAGGTCGGAGATTGAACCAAAACATTGATTGTTAAAAGGGGGTTCGAGTTTTTGGCAAATAGTTTGTTTAACTTCTGCCTCAATCGGATCTGATGCTATCTGCCCAATTACTCTTTGGTAGCATTCATTTTTTAAATGAGGTGGTACATTTTTGCAGATAAATAAAGCCTCGTCTCTTCCTCCCACTGAATAAAAAGATCCAGCGTTAACCACAAGACAATTATCGTACCATTTAGCGCCTGCTTGTTGGCAAAGCTCAAATGATTTGGCTGGGTCTCCCAAAGTTAGAGGATGAATTTGTCTTGCGACATTATCCATGCACCATGCTTCATATTCGTTGTTTCCAACCCCTTGACAAAGCTCAGACGTTTTGACCATATCGCCATTGTTCATCTGATAAATTCTGGCAGCTTGATTTAACCAGCATCCCCTTTGGTATTTTTCCGAAAAATAGTTACACGGAAAATATGGATCCTCTGAAATCCAATCCCGTACCTGCTCTTTACCGGTACCCCAGTCATGAACGCCAAATAGGTTTTCCATAAAAGCGCCATTATGACAAGATGATAGTGCTTCAGGAAACTGAGCTTCTTTTTCATAAAGTTCATCACAAGTTGTCAAAGCTTTTGGCAGCTCATAGTTCCACATAGCCAAAATTGAGTGTCCTGCAGCATGAACGCATTGGAAATATCGAACAGATGATGCCTTGCATTTATCAGTCATTTTTGTTATTGCTTCAAAACCTTGATCTGATGCTGCCTCAATGATTGTACCGTGATAACAAGCGTATAAAAAGTAATCTTTGCATTTAAGTATCGAGTCAACACCATATTTTTGGTAAGCATAGAATCCGATTTGATGAACAATCAAATGCCCTTCTCCTGTGTGAGGAAGTGGGGAATGCTCCAATATCTCCAAAGACTGTTCCACCCCTAATCGCGCAACCATTTTTCTTGCGGCTTTTAACCTTTTTTCCTGATCACTGGGGTCCAAAATATCTTTCATCTCAGGAACGTCTTTGTAAGAAGTTGGAGTTTTTGTAGCTTGAGATTCAGAACTTGATTTATCAAAAGTCTTATTCCATTTGCTGATATAAGGCGTCAGTTTAACTAATCCAGCCAACAAGCCAACCAAAAGAATAACTAGAATTAAATTCTTTATCATTTCTTAAAATATATTATACTTTTTATTCCAAAAATCAATAGTATATTTTACTGTTGTGTTTTTACTTTTGCAAAAAGGGGAAGTGATGCTAGAAATCCTGCAGACATAAAACTTACAACTGAAAAAATTCCAAAAATTACCAATAAGATATTTGAGCCGTCTCCCCTCATATAGCCTACTATGCTTTCTGTACTTTCACCTCTTAAAGTCGCATTCTCTGAATGTTCGATAAAACTATTTATAGTAGGATGGCTTGGATTTAGCGACTTAACATTATTAAAATGTTTTAAAGCAGTTTTAAAACGACGGTTTCTAAAATTAACCAATCCATCTACCCAAGAATTAGTGACTGTTCCCTTGGAATTATTTATATTGTTTTTTAACATCAATTCGTTTAATTCGGCAATGGATCTTAAGAAGTTGAAGTTACCAGTTTTGGAATCAACCGCAAATGTTGCAATACCTATTACATCAGCGTTAGATCTGATTGCTGGACCTCCACTGCTGCCATGATCGATTGAAGCATCTGTTTGAAGAATTTTCTTGCCTGATAAATCTTCTTTTACACTACTTATAATTCCTCTTGTAATAGTTGGAGTATTTGATGTTTTAAAACTTATTGCGCCCCTAGGATCAGTTTCTCCTTCAACAATTGTTGGATATCCTGCAACAACTATTTCTATCCCTTCTCTTAAATTTTCCATATTAGTTAAGCTAAGAGTTGGAAAGATATAGTTGTATTTGCTGTCAAGTCTAAGCAGCGCAACATCTTCGCCTCTTGTGTAATTCTTATTGACAATTGCCTCATAGGAGTATTTATTAGGATATTTATAATCTAGAAGATGAGCAGCAAATGTTGTTTTTGAAGGAATTATTGCCTTTTCATAATCTCCTTCGTGTAGCTTTTCATAATTTAATCTAACGGGCTCACCTCCAATATTTACATAATATTTTTCATGGGTAATATCAAGCGTTATGATTTCGTCTTTAATAAGTTTAAAAATATTAATTAAGAATAAGTCTAGATATTGTGGATTGGCCTGAAGTTCCTTATAAAAATCTTCAATTTGACTGACAGTCGGATTTTGTCCTTTGGATAAATATACTGTTCTTATCAAATCATTATTAAAAGTTTTATTACCGCTATAAAGTAAATTTGTAATTAAAGCTTCTTCAGGATAGATTTTAACAACATGACCATTTGTTGCGATAATTCCTTCTTCACTTACAATGAATCCAGATCCTTTTCCGAAGCCACAGAATTTATAATTTGAACTTAAAAGCTGCGATAATTGAGGTTTAAGATTATTTATTTGCAGACAGTAGATATAAATTATGTTTGCAACCGAAGGCCTTATCAAATCAGCTAATTCGGCTGTGGTTAAAGAATCATTGAAATCCGAAATTCCTTTAATGGTTTGTGTTTCAGAGTCAACAAAAGAAATATTTTGTAATAGATTACCTACGTACTCGCTATTATATCCCATTTGAGGGACTTTTTCCTCAATTATTAAAAAAATATTATTTTCTTTAATAACTCTTTTATAATAATATGTTTCATAACCTAGCGTTTGCTCTTTGTATGTTAGTAAATATGAAAGTTGGTTTCTAAACTCTACTTTCTCACTTTTAAAAGGAGAAACATTTGATTTTTTAATAATTTCATTTTTTAATTCATCAAGACTTAATTCTGTTCTTCCTTCAATAATATCTATTCTTGCGGATCCGAAATCATAGTTTAAGGAAAAAATTGTTCTTGATCCAAATACATCATCTTTTAAAGTTGAGTATGACCAATATCTTGGATCGTAACTAAGTTTGTAATATCCATTAGGGGAAATGAAGTTATAATTGTAGTTTAACAATTGACTTGTTGTTGGAGTAGAATTTGCTTCTGAGCGTATAGTTTGAGATCGTTGTTGGAAAATTACAAGTGTAAATAGTGAACTTATCAATCCAACAAGTATTAAAATAGAAATAAGCGTCTTTCGATTTTTCTGAATAAAGTAGGCAAAAGATATTAATTTATTCACAGGCTATATTTATAATACACCTCTTGCCCCAATTATGTAAACTAATTGGGGCTTGCTCCTTAATTTTCAAACCTTTATACTATTTATATGATACGGGTTGCGATAAACGGTTACGGAAGAATAGGAAGAGTTGCTCATAGAGTGATTTTGGAGAAACATGTCTCTGAAATTGATGTTGTTGCGATAAATGCCGGTTCATCAACTGATATAAGAGGTTGGATGTACCTACTAAAGTATGATACTGCGTATGGACCTCTTCTAAATCATGATTTAAAATCCGAAATTCGAAGCATCAAATCCGAAATAAATTCAAATGACTCAAATACAAATATTCAAAACAGAAACGACTACATTGGCTCACTTATTATTGATAATAAAAAAATTCCTGTTTTTTCGCAGAAAGATCCGAGTCTTTTGCCTTGGAATGACCTAAATGTAGACGTAGTTATTGAATCAACTGGTCATTTTACCTCAGAGGAAAAACTCAAACTACATCTTGCAGCTGGTGCAAAAAAAGTAGTTTTATCAGCTCCAGCAAAGGGTGGAGTTGTGCCGACATATGTTCTATCAGTCAATGATAAAAACTATAAAGGTGAAGCACTAATTAATAATGCCTCGTGTACTACTAATTGTATAACTCCAGTTGCTAGAATTATGGTTGATCATTTTGGAGTAGAGAAGGCGATGATGACAACAATTCATGGCTTCACATCTGATCAAAGACTCCAAGACGGAGGACACAAGGATTACAGACGATCACGTGCTGCTTCTGAAAATATAGTGCCTACATCAACTGGAGCAACAATAGCAGCGGGAGAAGCAGTCTCGGAGCTTAAAGGCATATTTAACGGATTGGCGATTAGAGTTCCAGTTGTTGTTGGATCTTTGTCTGATTTTACTTTTCTTGTTAAGAAAAACACTAACGTTTCGGAGGTAAATGAAGTTATAAAAAGCGAAGCACAAAACCCCATATATAATGGTATACTAGAAGTAACTGAGGACCCGATTGTTTCAAGTGATATTATTGGCAATCCTCACTCATCAATTGTTGATCTTTCACTTACTCAAGTAGTTGGCGGAAATATGGTAAAAGTTGTAGCTTGGTATGACAATGAGTATGGATATGCCAACAGGTTGGTTGAAGAAGTGATTTTGGTAGGAAAATCCTAAAATCAAAATTCCAAATCCCAAATAAATTCCAATATTCAAAAACTTAAACCCAAAACTTTTGAATTTTGAAATTGGGAATTTGATATTATTTGGAATTTGGTGCTTAGAATTTGGAATTTTATAATAAAAAAATGATTAGTATCGTCCAATTACCCAACATTCGCATTATCACAGTCTCCGGTAGAATTGCATCCGGCTCAACAACTTTGGCACACAAACTTTCTAATGTGCTGGGATGGCGGCATATTGAAGGAGGAGAAGTATTTTGGGAAGCCTTAAGGTCCAAGCTTGGTCTTTCGGAAAAAGATACAAACCTTCGTCCTGATAATAACGATAAAGATTTTGACGCTTCGCTAAAGAGAATACTAATTTCGGGAAAAAATTTGATTTTAGAAACTAAACTTGCTGGATTTAACGCGCAAGGAATTCCAAATGTTTTTAAGATCGCAGTTATCTGTGAAAATGAGGAAGGAGTTGATCAAACACAAATTCGAATTGATAGACTTATAAATCGGGAAAAAATATCTATTCAAAAAGCAAAAGAAGAAGTTATAGAAAGAGAGAAAAATGATTTAGAAAAATGGCGAAGAATTTACGCAAATGGCGATCCTAATTGGGTGTATTGGGATAAAAAATATTATGATCTAGTTATCAATACCTACTCACACAATCAAGACGAGACCTTAAAAACTGCACTTTCAGCAATAGGCATTGACAAATAATTGATATTGCTTTACAATAGATATTGTTATGAATACAACAATATCGATAACCAATAAATGGCAAATCCATATACCAAAGTCATTACGAGCCTCTCTTGGATTAGATAAGCCTGGAAAAGTATCCATAACTGGAAAACCAGGGAAAATAATAATTACTCCAGCAAAAAGCATTATCATGCAATACGCAGGCAAACTCCATGAAGAATATAAAAAGAAGAAAATAAATATAGATAATATTAGAGAGAAAATAGATTATTCTAGTTTGTGAAAAAGATTTTTTTAGATACAAATATATTCTTGCGGTTTTTCTTAAAAGACGAAGAGAGTAAGTATAAAACTGTTTATGAATTGTTCGAAAAGATAGAAGGAGGTATGTTTAACCCCTACACATCCTCAATTGTTTTTTTGGAGCTAAATTATGTGCTTAGAAGGATATATAAACTGTCTGTTAAAGAGGTTCTCGACCATATTAACGCAATCAAGAAAATGCGCGGCATGACAATTGTTGAGCAAACTGATACTGATAATGCAATTGAACTCTACAGAAAGCACAAAATTAAACTTGGAGACTGCTACATTGCCGTACAAATTCCGATAGGAGCAGTGCTTTTAACTTATGATGAGGATTTTGGAAAAATAGAGAATCTTAATCCCCAAACACCCGAAACAATTCTTCAATAAGCCTTATCTATTCTACACAACCAAGATGAAACGTTAAGATTAGCTTTAAAAGCGATAGGACATAAAGAGCAGTAATTTGGCAGCTATCAATCTGCTTTACGGAAGTAAAAAATAGCAGTACAGTGACATGGATTTCCGCAGTTAGGACATAGATATCCTTCTTTAATACTCTCCTGTGTCCAATAATCATTAATGCTAAGTATATTTTTGAATCCAAGTTTCTCAAACATCTTTTGAGAGGAATCAGGTTTGTTAGAAACCCAAGAAACGGCAAGAAAAAAGTCACATGGCATACTTTTTAATCGGACCATAGATTCAATAGTAAGCTGTGTGCCTATTCCTCTATGCCGATATTCTGGTCTCACAGAAACGGATTTAATTAAACCGATTTTGAAATCCGAAAGGGGAATTGGCAAATTATGTTCTTGAAAGGTATAGGTATACTTGCGGCTTGTTTCCTGATCTAACGGATATGCTAACATTACCCCTATTAGTGTTTGATTAATTACTGCTCCTAGTAGAATAAACGAATCAGGATTACTTACATATCGCATTAAATCTTCTGGAGATATATATCCTTGACCAAGGCTTATATCATAGATTGTCGAGGCCTGTTTTAAAAGAAGGTCGTCTGAGGTTGTTATGTCTCTAATCTTTGCGAAACTCGAAAGATTTTCTAAGTTCAATATATGTTCATGCTGCATTTGTCTATTATACCAAAATGATAAAGCTGAGATTCTCAGCTCTTATTTACTTTGACCTCGATTATGTTGTATAATGTAGCGACAAAATATACAATGGCAGCTGAACTTTTATCAAATACTGAAAAGATACAGAGGGCCTCAAGAGTGGAAGCATGGAAGAAGGAGCCTACTCATATTATCGATTACCCAGGTGGTGTGACTCCGGATGGAAAAAGTTATCCAGCGGGTAGAAGGCTTATTATCGCAGGCGAGCAAGTAATGGATACATGTGAGACCCCATGGTGCAAAGCAGCAGTTGAAGATGTTTTTGAAGAAATAAGATTAATATCTGAAATTTTCGATAATAATCCAAATGTTTTTAAACCGCCTTTAAGAGTCTTAGAGCGGGGTCATGGGTTAGGTATTTCAGGAAGATTTATTATCCAAAAGTTAATTAGTTTAGGAAGGCCTTCAAGTTATACTGTAATTGAGCTTAATCACATGGTTGCTAATGCTGCTAGAAATTGGCAAGAGTCATTAGAGCATGGGTTAAAAGCATTAGCTTACGGTTTAGTTGATACTCTTCCGCAAATAGAGATGCGAATTATCGAAAAGGATGCATATGAAGCAACAGACGAATTTATAAAAAACGGGGAGCAGTTTGATATTATTTTCTCAGATACTTATCCTCTAACAGAAGCAGAAAGTGGTAGTAACGATATTGGCGACATTGATCTTTTGAAAAGATGTTTATCTCCGAATGGAAGACTGGCATACTTTGGGTTAGATCTTGCAAGTACTCATGTTGATCCATATACTTACGAAAAAACAGGCGGAATTATCGGTAACTACAAAATTTTTATTAATGAACATTTTGAAACAATAAGAGTGCATTTAGTAGAGGTGAATCCAGCACCTGATTATCTATACTTACATAAAAATGGTATTCCTATAAAAAAATTGCCTGCTATTACATGTATTGGGCCTAAATTTAATTAAAATACCTTTTTTATCCCAGTTACTCTTTTAGTTGCAGTTCTTTTGCAAATGGTTTTTGATAAAAGGATTCATACTAGAGGCGTAGATAGTAACAAAAGGACGAAACCTGAAAATTGCACTTAAGGCAATAGGTATAAAGGATAGTTAGAGTGTTAAATATTGAGGGGGTATTAAGGTTTTCCTTCAGTAAGATAGAGTCTAGGCTTTAGACAAATGACAACAGGTATTTCTCTTATCATGCCATTTGGAGTTTTGAAATATTGATAGTCCGGGGGTGGATTCACTCTGACAGGTGTTTCATGAATCTCTCGAAAATATCTAGTTACTATGTTTCTTTGCATGGAACCAAGACCACCTTTAGACCCAGCATAATAGCCAAAAAATGCAAAGACGCCTTTAGGATCTAAACACTTTACTAAAGTTTCAAGGTCGAGAAGATCATTTACGCTTCGTTCTTCCGGAGTTAATGGGAATGTATCAGATATAATAATATCGAACTTTCTTTCTTCCTCTGCTAATCTTTTCGTTTCCGCTACAGCGTCCCCCCCTATAACTTCAATACTTACATTAGAACCTCTATACCTTCCCCCAATTTGACTAGTAGCGCTAGCTCTAGATATAGTTTCTTGTTTTGGTATCCATTTTGTATTGATGAAATCAGTAACCTCTTCGTTAAGTTCATTAATAGAATATGTGCCACCTCGTTTTCTTAGTTCCTCCATGATGTATCCTGCTATTAAACCTATTCCAAATCCTCTTTCTAATACTTTTACACCTCTTTTGACCTCTCCTCTTTCTAGTTCATTACGCCAATTTTCATCTAGGAAAGAAAATGCCTGTCTAACTGTTTCCCTTGCCCACGGGTCTTGACAAGAATCCATTACTTCTAGTTCGTTTCCTATCCAAAGCCTTGCGCCTTCATCATATTCGTAAGTTTTTCCCTCAACATCGACAGTTGTTCCTGCTGGATATCTCTTAATTCCTTGCGGA
The DNA here is from genome assembly GCA_964372855.1 of uncultured Gammaproteobacteria bacterium. Classification (GTDB taxonomy): domain Bacteria; phylum Patescibacteriota; class Microgenomatia; order Levybacterales; family UBA12049; genus JACOXT01. The sequence goes on along the minus strand of CAYJRY010000019.1, from coordinate 1,577 downwards.
GCATTTTTCCATTGTTCAACTAACTCCTCTCGAGTAAGTTGTCTTTCACTCCCGCCAACATTAGAATCATGAGGGCTCCTGAGATTAAAAGCCTGTGCAAGTGCTCCTTCAATTCTGATTATTCTAGCATCTGTTTCTTTATTCATAGTAAACTTAAATAAGGTCTATATTCTATAGACTTTTAAAAGCAAAGTCAATAATTATTCATACATTGATAATTGATAAAATTGATGATATATTAAAGGCGTTTAATAATTCGAATATGAAAGTATTTAATGCAATGTCAGGGAATGTTGACTATGTTTACGGGGACACTTTGCTGAAAGACGTTGCGAAGCTTATTTTTGGAAGAGGAGTAAATGGTGTTCCTGTAGTAGATGAAAAGAGAAAATTAATTGGTTTTGTTACAGAAAAAGATATTCTCTCTAGGTTTTTTCCCTCAATGCAAGAATATGTAGAGGATCCATTTGGTTCTTCAGATTTTGAAGAAATGGAAGAAAAAGTAGATGAAATTCTGCAAATGAGTGTTGATAAAATAATGTCTAGGCACCCAGTGACTGTAACTGCGAATACTCCACTTCTTAAAGCTCAATCTAAAATGCTAGTTGAGAAAGTTGGAAGACTTCCTGTTGTTAACGACAAAAACACATTGATCGGCATAATTTCAAAAGGAGATATATTCAAATTCATTGTTGGAGAAAAACTTCCTTTGGAGGAAGATGAGGAGTTCCATGACTGGTTATCTCGAAGATACGATCTTATTATTGACCAGAAAGCAAGACTTTCAAAAGAGATTCAAGATTTAGTGGGAATTTTTAAGAAACTAAATATAAAAAGTATTATTGACATTGGATGTGGTACTGGGGTACATGCTACAGCGCTTGGCCAAGAAGGTTTTGAGGTTTTAGGAATGGACAGAAGTGGCAGAATGGTTAAAGAAGCTCAAGGAAGACTAAAATCTTATTTCAAACAAGTGCAGCAAAGGGTAAAATTTATAAGTCGCGACTATAAAGATTTAGACGAATTATTGGGTAAGAAATTTGATGCAGCAATATTTATGGGTTCTGCGCTTGCACACTTAGATGATCCTCAGTTTGTGTTAAAAGAAGTCAATAAAATACTTAATGATAAAGCGGTAGTTATATGTCAAATTACAAATTATGAAAAAATTATGAAGATAAATAATGGGTTTATGGATTTTAATATTAGAAAGTCTCCATCTCTGAATGAAGGTAGAGAGGCGTTTTTAAGATTTTTTGACGAAGGGAATGGAATATTTTTATCGCAAAATATAAGCGTTTTTACTAGGGTCTCAAAAAATTGGATGTTTAGAGGTATGAGATCAATGCGTATATATCCTGTAACTAAAGATAAAATAACAAGATTTATTACAAATATTAATTTTTCGAACATTAAATATTATGGTGGAGAGAAAGGTTATTTTTATGACAATTTATTTAGAATGCCTTTCGATGAAGTAAAAAGCGATGTTCTAACTGTGGTGGCGACAAGATAAATATGCAAAAAATTAAATTTGCGATCTTTCTTTTTATTTTTGTTCTTTTTGTATCCTCAAA
>CAYJRY010000018.1:0-21749 GCA_964372855.1 uncultured Gammaproteobacteria bacterium | reverse complement strand
TCGAGAAATCTTCGAGAGTTTTTTTATAGATTTTTACGTTATACTTTCTGGCAGTTTCAATTGTTTTGTCAGTAGAATTATCATCTATCAATATAATTTCATTACACCATTTCAAAGATTCAAGACAATCTTTGATATTTTTTTCTTCGTTTTTGACAATAACAACTGCAGTTATTTTTGTATCCATTCTTACTACTTATTGTAACAAAAATAAACTGTATTTTTGCATTTAGTATAATATGTAATGAGTAATGAGTAAAAGTATATCAACCCATGATTTAGAAAATTTACATCAAGAGGTCCCAGGTGATTATTATAATAAATCGATCGAAAAAAATTTCCTACAAAGATTTTGGCATATAAGAAGATTTAGGGAGGCAGAAAGATTGTTAAAAATTAAAAGAGTAAGAAATATATTGGATATAGGTTGTCATGGTGGGATATTTACAAATCATATTGCGAAAAATTTTCCAAATTCCAAGATTTACGGAATAGATATTTCAAAAGAGGCAATTTCATTTGCAAAAAAAACCTATCCAAATATAAAGTTTAAAATATCTAGAGCAGAAAATTTATCATTTAAAAAAAAGGTTTTTGATCTTGTTACATGCTTTGAGGTTTTAGAACATATAGAGAATCCTCAAATAGTTATAAACGAAATAAGTAGAGTTATCAAAAGAAATGGATATCTTTTAGTTATGGTTCCCTCAGAAAATCTTATTTTTCGCTTTATTTGGTTTTTTTGGTCCAAGCTTGGGCCTGGCCGAGTATGGAAACACACTCATATCCAAAAATTTAGAAACAAAAAATTAGAAAATTTACTTATAAGCAATGGGTTCTCAATTGAAATAAGAAAATTTATTCTCTTTGGAATGCTTCTTTTGATTCTTGCAAAAAGAAGCTAACGTTAAAAAATAATACTTTATGAGGTTGAAATGGATTTCTTGGGATAATTTTATACCTATTGTTTTTATATTTGTTTTGACTTTTTTGTTTTTTTACAAAATTTTTTTAAATCCCACCCATATGTTATATCCTGCCACCGATCTTGGAATTTATTCAGCATGGAAAAATTTTTTCGTCAAAAGTTTTCAGAATTCCAACAAAATTCCGCTTTGGAATCCTTATTTGTTTTCCGGATCCACATTTGTTGGAAGTGGTCAATCAGCAATGTTTTACCCAATAAATGTTCTTTATTTAATTTTTCCTATTGAATTAATTTTTGGATATATTTTTGTATTGAATTTCTTTCTTATTGGACTGTTTACTTATTTATATTGCAGGACCATAAAATTAAATAGGTTTAGTAGTATTATTGCTGCAATATGTTTTGAATATAGCGGAACAATCGTATTGAAACTTTATCCAGGACATATATTTATCGTCGATGGTATCGTATGGTTTCCTTTAATGCTTCTCTTTTTTGAACTTGCTATACAGTTTGGTAGATATCGTTATGGGTTATTTGCTGGAATTCCAACTGCATTAATGTTCCTTTCGGGAAATGCGCAAATAGCCTTATATGGATATACTAGTTCATGCATATATTTTATTTTAAGGTTATTTTTAGATTACTTACAAAATCGTAACAAATTTCAAATATTTAAAATTATTTTCGTTCCCCTTATATCGCTTTTTGTAGGTCTTGCTCTTTCAGCTATTCAATTATTACCAAGCTATGAATTCTCAAAATTATCTACAAGGATGAATGGGGTTGACTTTAGCTTTGCCTCTTCTTTTTCACTTCCTCCAAAACAACTTATATCTTTTATACTTCCACATTTTTTTGGATCACCATTAACTTCTACATATTGGGGTAAAGGTAATTTTTGGGAACTTAATGGATATATTGGATTATTTCCATTACTCTTAACATTTATATCATTATGCTTTATATTTAAAAACAAATATATAATCACGCTATTTGCTCTTGTCCTTTTTTCTTTATTTTTTTCATTTGGAAGTTATTCGCTTCTTTATAAAATTTTTTATAACTACATCCCTGGCTTTAATTTATTTAGAGTTCCTGCGAGATTTCTTTTTGTTTATGCGTTTTCTGTTTCAGTACTTGCTGGAATCGGAGTTCAATATATTTACTCAAATAATTTAGGCAGAAAAATAAACTTTATGTTAAAAAAGTTGATGTTAGTATTGACAATTGGCCTAAGTATTTTAATTTCTTTATTTATATTTATACTAACGAATAAAAATTCGTTTTTTTATTATGAAAAGTATGTTCTTAAAAACAGTTATGCCGTTGGCTTTAATCATAGAATTTTATTCAATCTAACCTTATACGATTTTTATTATCTTATCATTTTACTTGCAATTTCTATAGTTATAATTTTTTTAATCTATAAAAAAATAAATTTTTTAATTTCAAAATCATTAGTTATCTCACTCATTATTACTAATCTTTTTTTATTTGGTTCTAAATTTTATGATACAAAAAATTCAAAAGATGTATTTAATAATCCTTCAGACATTTCTATATTTAAAGAAAACAACGAAATTTTTAGAGTGTTTGATCTATCTGGAAGATTCATTTTCTCTTTACCGCGCAACTTTATTCAATCACTGACAGGATATGATGCTATTTACCTTAAAGATTACAGAGATTTTCTATGGAAAGCAGGATCTCATGAAGAATCTAAGTATGAATCATTTTTTCAATTTTATTCAGTTAATAATTTGACTATTTTAAAATTGCTAAATACAAAATACATAATATCCAAATTCCCCTTAGATATCCAAGGTTTAAAATTATTTTATAAAGACTCTTATTATATTTATAAACTATCAGATTATCTTCCACGAGCATATATGGTAGGCAATGGGGTTGTTATGCCTGATAGGCATAAAATATTAAATAGGATTAGTGAGCCTAATTTTAACTATAAAGAATTATTGTTGTTTGAAAAAGCTACAAAATTTCCCTTAAAGAATCAAATGTCTTTTAGGCCTATTCCTCTGAACTCATATTCTCCTGATAAAATTACTATCACGACGAATTTGGAAAATTCTGGATATTTGGTACTGTCCGAAATCTGGTACCCGGGTTGGAAGGCTTACGTAAACGAAAAAGAGACAGAAATATATAAAGTAAATTATCTCTTTAGATCCATATATCTCAAGAAGGGAGAAAGTAATATAACTTTTTTATATAAGCCAAATTCTTTTATTTATGGAAGATATATTACTATGATTTCAGTACTATTAATTTTGGGATTTTTTTTATTAAAATTGTACAGATCAAAACGCAATAAATTATATATTTTTTAATATTTTTTTTGTGTAATACCAAACAAAAGGTAAAGAAATTATTGAGCCAAAGGTTGCAGAAAGCGCAGCTCCTACAATTCCAAATGCCATCACAAAAGGTAAAATGGATATTAAAAAACCAAATATACTTACAAGCGTTATTAGAGTTATATATTCTTGCTTTCTAAATGCTAAAAAAAATGAAAAAGGTATACTTTCTATAGCTCTAATTATTCCAAAAATCGATAATACACGAAGTACTGGTATTATACCAACCCATTTTTCTCCTAAAGTAAGATGAATTAATAAGTCTGCAAAAATAAATAAAAATGACCCAAATAGGACACTTAAAAGTGAAATTGCTATAAAATTATTCTTAAATGTTTGCTTAAGGAGATTTGGATCAGAAGAAATTTTTGTATAGAGTGGAAATGATACTTTTGAAAACACATCTGCTATTTCGGTAATGGGAATAATTGAGATATTATATGCCATTTGATAAAGACCAAGGGAAGCAGTTCCTAATAACTTTCCTACAACAATTTTGTCACCGTTTTGAAATAAATAATTAAAAACTCCAGTTAATGTTACCCATTTGCCTCTATGAAATACATGCGAAACTTGCTTTCTCTCAAACGATATAGTTGGATATTCTTTTATTACAATATATGACAGCATTACTTCTACAATAACTCCAGCTATAAGTCCATATACCAAACTTATAACTTCTTGTGTTATTAAAATGCTTACCAATGATACTACCGAATCGACACAAAAAATTGTGAGCCGAAACCAAAATTCTTTTTTAAACTGAAGCTCTTTTTGAAATATTACAACTGCAGGGTTGATAAAACCGCGTAAAAAAGGAACAATACTAATTGCTTGTATTAATCCATAAGATGCTGGAGAATTAAAAAAAGTAGCAATAGAAGGAGAAAACAATAAGAGAATAGTGGTAATAACAACTCCTCGAAGAATCGAAATAAGCCAAGCAGAGCTTAGCGATTGTTTTATGTTTTTATTATCTTGCACCAAGACAACATTTATTCCTGTTTCTGTAATGGTTTCTAAAAAGGCAAGGGCTAAAGCAGATACACCAAAGAGCCCAAACTCAAGAGGAGATAAAATTCTGGCAAAAACTATTAGTTTACCATACGCTATAATTCTTGTAATAATTCGAAGAATTGTAATCCAAAAAACACCTTTTACTGTATCTCGCATATAGGAATTCTTCTCATTTTTGATTATGTATTCGTTTAGCATAGACTGTTACTAAATATGCACCATTTGCATCTACATGGTAAATGGGTACATACTTTTGTTTTATCGTGGTGTCATCAAATCCTTCTCTAATGACATTAAAATGACTGACGATAACATAATCATAAGAATTGCTATAATTAAATTCCTCACCTTTCACGCAGGTAAAATTTGGAATTACATGGGATGGCACAACCGCAAGACCAACTTTATGATGACACTTAGCGTTTTTATCTACCCACATTACTGCTTCTTTTACTCCTTGCCCCCACCAACCTAACTGAAATAAACGCTTATCATAAACATTTTTTGGACCACCCACAAGAATATTAAAGTAATCAAGGTAATAAGGACTTATACGAACAAGAGGAATAAGCAATAACAAAAAAACTATCGAATAAAAAATAACCCTTTTCCATAAATTAGTTAATATTTTTATATTTAAAAAATATAAACCAATTCCACTTATTAAGGCTAAAGGCGCATAGATTTCTATAATATAGCGAATACCATGCTGGCGCAAATTATAAAATGATTGTAAAAAAGGTATAGTAAACCAGATAAATAATGTCAGTAAAACCCATGTTTGTAATCCCAAAGAAGTTTTTGTAACTAAAGTTTTTTTGTTGAGTAGAAAAAATGACTGTGCTTTTGTGATTAAGGAAATTTTATAGCTCCTTATCTTAATATGTAATTGTATTTCTCTTGAGATTATAATTAGTCCAAGGATAAATAATATTAAAATAATTTCTGGAGTAGTTATAAGAAACATAACAAGATAGTACGCTTTTGGCACTAAAAGTAATTTTCCAAAAAAAACTTCTGGAATAGAATATTGTACATTTAATACCCGAGTCTGATATGTATAAGCAAGAACGTCTTTTAAGTGAAACCAAGGCATTGGCCACAATAAAAATACTGTTAAGGATGCTACCAAAAATAATATTAAAAAAATTCGAAATCCCGATTCTTCTTTTTGTTTTTTTATTCCATGTACTTTCCATATTGTATATACTAAAATCAAAAGTGGTACTAATAATAAATTGGTATACTTAGTTAGAATTGAAAGACCTAACAATATCCCAGTAAAAATAAGAAGTTTTAATGATGGTTTTTTTAAGAATTTCATAAAAAGGTAGGTAGTAACGGTAAAAAAGAACATAATCATACTTTCCATTGTTGAGAGCTGCGAAAGTCCAATAAAAAAGGGAAGAATAGATAGAATAATTCCTGCTGTTATCCCAATAAATCTGTTAAGAAACTCCCAGCCTAATAAAAGAATAACTGCCACACTTAATGATGAAAACAATATAGAAAGCAATCTGCTAAATGTATAGTCATACTTATAAATAGGTTTGCCGGTATGATCAATGTGTTTAATATCACCTATTCCAACTACTCCATAAAGATAACGACCCAGCGGAGGATTATCAACTGCTTTAAACCAAAAAGAGTTAGTAAAATCTCTCTTTTGCATCAATTGAATGAACTTATGTCCAAGCTCTACTTGTGCATTTTCGTCCCAAGTTCTTCCCATATCATTAAGATGCCACAATCTAATAGTTACTGAGAATAAAAAAAGAAGGACAACGAAGATACATTTAGTTATGAAATCACTTCGAAAGCGTGAATAAATAAATCTCATATTATACAATTATTGCAATTATATATATTGCAAGCGGGGCAAAATGTAAAAGTAATCGATCAATTACATTTGGAACATGGATATGGGGCTCATATGGACTTAAAAGAAAAACTAGGATATAACTACATAATTGAATTGCTATGAAAAATGCTGCAATTTTTATAGAAATTTTCTTTTTTAATAAAATAAATGGTAAAGTAAAAAACAATAATATCCATATTAGGTTCCAATTTCGAATATTTAAAAACTCCATGACTACATACGAAATAGCAGGTAAAACTCGAGAAAATTTTATTGTATAGTCTGAGTAAATAGTAAAATTAATGTGATTGAAATATTTAAACGCTTCCCATTGTAGTATTGGCAATATCCACAAAAATGAAAAAAATAAATGAGAAAAATTTCTTGATTTTAACCAGGTGAAAAGTAATAACGTATGTAAAATAATACTAAATATCAATCCTTCATCTTTAATTAACCGTGTAATTGCCATAAATAAAACAAGAAGAATTAGAGTTGATAATTTTTTATCTTTGATATATTGTAAAAGCAAAGAAAAGCAACAAAAAATATAAAATCCCAATGGAAGATCTGAGTATCCTGCTTCAAATCTTCCTCCATGTCGAATAACATTTTGAAGTGATAATAGTAAAAAAGTAAATACAAGTGCTTTTGTATTATTCAAACCCTGTCGTTTTAAAAGAGTATACAAAGCTATCCCAAGCATAAGATAATATCCATAAAACAAAAGAAGTACAGATTTATCATCTACACCCCCAATAAAAACATATAAAAATGTACCAAATAAATTTACGACAAATGGATAACTATCTCTGAGTATTTCATAAATATTTGGATTAACGAATCCGTCAATAAAAAAGAGTTTTGATTTAATTAGCCAAATTGCCCAACCATCCCACGCGTATAATGGTCTTAGCCAAACCTCAAATCCTACATATATTACCGTTGTGATAATTAGAGAAAAAAGAATCCAATCAATCGGGTTAAATGAAATTTTCCTAGGAGATAAGATTTGTATTTTTCTTTGTATAAAAATAACTATACTTGCCAAACATGCCCATGGACCTAAAATGTAAATAAGTTTCCACGGAATATGCAGCTGAGAATAAGCAAAGAGTTGCCAAGCAACAATTCCAGCTCCTAAACCATAAGCAAAAGGTAATTTCTCAAATAAGCTATGTGTTTTTAATAAATTAAATCCAACAAGAATACAATATCCAATACCTATTACAACTAATAAACCGATGAGAGCTAGAATATCATTCATGGTTTTTAAGAAGTATCAACGATATGTCTTTCCCATTAAATATAATAGATTTTTTGTTGCCACTAACTTCTTTCACTTTTTTTAAGTTTAGATCTTCATTTTTTATATAAAGCACTTGATATTGTATATTTTTCTCATGAATAATCTTTTGCGAAATTGATACTCGGCGTGGGTAAAGATAATACTGACTAAGATAATGTAAACGAGGCTCAATTTTTGGATTTGCCATGACAATGACAATACGAGCTGAAAGAGGAGTATTTTGAGCAATAAATTGCATAGCAGGATAAACATCTCCGAACATCAACTCTTTTTTCTCATCAATAGATTTGAATATCCAATTTTTCTCTTGCGAATAAATTTTGATATAATTATAAACAAGTCTAGCAACACTTATCGCAAACCAAATTACAACAGAAAGAATTATAACTTTTTTAATTAGCGTCATACAAAGAGGTATTTTTTTTGACAATGGTAACTGAATGATCTTTGTAAACAATTTCTTCAAAATATCGTAGAGTGTATTGGGATGGATAAATTATAAAAGAAAGTGGCGCGTTTTTACGAAGGTCTCCCCTCTTCCACAATAATACATATTTATAGTTGTCTAAATTTGATGCAAATGATTTAAATGTATCTCCTCCTTCTAGCATGAATGGCTGGTTGCCAGCTATTTTTATTATTGATTCAGCGGCCTTTTTAATGGATTTAATATTCAATGTGTATACATAACCTTCTTGAAGTTTTTTCTCCGATGCATAATAATCTGCATTATATAAATTTCTTGCGTTTAAGATTACTATTGCAATAAGAAATATTGGAGCAATAATTGAAAGATACTTTTTTTGTAAGAAATTTTCGAACAATAAAGAAACTGTAAAAATAAGTGGTACAAATAACGCGGGCAGATATGCCTCTGATGGCACTCTAGTCAGAATAAGACCACACAGAGCAACAAAAAGACTTGCGGCGAGCACAGTGTATCCAGAATATATTTTAGACTTTATTTCTTGCAATGAATGCACATACAAAAATATAAGAGAAGTTATAGTAAGAACTATTGAAATAAAAAAACTCTCTGAAAATACCAATCGTTTATTCATAAGCATTAAGAAATTACCAAATTGTTCCCACGAGGTTAAATCATTGGCTTGTTTATGAATAATAAAAAGTAGTGGTTTTAAGACTGTATAACCAATCCATGCTACAAACTTTAAAGTCTGTGGAAATCCATGTTGTAAATCATAAACATAGATAGGTATCAAAGGGATAGAAAAGGTAATAAAGGAAAATAATAATATCTTTCTATCTATAAGCTTTTTTACCCATTGTTTTTTTTGTAATATTCCAAGAAAAATAACACCAAAAAGTGCAAAAAAAAGAGTTACTGTTGCAAGTTCTAAGTTGTATAATACGCTCAAAAGAAACGTAATAATAGGAAATGCGTGTTTAGAACCTTGAATTAGTTTATAAAATGCAAAGATAAAAAGTAGTATAAATAATGGTATGAGTGTTGTATGATAAGGCATTCGGGTATAAATAATTATCAAAGGAGAAACTGCAAATAGCGCTGCTGCGATTAGGCCAACTTTCTGTGAAAATATTTTATTTCCAAAAAAATACATAAGGTAGGTTGTAAGTACTCCTACTGTTGCGGTAACTAACGAAGGTGAAACAGGATTGCCTTGAGTAACAAAAAACACAAAGGCCAGAATATAAGTCCATAAAGGTCCCTGATGAAGCCATGTGTGGCTTGAAGTTATACCAACTAAGGGAATCTGACCATAAGTTATCATGTCTCGGGCTGAAAGATAAAACCACCCCTGATCGCCAATAAGTGGCATAAGCTCATTTAAACGATCGAATCTTAAAAACGCACTTAGTAAAAGTATTACTAAGATAATTACATGATGTTTTCTTATTGATAAAAAAGCTTCAACTATTAATGCATTGGGTAAACCAAAATGTTTCTTGAAATAATAATATCTACTTTTTTTAAATATGATCTCTAAATCCGAACGGTGTAATGTACTTTTCCCCCACATATGGATAAGTTTTGCATCTGGCAAAATATATACCTTATGTCCTTTATCTTTCACACGGTTGCACAAATCACTCTCTTCAAAAAATAAGAAAAAATTCTCATCAAATCCTCCAATTATTTCAAATATTTCTTTTTTAATTACAAATGCTGTACCCGGTACTGAATGTACTTCTTTTACGGTTTTTTTATCCCAACCAGACAACCAGTAATCTTTTGTAAACATATTTTGAGGAAATAATTTATTTATAAATGATAGCGAGAAAATGGCATGAATAGGAGTTAATTTTTTCGTCCCTTGCAATTGATATACTTTTTTTTCATTATCAAATAGAATGGGTGCTACAATAGCAGTGTTCTTATGTCTATTCAAGTACTCAACTAGCTTGTCTATGCAATTATTGAGAAATTTTGTATCAGGATTAAGGAAAAAGAGATATTTTCCTTGTGCACGTTTAACCCCAATATTGTTCCCTTGTCCAAATCCTTTATTTTCATTTGAAATGTAAATAACTCCAGGAAATTTCTTTTTTAAATCATTTTGAATAGTTTTTACTTCATCATTATCTACTACAATTATTTCATATAATGCTTTTGGGTTACTAGAAATTATAGAATCTATACACAAATAAAGCTCTTTTTTAACACGATAATTAACAATAATTATTGAAATATCTATCTTCTGATGTTTTAGCATGTATTTAATTATATTAAATTTTTTGATAGAATCACATCGTGAATAAAAAAATAAAAAAAGTAATGTACAAATTTGAACAGTTCCATCAATCTACTACTATTCAGAAGCGAATTATAAATGAAAAAAATTTTACCTATAGACATATACTGACAACAATAAATAAATTTTTAATATCGCGAAGAAAAATTCTAGATATTGGTTGTGGTGCTGGAACGATTTCTTTATATCTTGCAAGTAAAGGACATCATGTTCTGGGAATAGATATCTCCCAGAGCGCTGTTAATGCGGCTAACAAAAGCGCAAAAATCCTTCGTCTCAAAAATATATCATTTGAAAGAATGAACTTCCCATATGAGTTACCTACTGACAAGTATGACTTTATCATTTGCAGTGAAGTAATCGAACATATTCAAGACGATAACTTAGCACTAAAAAAAATATTTTCATTACTTAAAAGAGGAGGCGTTGCATTCATCTCAACTCCCTCTAAAAATGCTCCACTTCATAAACTTGGTTTGGTAAAAAAATTTGACGAAAAGGTAGGTCATTTAAGAAGATATACACTAGAGGAACTTGTAGAAAAGACTAGAGCATGTGGTTTTAAAATTTTAGAAACAAAAAAAATAGAAGGAATTGTCAGAAACTTTCTCTTTCTTAACCCAATAGCAGGAAAATTTGTAAAATTAATTAAATTTTTTATTTCTGAAATAGTAACATATGCTGACAATATCTCATTAAAGCTTTTCGGCGAGTCTGATATTTTTATTGTTATAAAAAGGCAAGAATGAAAATTATTGCATATTTATTTCTTAATTCAACTCCATAATTTTATTTTTCATCTTCCTTAGCAAATACAACCCCAAGACCTTTTAAAAGATGCCATTTAAAAATCGTAATCCAATAAGGTAAAAGTAGAGCTGATTGACTTTGTTTATTTAGAGTTTTTTTAAAGATAGTTGTTCCTGCAAGGATGAGAATACTGATTCCTACTGAAACAATCCCAACAATCCAAGCAAAAAGAGCATATATTAATCCATAATAAGTTTTAAAAAAAATATAGGTGCTTTTAAGATAGTGAGGAGAAGATTGGGTTATCCTTATCCGAGTTGTTCCTTCTCCAGAGTGAATAACTCCACCTTTTGGAATATATACTATCTTCCATCCTTTTTCATACAAACGCTTACAAACATCAGTTTCCTCGCGATACATAAAATACCTCTTACTAAACCCCCCAATTGAAACTAAAGCTTTTTTTCTAAATAGCATATAGCCACCTCCTATATGCTTTGCAAGTATTTCTTTTTTATGAGCTTGAAGTGAATACATAGTTGGTATAAAGTTTTTTTTAAGTTTTAAAATCAGTTTATAAAACAATACATTATATTCATACAAGTGGGATATAATATTGGGGAACTCATAGAAAGCGGATCCTTGAAATATTTTGGGTTTTGCATAGACCCTGCATCCAAGGAGCCCGACATATTTATAGTTATGGATATAATCTAAAGTTTTTTTCAATGTGTTTTTCAAAAGAATAGTGTCTGGGGTTAATACAAGAAGATATTCTCCTTTTGCTTTTCTTAAGCCAACATTTGCAGCCTGTCCAAATCCTAAATTGGTATTATTTTTAATATATATTACATTGAAACGCTCAAGAACTTTATCAACTCCTTCTTTTCCTGAATTGTTATGAACAAGTATTATCTCGTTATCATTGACATTTGAGTTATATAACGATTTTAAGCAATCCATTACCAAATTATATTCATCGTATAAGACAACTATAATTGATACTTTTATCATATGTGTTTTTTTGAAGAAAAAAAAAGTCTTAGTAATGACGCAAGTTTAATAATTCTCTTAAGGTCCTCTTGCGAAAAAATATACATAAGTAATAAATACATTGCAAGGCTAAGAATAACTTTTCCTACAAATATATGAATATGTTGGGATGTTATGATATTAAGCGCATAGATAAAGAGTAATGTACAACAAAATACAAACAATTTGGGCAGAAGTACCTTGGAAGTATTAATCGATAAAGAAGCTTTATTTGCGATAAATAAATATAGTACAAATAAAACTGCAGAAGTAATTGTTGAGGTGATTGCAACGCCAATATATCCAAATAATGATACTAAAGATATTGCACAAAACCATTTAGTTATCCCTGAAAGAAGTGTTACGTAGAAAATTTCTTTAGATCTTCCAAGTGCTAAAAGGCCAGATCCAATTGCAGACATTACCGATATTAAAAATGTACTTGCTGCGAACCAATATAAAGAAGGAACACCTGCCACCCATTTTTTTGTATACAGAATTTCAATAGCTTGCGGGGCGAATCCTAATATCAAAACAGTAAAAAGTAGCGTAATTATGCTCAAAATTCCCATTGATCGTTCTATCATAATTGCTAAAAATTTTTTGTCATTTTGAATTTTTGAGAATCCTGAAAATGCAACCCTGCCAAAATTTTCGGTAATAGTCATAGGGATTGAGGCAATTTTTGAGCTCCAATCTAAAAGCCCTACTTGATATGGACCATACTTTACTCCAACAAGAACTGGTATTATAGAGGTGTGTATAAATGTTAAAATACTATTTCCTTGTAAAAAAACACCAAAGCTAAGCATGTACTGAATAGATTTGATGCTTATGTTTATCCTTAATGGAATAGGTTGAAATAAATATGCAATAATAACTTCAATGATTTCTTTTAAAATTACTGAGCTAATCAAGCTCCACACCCCAAAACCTGCAAAAGCAAGAGTTAACGCGCTAATTTGATAAACCAATATTCCGACAACATCAATAATAGCAATCATATTGTATTTGATCTTTCGCTCTAAAAGCGCAATAGGAATAGAGCGCAAAGATGTAAATAGAATAGTTATTGAAAAAATTTGAAGCATTGATACATGGCTTTTTTGAAACTCTGAATAAAAAATAGTTATAAACGGTGCTAGGAAATAAATAATCGCAATAATAATACTACTAAATACAATTTTGATAAATAACACTGATGATAATTCTAATTCTTTGGGTTGTTTTTCGCTTCGAATAATTGACCACGTCAGCCCAATATCGGAGAATAAAATAAAGAAATTTACAATAAATGAAATAATAACAAAAATACCAAAATCCGAAGGAACTAAAATACGGGCAACAATTAGTTGTCCGACGAAAGATAAAGCTTTAATGAAAAACTCTCTAGCAATAAGTAAGCTAAAGCTCTTAGTAATCTTTTCTTTAAGCAAAAATAACTCATTTGTATCATTGGAATCAATCATGCATTTTGAATTACTAATTTTTTGCAAAGTTTGTTAACAATGTATCAAGCTCCTTAATGTGTCTTTGCCATGTCCAATTATTACTAACCCATCTTACTCCATATTCACCTATCTTCTTAGCGTTATTTGGATTATCGATTAGTTCTTGAATTTTTTTTGCTATCTCAAAAGCGTTAAAATCCACTAGAAACCCCGTTTTTTTATCTTGCATAGTTTCTCGATATCCCGCGACATTAAACGCAATTACCGGTGTACCACATGCCAATGATTCCAATGGAACAATACCGAATGTGTCAAATGTACTTAGTGACAATGTAAGTAATGATTCATTATACATATCTGCAAGTTGTTGGTCTGAAACTCTATCTTTTGCATTTTTTGTCCATGAGTGGATGAAAAGTTTTGGCCGATTTTTTGAAGGAAGCAGTTCCATCGCTGCAAGAGCATAGTCATATCCATTAACAGATAGTTTTTGTCCTATAAAAAGTATTTGATTTTTCTTTTTTATTAATTTTTTTTTAAAAACATTTGAGTCTACTCCTATGTAAGATACTTTTGGATATATATCAAATGCCATAATCATGAGTTCTCGTCCAAAATGACTAATTGCAATTGCATTTTTTGCGGATCGGGCATTCTTTCTGTCTATTATTTTGCGAATAAAACGATTCAGCGATTCATAAAGTTGATTTATCAAAGGAAAGTTCTCTTGGATTTGGTAAATATATTCATAAGCTAGGCGTAACGGTTCCAAGCAAAAATATACATTGTTTGTTTTGAGAAATTGCAATAAATACGGCGCTTGGGTATACGCATCGGTATGTACTAATACAATATCGTATCCTCTTGAATCTATATCTCTTGCTATTCTTTTATGAAGATTTTTAAGGATAATAAAATCGCTAAGATCTCCACTAATTTTTCTTATAATCGGAAACTTGAAAATTAACCTTTTATAAGAATAGATATAAGAATTACTTGCAAAATCTGATGGATCAAAAAATTTGTCAGTGTTTTCATACGTATATATATCTACTGCATGTCCCAACTTTCTAAGCCCTTTTGTATGCTGGTACACTACGCGTTTTGCCCCGCTTGGAGGAAGATTGTAGAATATAGCAATCTTCATATGAATTCTTTTTATTATACATGAATTTTACTATTGTCTGTTCTACAAAGTTCCATTATAATAACTTTCCGTATGTCTTTTAGTTGCCGTTTATGTAATACTAATTCTTTTACTTCGATTTTGTCTCTTGGCAATTTATATATTGCTGAATTTACTATAACAAATCTTAGGCCCGAAAAGTATCCTTTGGATCTTGTACTCTGTAATAAATGTTTGCTTTTACAGCTTAAAAAAACGACTCCAAAAGAGGTACTTTATACTGACAATTATGGATATAAATCGGGTATTAATAGTTCTATGATAAAAGAACTTAAACTAATAGTAAAAAAAGCTATTTCGATTGCAAAAATAAAACATAAAAATTCCCTAATTGTTGACATTGGTGCAAATGATGGTACGCTCTTGAGTTTCTACCCAAATCACTATACTAGAGTTGCTTATGAGCCGATTAAAAAGTTTGCAAAAGAAATAAAGCAATATGCAGACGTTGTTATCAGTGATTTCTTTAATGGCAAAAGTTTTATTGCTAAATTCAAAAATAGAAAAGCTGATATTATTACTGCAATATCGTGTTTTTACGATATTGACAAACCGAACATTTTTCTTTCTGAAATCACAAAAATTTTATCAGCAAAAGGCATTTTTGTTATACAACAAAACTATTTGGCAGAAATGCTTTATAAAAACGCATTTGATAATATTGTACATGAGCACTTAGAATATTACTCACTCTTTACTCTTCAAAACTTGCTAAAAAAGCATAACCTAGAGGTATTTCATGTTGAGCTTTCTCCTATTAATGGTGGAAGCTTTAGAACATATATCGCTTTTACCAATACGCGAAAAATAACAAAAAGTGTAAAAGATTTAATAAAGCATGAAAAAAAGTTACATCTTGATAAGTTAGCTCCCTACCTTTCGTTCGCAAGACGTATTCGAGAAAATAAGATTAATCTATTGAGATTTATCAAGAAACTCAAAAAAAATGGAAAAACTATTTATCTATATGGCGCATCAACAAGAGGAAATACTTTAATCCAATATCTTAAGCTGAATAACAACCTTATATCTTATGCAGTTGAACGCAATCCTGAGAAATGGGGTACAAAAATAGCTTCATTACAAATCCCTATCATTTCAGAAGAACAAGCAAGAAAAAACAAGCCTGACTATATGCTTGTATTACCCTGGTTTTTTAAAGAAGAATTTTTAGAAAGAGAAAAAAAATATTTAAAGTCTGGTGGACACTTTATTTTTCCATTACCAAAAATGGAAGTAGTCTAGATTTTACTTCTTTTAAATACAGTTATAGGCAAAGAAGCGTTAAGGCCTGAAAGATATGTGTTAAGCTCATTTCCAAAGTAGTTATTAATTTTTTCAGGAGTTTTGAATTCAGCAACTATTTTAAATTTTTCTTTTTCAAGTCTTTTTATGAGTTTCTTCTTTGATGAATTCCTGAAATAATCCTTATGTAATACTCTATTGGTTATTATTATATACGAAGGAAGACTTTCTATAAATACATCTACAATTTTATATTCAAAATATGTATCAAACTTGGGATCTTCTTGTTTTTGATAGTATTCTTTTAATATAAAATCAGGAGGAGATTCATATATTGGATTATTCTCAATTCCAATAGTTGTTCCTTTTGGAATATTTTGCAGTATCCATTCTGACGCAACTTGAGGTGGAGCCTTCTCATATTTAGAAAATATAAAGTGATAAGAATAATAAAACTGGATAACCGCACATATAGCAATAACACTATATATTAAAACCCTTTTGTCTTTAAATATCTGCAAAATGTAATTTACAAATACTGTAATAAGAAGTGCCAAAAAAGGGAGGAGAACCAAAAGCCTATTACCACTAGCGCCAAGTCCTAAAGGCAAAAGTGAAAGAGCATATACAACAAAACTTATAAAAATAAACATTTCTTTCTTATATTTTTTATTTTTTAGAATGCTTATTAATAATAGGTACAATATTGATATGACAGCTAAAACAAAAAACCCATAACCAAAAATCCTTGGGAGTTGGATAAATACAACATATTGTAACCAATTACTTGTGCCAATCATAAAATTCATATTTTTCTCTGAAGCTGCAAATATATTTGACGAAAAATATTCTTTATAGCGCTCTAGTCGAAAAACTAAATCTGGAACTCCAACTACAATTGACAATAAAAGACAAATACCAACTCCCGTGATTAACCATTTGAATTTTCTTGACCAACCATGAGTAAAATAGAAAAAGCTAACTATATAAATTGCTATTTGAGGAAGTGCTGCAACTTTCGTCGCAAAAGCTAACGCGCAAAAAATTGCTGCTACAATATAATTTTTAAATGTAGGATTATCTCCAAAACGCAATAGAAAAAATAAAGAAAGTAAAATCCAAAAAACAAGTGCAATATCATATTTATAGTAGTTGCTTAATGTAATCCAAAGAGGAGTAATAGCGAAAAAAAATGCTGTTATGCCAGGATTTGTTTTTAAATACTTTTTAGCAATTATTGAAACAACGATTATCGATAATATACCAAACAAGAGGGTATTTGAGCGTAAAACTATAAATATTTTTTCTTGCATTTGAACATTACTTAATATAGATGTTACGGAAAAAGGATTAATGACACCCAACACAACAAATGGAATGAGGTATATCCCAGTTAATAAAAATTGGAATATTGAACCATGAGCAGCTCCTTCGATATTTGGTGTACCATACTTATATAAAGCTCGAACCCCTTGGAGTTGATGCCATTCATCCATATGATAAGGAAAAGGATGAGAAGAATTTGGAAGTCCCCATCCTATAACACTTACCATAAGTGTTACGTAAAGTAAAAGTATTAAGCAAACACCAATATATTTTGCTAAAAGTTTAGTAATATATTTTTTGTTCTTTTTCACCATAGATTATTTTGCGAAGTATTAACTAATTCTATTTTTTTAGGTTTTTCTAAGGCACTTATTGAATATGCGTATTGATTGTTAACTGAAAAGAATATTGGTAATCTCGACAAATTAATTATGCAAGGCTTCATGCTGCATCTTTTGAGTTTTACATGTGATTTTATCCCATCATTTCTACTAATAGTAATTGCACTCTCATTGTTATTACTATCTTCTTCGAATAAGACTGCAAGAAAACTATTTTGCATATCAAAACTTCGATTTTTTAAATGTTGATTTAAATAATCAAAATTCGTGAAGTCGTACGAGGAAGCACTTTTTGAAAATGGATATTTATATATTCCTTCTGAAAAAGGAATATTTTTTAAATCTATATTAAGCAAATAATTTTTGTACTCTTCTGAAACTATAGAGTTTCTAAATATATCCTGATTTCCGGGAACTACTCTTAAAATAAGAAAATTATCCATTTTCGCAATTACCTCAAAATTTGTAAGTATATATTTTAGTAAAATATTTGCACGGATATATTCAGGAACGCTGTCTTGAATATCTTTTATTTTTGTATTTAAAATTATATATTCGATATTATTGCTTTTTATAAAATGTATTTGGCGCAGTTGTGCTTTTTCACTTGATGAATCGTATGTATTTGAATAATAAGGAGTCTTCTGTTTAAGTAATGCATAAAAAATAGGATCTGATGGAAAACTAAAAATTTTTCCGTTAAAATTAGAAATTGATGAAAGCTTTTGGACAATTTTTTTATATGAATTCTCTTTGATTAACAATTCAAAATTTTTTTTCAAACAAATATTGTTAGAGCTAGCATAGATACGTTTTATAGCCGGTTGGTACATATGGCTTTTCAATGGGCCAAAAAGCAAAAATAATCCTGTCAAAAACGCAAAAATAAGAAGCAAATTTGTATAGAGATTAAACACAAAGCGTCTCAAGTTATTTAGAAAAAATTCGTACAACAAAATACAAAATAATAAAAATCCAACAAATGTTATGGTTCGGTCTATTGAACGAATAATACTTTTTTGTTCCAATAAAATAATTATCAATAACAAAGTAACTTCGTAATATGTTACAAGGGACCACGATTTTTTCATGTTGAAAATTTTAATAGACACAAAAAAAACTGTTAAAAAAAGTAATGAAAACACAAATATGTTTTCGATTGATTTAAGACTTGGAAGAAAAGGAATTTTAGCATATAGCGCAATATCTGAAAAATAATTTAATGAATTACTAAATTCAAAAATCGAATTATTCTTAAGTAAATAAATAATAAGCGGAGTCAATCCAATAGCATACCCAATAAAATATACTATTAGTTTTCTAAAAAACTGATACCAATATGTTAGATGAATATACATGTGAAATTCTATTCTTAATAATGGTTTTACTACAAAAAGGATTATAAAAATAGTAAATAAATATATTCCTATATCGGTTGCGAATGAAAAAAATAAACCTGAGAAAATTCCAGTTATTAGAAAAAATACTTTGGAAACAATCTTTTGCAAATAAAAATATTGCGTGCAATAGAGACCAAACCCAACAAGAATACCATAACGATTAAATACTTCCCATCCAGTAAATATGGAGATAAACAAAAAGAAAAGAAAAAATGTCAAAAGTAAGACCTTAGTATATTGAAATAATTGTCTTAAACTGTAATAAATAAGTGTTAATGTGATTGGTAATATAAATATATTTAATACATGTGCTAATAATGCATGATCCTTATAAAACGAAAGTATACCATAAGGATAAAAAACATCTTTGTATGGAATCATACCAATTGATGCATTATAATCCCATGTAAAAAGCGCCTGATAGTCAAAACCATTATCTAAATAAAGTTTGCAGGTTGGGGAAAAGATAATAATTGAAAAAATGAAACTTATACAAAATATTAATATTTCATGTTTTTCTAAAAACTTTTTAATATTCATCTTTTATATATAAATTTGCTAACTATAACTATAAATACTGGAACTGAGAGAAATATAAAAAAAAGTAGAGTATCAAAATAAAATGAATAACCGTTGTATTGCGTATATCCAATAATCTTACTATTCCCTATGTAAGGAGGCGGAAAATAGTAACGAAGAAGCTTAAGAATAATAAGAATAAGTGCATCAAATATTAGACTTAGAATAAAGAGAAAATAAATTTTCTTCACAATATTTATTATATGATCTTGCTCAAGCCAGCTCAAGCAATATATAATATTGGTCATGGATTATAAAATAAAAGAAGGATATAAATTATACACTGTTTGTCGTTTTTGTAAAAAGTCATTAAAACAACGAGTTATTAATTTAGGAAGGATGCCTCTTGCTGGAGGATTTTTAAAAACAAAAAAAGATTTTGAGAAGGAAAAGCTTTACCCGCTAACTCTTGCATTTTGCGAAAACTGTTATCTACTTCAAACACGAGAAGTTATTTCGCAGGAAATCTTGTTTAGGAACTATTTCTATCGCTCTTCAGCTATACAAACTCTTATCGATTTTTTTGAACAAAATGTGTCTGACGTTAAAAAAAAATTTCCTAATTCTTCAAAAACATTTATTGTTGAAATTGGCAGTAATGATGGTGCTTTTATTAAATCTCTAATAAGTAAAGGTTTTAACGCAATTGGAGTTGATCCAGCTGAGAACATTGTTAAGCCATTAATTAAAGAAGGCATTCCTCTTGTGCATGCATATTTTTCAGAAAAAGTTGCCAAAGAAATAAAAGAAAAATATGGTCGTGCAGATGCTATTTATAGTTTCAATACTCTTGCTCATATTGAAGATATGCATGATGTAATTAAGGGTGTAAAGATTGTACTCAAAGATAACGGCATTTTAGTTTTTCAAGTTCACTACCTAGGAAGGCTAATAAAAGATCTGCAGTATGACATGATTTATCATGAGCATCAGTATTACTATTCATTGCTCACTCTAAAAAAATTTTTTTCGAAATATAAAATGACTATATATGATGTAAAACTAATTGATTTACATGGTGGATCAATCATTTTTTATCTAAAAAATTCTAGCTCCTTGATAAATCCAATAACCAAAAATGTTAAAGACCTAGAAAATTTAGAAAAAGAACAAAATTTAGATAAAGCTGAAACGTTTCGATTATTTTCAAAAACTATAACTATACACAGGAAAAAACTCACCAATTTGCTTATAAAGTTAAAGAATCAAAAGAAAAAAATAGTAGGATATGGGGCTTCTGGTAGAGCAACTATCATCACAAATTATTGTGGAATAGACGGAAAATATCTTGAGTATATGATTGATGATTCAAAAATCAAACAAGAAAACTATATGCCCGGAATTCATTTGCCAATATACTCACCTTCTATATTACACCATAACAAAAAAATAAGCTATATCCTTGTATTCGCGTGGGCATTTCTCAAGGAGCTTGTCAATAGAAATAGAAAATATCTTGATAAAAATATTAAATTTATAACACCATTACCAAAAATTAAGATTTTTGATTTAAAACATGCAGAATAGACCATATATATTAGTTCTTGGAGCAACCGGAATGGTTGGGAAAACTGTTTTTAAATATTTAAAATCTCACAATAAGTATGTTCTTGGAACTGCACGAAAGAAAAATATCAAAAATAAACTAATAAGACTTACGGTAAAAGACTTAGTTAGGGATTTTGAAATTATTATAAAAAAATATAATAAATTTGAATATGTGATAAATTGTATTGGAGCACTAAAAGAATCAGAACCTGAAGAATTAATCAAAGTTAATAGTTTATTTCCCCAATGTCTTTCTAAGCTTGCTGTAAAAAATAATTTTTATTTAATTCATATTTCAACCGATGCAGTTTTTTGTTCAAGATGCAATGATACTTATGAAGACTCTCACACTAATCCATGTGATGCATATGGAGCAAGTAAACTTTTGGGAGAACCAACAGATAACAATACCTTAATTATTCGTACATCCTTCTTGGGATTAAATAAAAGGAAAAGTGGGCTTCTAAGATGGATACTCTCAAACTACGATAAAGAAATTACAGGTTTCATTAATCAAAAATGGTCTGGATGCACTACTTTGCAATTTGCGCAGTTTTGTAATGATATAATAAAAAAAGAGTATTTTAATAAACTCAAAAATTTATCAAATATATTTCACTTTGTTCCATTAGGACCTACATCAAAATATCAGATAATAAA